>JALYVD010000295.1 GCA_030853405.1 Acidobacteriota bacterium | reverse complement strand
GTTCTGGGGGGATGGAAGATCTCAGCCATTCAGAACTACCAGTCGGGCTATCCGTTAACGATCACCTCAAATCTGAATACGGGCTTGTTTTCCGGCCAGGAGCGAGCGAACATTGTGTCCGGTGTGCCCTTGGTCAACCCGGCATGGAACGGCGATCCCGCTCATGCGCCCTACATCAATCCGGCGGCATTTACCAGACCCTTGCCGTTCACCTTCGGCGACAGTCCCAGAGATATACCTTGGCTTCGTACCCAGCCAGAACTCAATGAAGATGTGACCCTCGGGAAAGACTTTCCGTTCTTTGGCGAAGGCAGGCATTTGGAGTTTAAGGCGTCCGCCTTCAATATTGGCAACCGAGTGAGGTTCGGCACGCCGCAGACAGGAGTAGAATCGGCCACCTTCGGCATTGTGAACTCGCAAGCGAACACCCCACGGGAGATTCAGCTCAATATGCGTGTTGTATTTTAGCGCGCATATACTTAGATATTCATGCGTCACTTGTCGTTCTTTGTGGCGCTCAGCCTCTGGGCTCAGCAGGACGCTTCTGTAGCCCGTCATGGGGCCGCAGCCGCAGCTGCTCTACAGACCGGCGACTATCAGGCAGCCGAGCGTGAAAATCGCGAGGTCGTGCGTCTCGACCCCAACCTGCCCGAAGCGGAGATGAACCTCGGGATCAGCTGCTTTCTGCAGAAGAAGTATGAACCGGCTATTTTGGCTTTCGAAACCGGACTGAAAGAGAAGCCGGAGATGAGCAACGCGAGGCTCTTCCTTGGTATTTCATACTTCAACCTAAATCAAAGTGCAAAGGCGCTTCCGTTCCTGCAGCGGTACACGACCGAGAAACCGGATGACTTTCAAGGGCACTACTTCCTGGGTTTGACCTACTTGAGTCTCGACCGCGACTCGGAAGCTGAACGAGCATTACTCGCCGCCCGGCGCGTCGAACCAACTAACATCGATGCGCTTTATCACTTGGCGCAGACCTATGTCGGCGAGGGCCGACGCTTTCCTCAAAGGCGCAACGAACTGGCCAATTCGTACGCCGCTACTTTCGCTGAAATCGAGTCCCTCGACCCGCACTCCTACCGGCTTGCTCAACTTCGCGCGGCGTTCTACGAAAGCAAAGGTGAAAAAGCAAAATCCATGGCGGAGCTCGAGACCTTATTCGAACACGACCCGCACACGCGTGGATTGCACTACACCCTGGGCTGCCTCTACCTCGAAGCTGTGCAGTATCCCCAGGCATTGCAGCAGTTCGAAGCCGAACTTGCCCTCGACGATCCCGAGCCGCGCACGTATCTGCAATTGGGGCACACATTCATTGCAATGAGCAAACCGCAACAAGCGCTCCCCTATCTCCAGAAAGCCGTGACGATAACTCCCGGCAGTGCGGGTTCCGCCTGGGTAGAAATTGGCCGTGCCTACCGTCTGCTCGGACAGCCGCTCCAGGCCACCGCTGCATTTGAAAAAGGTATACGGCTGGGGGAGCGCAAAGCGACTGTCTATTATCAACTCAGTCTGGCGGCGCGCCGGTCCGGGGATGAATCGCGAGCGCGTGAAGCTCTCGCCATCAGTCGGACATTGAGAGATGAAGAGAAACACCCGCTATCTAGCGATCGCAACTAGCGTTGCCCTGCTATGCGGAGAAACGGCACTGCCCCGGGATCTCCTCGGAGAGGCGGGGCGGGCGTTCAATCGTGGGGACTACACACAGACCATAAAACTGCTTGAACAGGCTCGCGCCGGCTCTTCGGATTGCAGAATTTCCTATTTCCTAGGTCTCTCCCGATATCGCTTGCAGCAGCTAGAGGGCGCGATAATCGATCTCGCGAGTGCCGCGAGTTGCGATCCTCAGTCTATCGAATTTCTTACCGCTTTAGCGGAAGCATATTCCGCAAAGGGCGACGACAATCGGGCCCTGACGGTGCTTGAAACCGTGCTCAAGCTTGACGCCCGGAACATCCCAGCTCTGCGGGCCGCCTCCAGTCTTTATCTGCGTCATGATATGAGCGATAAAGCTCTGACCGTTCTTCAGCGGCTTGTGGAATTGGACAAGAACGATGCGCCCGCGGCAGCCGATCTGGCGGCTGTCTATGCAGCCCACAATCAAGTTGCCGAAGCGGAGCGTTTCTTTGGGCGGGCTCTCTCACTTCAGCCCACAAACGTCTCTGCCCTGGTGGGCTTAGGAAATCTTGACTTCAAGACGGATCGTAGCGAGCAAGCTGTGGACGTACTCAGCCGCGCGATCCGGCTCGATCGGCACGCTTATGAACCGCTGGTTTTACGAGCTCGCGCGTATTCCCGGCTGAAAAAATTTCCTGAAGCGCTCGCCGACTTTCAAGCCGCTATACGGCTTGGAGCTCGTGACCCAGAAATCAATTACTACCTCTCCCAAACCTATCGCTCGATGGGCCGCGAAGAGGATTCCCGGCGTGCGCTTGCCGAGTTTAAGCGAGAGCGCGACAAAGCCAACCGGCATGTCGAATCACAACGGGACGCGGCTCGTATGACGGCGGATGCACGGCAACTGGTTGCCGCCGGCGATCTGAACGGGGCGGTTGCGGCCCTTGAAAGAGCGCGGGAGCTGGATTCCGATAATCCCTCCATCCTCTTTCGTCTGGCGGGCGTCTACTTTGAAAATCACCAATACGATAACGCGCAGGTCAGTATTCGAGAGGCCATCAGATTGGCCCCATCGCAATGGGAGTATCACTATCTCCAGGGGTTGATTCAGAAGGGAGTAGGTCAGTTTGCGCCAGCTCGCGAAAGTCTGGAAACAGCCGTGCGCCTGAATCCCTCTGCAGCGGAGGCCCATAACCAATTGGGCGACTTAGCTATGCGCCGCAACGATTTCTCCACGGCAGTTGAGGAGTTCTCCCGTGCCGTGCGACTCGCGCCTCAGGAGACAGTGTACCGATCACAGCTTGAGAATGCGAAGCGGCTCGCTCATGTACCGTCTGGAAAAGAGCCGGCCAGACCGGAAGAGTAATCGAGTTTAAGTGCCCGATCCGTCCTAGCTCTTTAAGATATTAGTTATCGGCCCGGTTCCTTCTTCGATGAGGTGAAACGGCCGGCCATTGGCTATGAAATCCATCTTCTTATAATTCAGACCTACCTGGCGCAAAATGGTGGCTTGCAGATCGCTAATGTAATGAGGATTCTCTACCGCCTTAAATCCCACTTCATCCGTTGCGCCTTCCACCACGCCGCCCTTTACACCGCCGCCCGCAAGCAATGTTGTAAAGCCCTTCGGATTGTGATCTCGTCCAGTTGTATTCTGCGACCACGGAGTGCGGCCAAACTCACTCGCAACGACGACAAGCGTGCTGTCCAACATGCCACGCTGCTTCAGATCCGCGATCAGACCCGCAATAGGCTTATCGACAGCACGGCAAAGTGGTCCGTGCGTCTTCATATCGTCGTGGGCATCCCAACCTCCGTTGCCTCCGCCGGCGTTGCAGATTTGAATGAAACGCACTCCCTTTTCCGCCAAGCGGCGAGCCAGCAGTAACTGGCGGCCGAAATCGTCCGTTTCCTTAACTCCGATTCCGTACAAGGCCTTAATCGGTTCGGGCTCGGTTGAAAAATCCACAATAGGCGGCGCCGCGAGCATCATATTAGCCGCCAGTTCGTAGGACTTTACACGCGCCGCTATTTCGCTCTCGATCGCGTAGTCTTCGCGAAACTGTTTATTCATCTCGGCAAGGACTTGCATCTGGCGGTCACGTTCTTTGGTAGTGGCGCTCTTTGGCAGATTCAGGTTCGGGATCGGTGTCGCTCCGGGCTGAAAGGGAGTGGCGGAGTACGCGGCGCCCAGATATCCACCCGTGAGTTGGACGGGAGACGAAGGCCTGCCCACATTCACAAACGTCGGCAGATCTTTATTCGCCGTTCCTAGCGCGTAAGTAATCCAACTGCCGAGACACGGATGCTCGAACTGGCGCAGAGGCTTACCTGTGGCGCCCTCAATGACTGCGGGGAAGTGGTTCGACTGGTGGCAATACATAGAACGGACAACCGCAATGTCATCGATCACCGAGCCGACATGCGGAAACCAGTCTGAAACGGGGATCCCCGCTTTTCCGTACCTTTCAAACGTGCGGAGACAAGGAATGACCGGCCGCTTCATTTGCGCATTGTTGTCGCCAAATCCAACTGCATCCATGATCTTGCCGGCGTACTTGTTGCCTTTGGGATCAAAGGTGTCAATGTGGCTGACACCTCCACACATAAACAGATAAATCACCGACTTGGCTTTGGGCTCGCCAGGCAATCGAGCGTCGGCCATTTTGCCGTCTTCCGCCCAGAGAGACCCCATGGCCGAGCCCATGAACCCTAAAGCCGTCTGATACAGGAATCGCCGGCGCGCGATTCTTCCGCACGGGTATAATTTTCGAAGGTCGGTCATGTTTTCACCTCACGTACACAAACTCATCCAGGTTGAACAGCATCCAGCTAAAATCGTTCATCCTCGATGGCTTGTTCTCGATGTACTGCAATGCCCGGCGCGTCTCTGGAGCGGAGGGCGGACGTCCTAAAGTTGTCCGGTAAGCGAGATTGACGGCCAACGGAATGTTCCCGCCGCTTTGCCTCAGGACTCTATGCGCCAATATCCCCGATTCCCTGGCAATCAGTTCGTTGTTCATCAGGAACAACGCCTGTGGCGCCGTTACCGTCTGGCCGCGCATTGGGCAGGGAACCCGCCCATCGTCGGCGTCGAACGCCGTCAGGAAGTTTGGCATCACATCTTTGCTCGGGAGATATCCTCGCGCCATATAGATCCCTCTGCGAGTGGTGTTCACGTCGAATGACCCGGAATTTGGTTTGGAGCCTGGTTTAGAGTCTGCTTTACCTTTTGGCGTGTCGAGTACGAAAGATTTGCCGCCGACGGCCAGATCGAGATTTCCCGAATCGTATAGAATCGAATCCCACACAGGCTCCGCATCAAGCCGCTGCAAACGAAACCGCCACAGATAGGAATCGTTTGGATCTATCTTTTCGTTGGCGGCAGCGAGCGCGGAATCATCCGGTTTCGAGGCCATTTTGTATGTGTCGGAAGTAACGATCAGCCGACTTAACCACTTCATGCTGTACTGATGCGAGACAAATTCGGAAGCGAGATAATCAAGCAGCTTCTGATTGGAAGGTCTACCGCCGAGCAGCCCGAAATCGCTTGGAACGCGCTGTAAGCCTTCTCCTAAGTGCCACTGCCAAATCCGATTCACGGCGACTCTCGCGAAGAGAGGATTATTGGGCGCGGTCAGCCAGTCCACGAAAGCCTCGCGCCGACCTTCCCGGAAATCGATCCCGGCGGGCATAAATGGAAATCCCGGCTCGACTGGTTTGTCCTTTTGAGGCTGCTTGGGATCACCGGTGGTGAGAATGTAGGTCTTCTGTTGAAGAAGAGTCTCATCTTCTTCGACTGTCCAGTAGGACGGCAATTCGGGTGGACGAACCAACGCCGATTCCTGCTTCAGGAGGGCTGCGTACTTGGCCCGCTGCTCAGAGGGCATGGCCTCCTTGATTTTCGAAGGATCAATCCGCAGGACGGGAAAGTAGTCGTCCGCGATCTTCTGTTCCTGGGCGGTTCGCTCTTTCTCCGGCTTTTGGATGATCGCCTGTACATCGGGCGTCAGCATCGCTACACGATCCGCATAGAGTTTCGTTCTGTACGGGGCGACTAAGGTTTCGATTGACTCATCAATGGGAGCTTTCTTCCGGTTATATTCCGCTACCAGTTCGCCATTGGCGAAAATCTCGGCGGAAGTTGCCATCGTGATCTTCTTCGGAACAAGAGGGTCGAAGAGAGCCTTCATGGCATAGAAATCTTTCTGCTTGATTGGATCGAACTTGTGATCGTGACACTTCGCACAGGCTACCGTCATGCCCATGAACGCGCTCGACACCGTCTCGACGGCTGAAAGCGAAAGGTCCTGATCCGCGTTCTCTCGGGTGACAGCCCCCCGAGCCAGAAAGCCCAATGCAAACTGATCCTCGGGGTTGCTTTCGACCTTCATTCTATGCCCGGTGGCCGTCATAACCGTGTGCTGCTTGGAGCGGTTTCCCAGGATCTGAGCCCTGACGAAGTCGTCGTATGGCAGGTCGTGATTGAGGGCCGAAATCATCCAATCCCGCCACAAGTAGATGCCGGAAGCGGCCGGCATCACGGAACCATCGAGTCCATCCAAATCCGTATAACGCAGCACATCCAGCCAATGCCGGGTCCACCGCACCCCATACTGGTCGTTAGCAAGCAGCCGGTCCACCACCTTCTCGTAGGCATCCGGGGCCTTATCACGTAAGAAGGCCTGCTGTTCGGCTAGCGTGGGAGGAAGACCGATCAAATCGAAATATAAGCGGCGAAGGAGCGTGAGCTTGTCGGCCGTTGCGGTAGGTTGTAGGCCTTTTTCCTTGTACTTCTCCGCAATGAAGGCATCGATCGGATTTTTCGAATCAGTGACTTCAACGGGAACGTCCGGACGGACAACGGGTTCAAGAGACCACAAAGTACGGGGCTTAGTCGCGCCGTGAACTCCGGAAGAAAGAAGTGCTATGAAGCAGCAGGGCCCTAACAGCACTAACAAAAACCGGCGAATGGATATGAGCAATCGATTTACACCTCCGGAGCCCGTTGGCTGAATCGCCAACTTACATTGCATCCGGCAATCAGCGTTCGCAGATGCCTCTGTATTATATCTCAAATACGTTTCATGGGAGAACAGCGGCCGAGACCATCTCCAGCAGTCTCCTGACTCCATCGTCACCGCCAATCGGCCCGTCGTGAAATTGGTCGTGGGGAAGCGGTTTCCAGTTCTCCCGAGAATGATCTTCGCGATAAGTTAGCGGCAGTCCCGTCAGATCTGGATTGAACTGCGCATCACTGCCCGACATCTTATAAACGACCATATCCAGCGAGGGCACAACGTATATGGCCGAACCGCCTGCGCCCGACTTGAAGAATGCATCGCGGGGCGCACCGAAAACGTGACCATCGGCGTTCACCTCAAACATCAGGCTGAATGGGGAGTGCGGATTGTAAGGAGACGGGCGGCCACAAAGCGCAATGTAGTCGGCTGGCGCGAGTTGCTGCTCCTTCCAGCGCCCTTCATGCAAAACAAGATAGGCAAACCGAATTGCATCCGTGGCGCGCAGGGCGATACCACCGCCGCCGGGTGTATGTGGGAGGGTTATGCCGTTCTGATGGATTGCATAGCCCCAGGACCCGAAACCCATAGGCTTAGCCAATTTCAACTGGATGTACTCTTGCAACTCCATTCCGGTCAGATGCCTTAAAACAATGGAAGCAACGTGAGGCGATGCCGAAGAGTAGGAGTAACCTCCTCCGGGCTTGGTCCACAAAGGAACCCGCAACGCGTTCAGGTCCTGGTCCAGGGGATTAGTCGGCCGCGGGAGTGGTTCCAGCTTTTTATCTTCGCCATTAACAATCCCTGGATTCCCGCCCTCTCCATGCATTCCCGACGTCATGGTGAGCAGGTTCCCAAGTTTGATCTCGGCCTTCAAAGGGTCGCTTAATGGGAACGCTTCTGGCAGATATCTTTCCGTGAACACCTTCTGCTCAAGCCCCTCGGGAATTTCGTCGTGTTTCTCCTTCAGCATGATGCCGCAAGAAACGCTCGTGAACGCTTTGCCGATCGATGCCATATCCGGGTGTGCTTCCCGATTCCCTTTACCGAAATACTTTTCGTAAATCAGGTAGCCGTGCCGTACCACTAACAGACCGCCATTTTGACTGGTCTCCTGAAGAAACGCGAACGCCTGGTCCAGCCGGTCGAGGTCCACTCCCGCTTTCTTCCGGATCTGGCTGGCATCGGTCAATGTGCGCCAGCCACCTGCGCTGTCGGGCGGAGGGAAATAATCCGCGCTCCAGGCAGGCAGAATCGGCCAAAAGACAAGAAAGCCGAACAATATGATTCGTTGCAAGGAATGATCTCTCATTTACTATTGGGTTCTCCTGAATGCGTAAACCTGACTTCGACCGGAACACCATCCATTGAATTTGCAAACCGGAGCTTTATGTTATCCGAGAACTCGTATTGCATTCGCCTTCTCTCCATCAATCACAACCTCTGTAGGTTCCCGCGCCACCCAGCCCGCGCTCAACAAGCTCCTAGTGTAGGCTGTCGCCGGGGCGCTCGGGGTAGCCGGGATCGTCGAGGATCTGGACGGCGGTGGCGGGGCCGACCTGCGCCCAATCCTGCAATACCCAGACAACTTTCTTATCCGGAGTTACTTCGACGAGCTGGGGACCCTGGTCTTTTCCGCCGCGCGAGCAGATGATAGTGTCGCCATTTGCGAGACGGGTTGCGGATTGCGCGTTCTCATACCAGTACTGCGGCGGAATGTCGTTCTTGGTCAACTCCCAAACGGTCTGTTTCTTGGGGTTGACTTCGCGGGTGAGGACATCGTCTTCGTCGGTGATGAGTGTGTTTCCGTTTTTGAGCCGGATGGCCGCCCAAGGACTTTGTATGTCGTAGCTCCAGATCTCCTTGAAGTTCTTGTCGTACTCGGCCACTCGGTTCATTTTGAGGAACGAGGCGAGATAAGTTCCCTTCGCCGTAAGGCGTACACGGCGGAACTGGGCATGGACGCTCTTTGGGTCGGTTGTGCTCGTGGCGGGCATGTCGTGTTCCAACTCGACTGCCTT
This sequence comes from Acidobacteriota bacterium, assembly GCA_030853405.1. GTDB lineage: Bacteria > Acidobacteriota > Terriglobia > Bryobacterales > Bryobacteraceae > Bog-105. The sequence continues at coordinate 1,439 of JALYVD010000295.1, read as the reverse complement.
GGTGTGAATGTTGACGATCATCAGCTTGGGGGCAGGCAGGCCGTTTAGGACGAACAGGACCTTGTCGAAGCCGATGGGCTGACAGGTATGAATCTCGGTTCCCTTGGGTGCATCGTAGCGCCAGACGACCTTCTTATCCGGGGTGATCTCGGCGATGTACTGCATGCGGGTGTAGAGGATGTTGCCATTGGAGAGCATCCAAATGTCGTCTAGTTCGTTGCCGCCTCCGGTGGAGTAGGTCCAGGCGATCTTACCGTGATCGACGAGGAAGATCTTGTTGTAGCCCTCGCCGACGTAGAGCATGGGGTGCTGCGCCAGGCCTTTGCCGGGAAGGCCGGTGGGCGCGGGATGTTTGGCCAGGAGCGGCTGGACCGCCTTCTCCTCGGGGGCCATGGCGGGCACGTCCGCTGCGGTGAAGCGCGGCAACTGCTTCAGCAGCGGGTTGGCGCTGTCCGCCGCGTGCGCCGAAGATCGCGGCAACGCGAAAATGGCGATACATACGGCGGCGATTATAAGTGGGGACGACATAGAGGACGTTTTCAGTTCGCTCATTTTAGATGGTCTGGGTTTCTGCTCGAGAGAGCGTTGTGTCCTTTGTAGCACGCGACCAGAAGATGCGCAGATCAGAGACGTTGCGCAACGTGAAATTGGGTTGCGGCGGAGCGGTGACGGCGAAGAAATCGGCGCGGTGCACGTCTTCGAGCCAGAAGGCCGGACGTGGATCGGCGTTGGCTGGCGCAATTTCTACGTGCGACATTTCGAGGTTCTTGAGATGGCGGATAAACAAGCCGTTGCTGGGCGTCGGGCCGAAGCTCGACAGCTCCGGATAACCCTCTTCCTGCTCGGGAACCTGGATCGTGCGCCAGTCGGGCATGGGCTTGGAGCGTGCCCCCCGGCCGATGACCGCAGGCAGGCCGCGATGGCCGAAGAAACAGTTGCTTAGCTTGACGTCTTCGATCAGGTTGGACGCTATGCCCGAGAAGATCGACGATGTGGCTGAGTCCGAGTTGGAGCTGACGATGTTGGAGATCAGTATGCGGCGCAGCGTTCCGGGCCGCGCCGTGTCACGGGGGCCGCGGTTGCGGCGGTTTAGACGCAGGAACAGTGGTGCATCGAAGATGTCGCGCATAGTATTGCCGGTGATGGCGATGTCTTCGACAAATGCACCGTCCGAGGTCTCAAGAGCTATGCCCTTGCAGCCCTCGATGACATTGCCGCTGATGGTGATATTGCGGAAGCCGCCGTTGGACTCGGTGCCGCACTTGATACGGCCTTGGCGAGGGTGGTCGTTTTCGGTGAACTTCTTCCAGGCGCCGTCGATGACCGTCCCGAGTTCGTAGGTTCCGGTGACGTAGTTGTTGGATATGGTGACATTGTCGGTGGAGCGCGCGTAGCCCAGCGCATAGCTCGACTTGGGGCAGATCGCGTCGTCCCACGGC
>JALYVD010000293.1 GCA_030853405.1 Acidobacteriota bacterium | reverse complement strand
ACGCGCTTCGGCCGTGTGAAACACTCGCGCAATACGATCCCGATTCCCGAATCGGTTCCATAGTAAGTGGTCGGGCGGAAGCGCAAGGGAGGTAATACGAACTGTGCGCCATGTTCAATCGTGCCGTGGAACAACGTTCGGGTCTGCCGCTCCCCGGCGTGTCTTGATTGCACAACGCGCAGAGAGCCGTAGAAGCTGCGCCGGAGCGTGAGCGAATTGTCCCGGAATGCGCTTACATTCCCGGCAAAGACCACGACCATACCGATACTGACACCGGTCCAGAGCAACCGCATCGCCCAAGTCTCATCGCGCCAAGTGACGATAAGCGCCAAGAGTGCCGTTACTAAGAGTGTCAACGGCAATTCATAGATGCCGTTGAAAATCACAGGTGCGATGAGTCCGACAAAGATGGCGCCCACCGCTCCACCGGCGGCGATCATCAAATAAAAGTCCGTTATTTGGCCGGGCTCCGGACGCGCGCGGTTCAACTCACCATGACAGAACATGCAGCAAGCAAACAGAGACAAGAGAAATATGGGAAGGCTTATCTGTATGGCTTCGATCGTATTGATGTCGTAGATGGCATAGCCTAAAACACCCAGTGCCATCGCTAACAACCGAAGCCAAAGCGTACGTTTGTAGATTGTGCCACCGCTAAACGCCAGGACAAAAGTTAGTAAGTAGACCGCCAGCGGAAGTATCCAAAGGAGCGGTACGGCTGCTACGTTTTCCGTGATGTGATTCGTCACGGAAAGCAGTAACATTGAGCCGCAAGCCGCCAGGGCGAACCAGAGCGACCTCTGAGGTAGCCTCGGGCGGGTAGACCGGCTGCACGATTCAGTAGTATCTGTAACAGCCTTAGTAACCCACGCAACAGCGGCGCAAACTCCCGCGAAGAGCACATACAGCAGCGACCAAGACCATCGCTGCGCCGGCATATCCAAAGTTGGCTCGACCAGGAGCGGGTAAGCAAAGAGCGCCGCGAGCGAGGCAAAATTCGACACGGCGAACAAACCGTAAGGCTTGCGATTGCCCAAGCGTGCGGCCCAATGCTGGAGCAGCGGACTGGTTGCCGAGAGCGCGGCAAACGGCAGTCCGATGGTGGCGCAGAGCATGAGGAGGATTGCCCATGCAGGGTGGCCCGGAGCATCCATACGCCAGCGCAACCCTGGACCGATGGGCAGCAAAATCAGAGAGCCGAGGAGGATTGCGCAATGTATCCAGGCCTGTTTCTTAGAAGCGACCGCGCGGCTAAGCCAACGGGCATAAAGATAGCCAATCAGCAGCGTGGTTTGAAAAAAGACCAGGCAAGTGCACCAGACCGCGGCCGATCCGCCGAACCACGGGAGAATGCGCTTACCTATCAGCGGCTCGAGAGAAAAGAGCAGGAAGGCGCTAAGAAAGATGGTGAAGCCGAACAGGAGAGTCAAGCTCCAGATTAAAGGAACTCGAATTGAAAAGCGCCGCTTGCTATCAAGCGGCGCCAAGTCAATTGTATTTCCGGGATGTTATTGTTGCGGCGCGGGCGGCGGCGCAGAAGTGGAAGGAGCTGATGGAGTTACAGCGGTTCCCCTGTCCTGTGCGGGCGGAACGCCGATCTGTACGCCAATCACTTCGCCCGACACGACCATCTCCACTCGGCGATTCATTGCACGGCCCGAAGAGGTGTCGTTCGATGCGACGGGGTATCCCTTGCCATAGCCGACGGCGCTGAGGCTGTCAGCGGTCAAGCCTTGAGTGAGCAGAAAATCGCGCACGGTATCGGCGCGCTGTTCAGAAAGCTTCTGATTGAGAGAATCCGAACCGGTACTGTCGGTATAACCTTCGATTCGTAAATTCAATCCAGGATGCGAGAGGATAATGCCGGATAGTCTCGCCAGTTTTTCTCTTGCGCCTTCTTTGAGCGTATATTTGCCGGTATCGAATAGTACATCGCTCATATTGATGACAAGACCGCGCACAGTTTCGCGAGTCTGCAGAATGGAATTGAATTGCTGCAACAGTTGCTCGCGTAAGGCGTTTTTATCAGCTACCGCCTGTTGCCGTAAGCGGTTTGCTTCATCTGCCGCGGAATTAGCTCTCTGCGCTTCGGCGGAGGCCTGCGCACGAGCCGCATCCGCTTCGGCTCTGGCCTTTTCGGCAGCCTGGCGCTGCTGGGCTTCCTGTTGCGTCTGTTGCTCGGCTAACTGTCTCTGGCGGGCCGCTTCGGCCGCAGCCTCGGTTTCCCGCTCGGCATGAGCTTTCGCCGCCGCCTCGCGTGCCGCCGCTTCCTGACGTTCCGTATCGAGCGCCATCTGCTGTTGTCTACGGAGCGAAACAGTTCTCGCGTCCTCGGCCTTTTGGACCGCTTCTTTAGCAGTCATGGTTGCGGGCTTCCATTGTTTACGCGTTTGGTAATCTTCCGCCTGATTCAAGAGCTTTACCGCACTCTGAAAGCTGTCGGAGGCAAACTGATCCGCTTTCGCGTAGCGTGCAATCTGAATCGCATTTTCAGCTTCGTAGATCTCCAGAGGATTCTTCTTATTCGTGAAGTCTACCGGGTGCTGCTGAGATTCGGGAACATGATAGAAATATTGTCCTCTCGGCAGCAGCTCGTACTTAGCATCAACCGTCTCTTCTTTGCCCTTTGTATCGGAACGAACAATGTTCTCCATCACCACTACGTCGCTTGGCATGCTTACGTCGTAGTAGGGTTCGGCGGTAATGATCAATCCAAACGACTGTAAGTCAGTCGTAATATCTCCCTTGAACTTACCGTTCTCATCTACGACGACTTCACCGAGATTGTCGGGATGTCCATCGGGCGTGATAGCCCATAGCACGTAAGTCAAGAACTCAGAACCGTAGGTGGTGGGAGCGGGAAGGTCTTTCACATCCAGCTTAATTTCCATGTGACCGAGCCGACTGTTCACTTCGGCGGTTCCAGAAGCCTTAGGAGCAAGCGACGTGCCCTGAAAATTAACCTTTGTCCAGCCGCTCCGATTGCGGTAACTAACGGCTGTTATGGACCGCGATACAACTTGAACGCGGAAAATCGGATTGGGACCGCCCGGGGCACCCTGACCTTCGTTGGACTGCGTCGGGTTTTTTTCTTGCCCGAAAGCAACAAGGGGCAGAGTTGCAATCAGCGCGCACGCGAAAAATCTCATACTACTGTTAGTAGAGCACGAAAAGATCCATTATTCTCAGCGTTGAGATGGTTACGCTTACGTTTCGCGTAATTGCAGCAAGTATGTAGTTATTACAGGCCCATGACCATAAAATACTGTCTCATGTCTCCGCGTAATATCGATTGGCCGCTTGCACGACCAGCCCCTTGGGTTTCACCGCTGCGCGTATTCTTCGAAAACCGGAGCTGGTTACAGGCTTATCGGATACAAAGCCAAGGCTGTATTCGCTGCGCAGTTCTTCTTCAATAGCGCTGTAGATTTGCTCGATACTCATCTTTTTAGAAACCTCAAAAAGGCCGCCGCCCGTTTCTTTTGAAAGACGTTCCAGAACCCGCCTTCCACTCGATCCTCCTAGTCCGCCGTAGTATGAAGCATCGGAAAACAGGATCGAGTAGACGAGAGTTTGCGCCTCCTGGGCAGACTCGATCGCCTCCGGGAGCGTTATTGTACTTCCTTCATCCATGCCGTCGGTAAGCACGATGAGGGCCCGGCGCCCCGCTTGTTTCCGCATCGCGCCGATTGCGGTTTGGCGCACTGCGTTATAGAGCAACGTGCCGCTCCCGTTTGCCGCGTCCTGAGCGGTAGGGGTTCCCAGCAACGAGAGCGTATCTTCCAGATCTTTGTGCGACGACGTCAAACCCTGACGAATAACCACGGCCTGATCGAATTGGACGATCACCGCTTTGTCTTCCCGTTCCCGCAGGACTTGGTTCAAGAACCTATAGCTCGCGCCGATCTCGTCGGTCAGCACCTTGCCCTGACTGAAGCTGGTATCGACAAGCAAAGCAATCGTCAGCGGCAGATCCGACTCCCGCGAGAAGTATTTAATTTCTTGCGGTTTACCATCTTCGAACAAAGCGAAGTCCGCCTTGTTGAGATCGCGCACAATCCGGCCTTGCTTGTCGCGAACCGTTGCGAGAATGTTGACGACTTTTACTTCGGTCGAAAAGGTCGGCTCCTGGCGTGCAAGCGCGACGTGCGCAACGGCGGCTCCGACAGCTGTGCGGAGGAAGCCACGTCTCGAATAAACGAAGGCCATAGTTGAAGCTATTCGTATCGCAGCGCTTCTACCGGATCGAGCCGTGAGGCCAACACGGCTGGCCACACGCCGAAGAATACACCGACTCCGACGGACACCGTGAAGCCCGTGATGACAGCCCATGCGGGAACAACCGAAGGAAGGCTCGGGAACAGGGCGCTAATCAGCAGCGTAATGAGTATAGAGAAGACGATTCCGATAACCCCTCCAAATCCAGTCAGCGCCATAGCTTCTATGAGAAATTGGGCGACGATGTCGCGGCGGCGTGCCCCTATAGCTTTCCGAACACCAATCTCGCGGGTACGTTCCGTCACGCTGACCAGCATGATGTTCATCACGCCGATTCCACCGACCAACAAACCTACCGCCGAGATCGCGATAGAGATCAAAACGATCATACCGGTGATCTGGTTGAAATTCTTGATAATCGAATCGGGCGTAGACAGGTTGAAATCGTCCACGTGACCGGGAGGAACACGGCGAAACTTGCGCAAGTCGGCACGAATTTCTTCGAGGGCGTCGTCGCGCATCCCCGGGCGCGCGTTCAGCGTTACTAGAAAGTTGTTTGCTTCCGGATAGCGCAGCCGGGCTGTGTCAAACGGAATTACGACTTCGTGGTCCATGCTGTTTTCGCCAAAGAAGCCGCCCTTGGCTGGTTCGAAGACGCCGATAACGGTGTACTCAACTCCGTCCACGGTTATTGTGTTGTTAAGCGCGTCCTGCGCCGGGAAGAGCGCGTCCGCAAGGTTCGACCCCAGTACCGCAACCCGCAAGGCCCGGCGATTTTCTTCCTCTGTGAAGATACGTCCTTGCCGCAGATCCCGTTGAGTTATTTCGTACAGATTCGGAGTCTCGCCGATAAGCGACAGATTCTCCGATTCAAAGCCCGGCACCTTTGCGGTTAACACGTGACCTGGCGGCGGATTGACGTAAAGGCTAGTACCAACGATATCGACCGAGTGAACGGCAGACCTCAAGTAGTCGGCATACTCGGCTTTGAGAGGCTTGCGCCTGCGTTCTTTTGGCGGACCGTTCTGGCCGCTTGGATCGCCGCTGAAGCGCGATACGTAGATGCTGTTTGGGCCGAACTGCTTAAAGAAATCCATTATGCTGTTGTTCAACCCGGTTAGCAGCGCCGCGACGGTAACAACCGTCGTGATGCCGATGACAATGCCCAGGATGGTGAGTCCGGAGCGCAGTTTGTGCGACCAGACCGAATCGACTGCCATGGCGAACGTTTCGCGCGCGTTGACCTGCATGGCTACTCGGCCCTCAAAGCGACAACCGGGTCCATGCGCGCCGCTCTTCGCGCTGGATACCAGCCGGAAATGATTCCGACCGCGCTTGAAACAAGAACGGAGACCAGAACATAGGGAAGAGTAATGGTCAACGTCAGCCCCGCGATTTTGGATATGAGCGCGGCGACAAGGGCCCCGAAGGCGACCCCAAACCCTCCTCCAAAAAGCGCAAGGATCACGGATTCCGTCAAGAACTGGAGCATGATATCGGTCTGCCGCGCGCCCAGACTCTTGCGAATTCCGATTTCACGGGTCCGTTCCGTGACGCTTACCAGCATGATGTTCATGACAACGATGCCGCCGACGACCAGCGAAATGCTGGTAACGGGAACGACTACGCCGGCGATCACCGCCAAAATCTGACCGACGAACGAACGAATCGAGTCGGGCGTCAGAGAATCGAAGTTGTCGGGCTTGCCGGGACGGGTGTGAAAGTGACTGCGAAGGGCCTCCCGGGTGACGTCCAGTCCTTGCTCGAAGGTGAGCCCCGAACCATCGCGCGGCTTCCCAAATACCGCCATTCCGCGCTGCGAACCGTAGATAGCGGTAAAAACAGTAGACGGGATGTAGACCGGGTTGTCCATGCTCGCGCCGAATGCCGAGCCTTGCCGCTCCAGAAGTCCGATCACTGTAAATTCCTGGCCTCCTACCCGAATCGTGTGGCCCAGAGGCGAGACGTTGGGAAATAGGGCGGCGCGGATGTCGTCACCAATGACTGCTACCGGCGAGTGCATTCGCTCTTCCGTTTGCGAGAAGAATCTACCCTGTTGTACCGGAACATCGCGCATTTCCGGAAGCGTGTAAGAGACGCCGAGAATGTTCGCCGATTCGTAGGTCAGGTTCTCCGATTTCACGTCGTCCATACGCTGCTGGTAGGGGCTGTAGATATTAACATCGCCCGTGGCATCGCGAAGATACGCCACGTCTTCGGGCCGAATCCGCTTGTTGTATTTCTGCTTGTTGACGAAATCGCGGGCAGTTAGACGGCCCACGGAAGCGATCTGGGCAATCAGGAAGTTTTCACTGCCAAATGTCTTCGCGGTGATGTTTTCTGTGTAAGAGCCTAAACCGTCGATGGCGGCCCCGACAAGAATGACGCTCGCGACGCCGATTATGATCCCGAGAAGCGTGAGGAAACTGCGTAGTTTGTGGGCGCGAATGGAATCGACGGCCAGCGCGACGGCTGTGAAGATTTTGGCAACTGAGGGCAAAGGCGGCTGAACCTAATTTCTAGTAATCTCACTATGTTATACGTTCGAGACCGTGCCGTTGTTCGTGTATTCTCGCCGCACCTGCCTATACACTCGCGAATTGTGAAAAGGTGACACCGCCTTGCGGGTGGCAAGCATCACTTCTTTATAGATGCAGCGACGCGAGTTTTTAGCAACCACTGCCTTTGCCGGAACCGCCCTGACCCTGAGCGCGAGGCAAACGGTTTCGCCTGACGCTCCAGCCGATGCGCCCGGAATTCAATCTTCCGCCTTCGTGCTCGAAGAAACGACCGTTTCCGACCTGCGAGCGCGGATGAAAAAGCGGGAGATCACTTCAGAGGACATTGTTGAGCTCTACCTCGAACGTATAGAACAGATCGACCGGCAGGGTCCCGCGCTCCGTTCGGTTCTTGAGATCAATCCCGACGCCCTGAAAATCGCCAGAACGCTTGATGCTGAACATCGCAGCAAGGGCCCGCGCAGTTCGCTGCATGGCATTCCCGTCCTGCTTAAGGACAACATCGAGACGGCCGACAAGATGCGGACAACGGCGGGATCGCTGGCGCTTCTAAACGCGCCGACGCCGCAGGATTCCTGGGTGGCTGAACGTCTAAGAGCGGCGGGCGCGATTATTCTCGGTAAGACCAACATGAGTGAGTGGGCCAACTTCCGCTCGACGCACTCAACCAGTGGTTGGAGCGCGCGCGGCGGTCAGACGAAGAATCCGTACGCGCTCGACCGGAATCCTTCCGGATCGAGCTCGGGTTCGGGAGTTGCGGTCTCGGCAAACTTGTGCGCACTGGCCGTTGGGACGGAGACTGACGGGTCTGTAATTGGCCCCTCTTCGATGAACGGCATTGTAGGGATCAAGCCGACTCTGGGCCTAATCAGCCGGCGCGGAATTATTCCGATCGCTCATAGCCAGGATACAGCCGGTCCGATGGCGCGCACGGTCCGGGACGCCGCAATCCTACTCGGAGCGCTGACGGGCATCGATCCCAGGGATGGGGTAACCCAGAGCGGCGGCGGCAGAGTCTACGGCGACTATACCCGCTTTCTGGACCGGCGCGGGCTTAAGGGCGCGCGAATCGGAATTGCGCGGCAATATTTCAACATCGGTCCTACGGTGACGGCGGTCATGCAGGAGTCTATCGATCTAATGCGCAAAGAGGGCGCACAGATTGTCGATCCCGCCGATTTATCCACGTTCGAGGCGTGGCGCGACACGGAAACCACGGTTCTACTGTATGAATTCAAGTCGGACCTCAACAGATATCTTGCAGGCCGGGGTGGAGGGGTCAGGTCGCTGGCCGATTGCATCGCGTTCAATCGCAACCATCGCAGTGAAGAGATGCCGTTCTTTCAGCAAGAACTGATGGAGATGTCCCAGGAGAAGGGTTCGCTCGATGAAAAGGAATACAGGGACGCGCTTGCGGCGAACCGCCGGCTGACAAGAAAAGATGGAATCGACGCCGTGCTCTCAAAGTACAAGCTGGACGCGATCGCCGGGCCGACAGCCGGTCCCGCTTACGTAACCGACTTAGTAAGTGGTGACCGTACCGACAGCGGATGCGCTTCCCCGCCCGCCGTATCGGGCTATCCGCACATCACCGTCCCAGCGGGTTCTAAGTTCGGCTTGCCCCTGGGGATTTCTTTCTTCGGCGCCGCCTGGAGTGAACCCAAGCTGCTCAAGCTCGCTTACGCTTTCGAACAGGCTCGTAACGCGCGGCGCAAGCCGGAGTTTCTGGCCACAGTGAATCTGTACGAGTGACGCTGGGACAATGGGCACATGCCGGATAGACATCGAGTAGTGATCCTGGGCGGCGGTTTCGGCGGGCTTAATGCCGCGAAGGCTTTGCGGCATGCTCCAGCCGATGTGACGCTGATCGACAGACGAAACTTCCACTTGTTTCAGCCGCTCCTATATCAAGTCGCCACCGGTTCCCTTTCGCCGGGCGAGATAGCGGCGCCTATTCGCGGCGTTCTTCACAAGCAGAAGAACACGCGGGTGCTATTAGGCGAAGCTGTAGACATCGACCCCGACGCCAAAAGCGTCGCGCTAAAGGACGGAACCACCGTTGAGTACGATTCATTGATCGTCGCGACTGGTTCTCAGAGTAGTTTCTTCGGACACGACGAATGGGGCGAGTGGGCGCCCGCTTTAAAGACTATTGAAGATGCCACGATGATCCGGCATAAGGTCCTGCTTGCCTTCGAGGCCGCTGAGCGCATATCCGACCCAGTCGAGAGGGCGGAGTGGTTGACGTTTGTCATTGTTGGGGCTGGCCCGACGGGAGTGGAACTGGCCGGAGCTTTGGGCGAGATCGCTCATCACACTCTTAAAGAAGACTTCCGTTCCGTGAAGCCGAGCGACGCGACGATTCTACTGGTGGACGGCGCTCCGCGCGTGCTGACCCCTTATCCGGAGGATTTATCGCGTAAGGCTGAAGAACAACTACGGAAACTGGGTGTCACAACGCGGTTTGGACTCGTGGTGAGCGGAGTGGACGCGAATGGCGTGACAGTGAAGACAAGTGCGGGAACCGAGCGAATCAACTCGCACACGGTTATCTGGGCGGCCGGGGTTGCCATTACCGAGTTTGGGAAACAACTCGCGAAGCGTACGGCAGCCGAGACCGTAAAGGGCGGCCTGATCAAAGTGAGCCCGGATCTAACCGTACCGAATTACCCGGATATCTTTGTTCTCGGCGATCTAGCTTATGTCACAGATGCAAAGGGTAAGGCGCTGCCCGGCGTGGCGCAGGTCGCAATGCAGGGCGGAACCTATGCCGCATCGGCAATCGTCAAACGCCTTCGGAATGGGCGGCAAACAAAGCACTTTTACTACTTCGACAAAGGCGAGCTCGCGGTGATCGGCCGGGCCGCCGCCGTGGCCAGGGTGTTTGGGCTGCATCTCTCGGGCTTGCTTGCGTGGCTTGTCTGGCTTTTCATCCATCTGCTGTACATAGTCGAGTTTCAAAGCCGGATTGTAGTCGCTATCGAATGGGGTTTTCTTTATCTGACTTACAACCGCGGAGCGCGGCTAATTACCGGACATGCCGCAACGGATTCGGTGGCGCAAACTACCGAAGCACCGGGAAAGCAGCGTAATCCCAGCACGGTTGAAGTGATTTGAATCGGCAGCCGAAGCGTTGATGAGTGCTAACTTGTGATATCCAGTTATGCGATTGCTGATCACCGCGTCCGACGGCTCGTCCACTACTGTGGAACTAGATCAGAAGCCGCTATCGCTGGGCCGTGCCGTCGATAACGCGCTCGCGTACCCGGACGACCCGGCACTCTCGCGTTATCATCTCTGCCTCGATCCTGTTGAAGATGGATGGCAGGTACGGGACTGTGGGAGCCGCAACGGCACCAGCATCAACTCCGCGGCGCTTACCGCAACACATCGCCTTCGGCCAGGCGACAGGATCTACGCCGGGCACCTTACGATTGATGTTCAAGAGATTGCGGCGAACGGCGTACAGCGCGTGGTCACGTTCGTGGCGCAGGAATCTCCATCGGACCGGAGCTCGACAATTGTAACCAGCCTTGACAAAGTCCTGAAGGGCCGATCTACCGGCCGAAGCCGGGACCGCGACGATTCGGCTCTTGGGACCACCCGGGCTGTCGCGGCGCTGATCCGCGCGGGTCAGGAACTGGCAAGCCACCGTCCTCTTGGAGAGTTGTTCGATCTGATACTGGAACTAAGTCTCTCGGCGGTTGAGGCGCGGCGTGGCTTAATTCTTATCGCCGAACATGGCGTGCTGACTCCGAAAGCCAGCCGGGGAGAGGGCTTCGCGATCAGCACCGGCGTGCGGGAACAGGTGATGCGCGACAAGGCCGCACTCTTGATCAGCGATGCCCAAACCGATATGGCGCTTCGCGGCCAGCACAGCATTGTTGCGCAGCAAGTGCGGAGCATTATGGCCGTTCCGCTGCAGGTAGCTAACGATGTGATCGGCCTGATTTATCTGGATAACGGGACAATTGTCCGGCCGTTTTCGCAGGAAGACCTGGAGCTGCTGACGGTAATGGCTAACGTCGCCGCTATTCGTATCGATCACGCCCGGCTGGCCGCCGTGGAACAACAAGAAAAGCTGACGCAATTAGAACTTGCGCAGGCGAGTGACATACAACGGGACCTGCTTCCCTCGGAAGCTCCGTTAGTTGAAGGCTACGAGTTGGCGGGCCTTAACCTTCCTTGCCGGACGGTAGGCGGCGACTACTACGACTTTCTTCCCTACCGCGACGGATCGATGGGCCTGTTCATTGCCGACGTTTGCGGCAAGGGCCTTGCGGCTGCCCTCATGATGTCGAGCTTGCAAGCCCGGGTTCAAATGCTTCTGGAATCAGCTCCGGACACGGCTTCCGCCTTGACGATTCTCAACCGTAATCTGTCACTTCGCTTTCCCCTCGGACGGTTTATCACGGCCTTTTTCGGTCTGCTCGATCCGGCTACGGGAAGGATACAGTACAGCAACGCCGGACACAATTACCCGCTTCTGTTAAGAGCGGACGGAAGCGTTGAGCAGGTGCGCGGCGGAAGTCTGGTGCTTGGACTTTCAGCCGAAGTGCAGTACCATTCGCATCACTTGGATCTTAGTCCAGGAGACACGCTAGCGTTATATAGCGATGGCGTAACGGAAGCGCTGACTCCGGCAGCGGAGCAGTTCGGCGAACGGCAGTTAGGCGAGTTTCTGATCGCGCAACAATCAGCCAGTTGCTCGGAGATCGTTAATAGGTTAGTGAATCACATGCGGGACTGGTGCAAGGGCAGCTCGTTTACGGACGATTTTACGATCGTGCTGGTGAGAAGAGTCGCAGCCGAGATATAGGGCTAGCGCAAAACGGCTTCCGAAACTTCAGTGCGCTAAACCTGCTCAAGGTCTATATTCGTCCCACAACAGTACATACTGGTAGTGCATTTAAGCCATCTCATGAGAATCGCCAGTGCGTCTAGTTCCCTGCCACGCCATTACTATCCGCAAAAAGTCCTGATCGACGCTTTTCGGGCGCACTGGGGGACGAAACTCGACCGCTTCAACGTTCTCGAGCGCCTTCACGCGGCGACTCAGGTGGATGGACGCTATCTGGCTCTCCCCATCGAAAAATACCCGTTCTCCTCCTGGGGCGAGGCAAACAATTCCTGGATTGAGGCTTCGCTTGAACTGGGAGAGCGGGCGGTGTGTCAGGCCATGCAGCAGGCGGGCGTATCCCCGGACCAAATTGGCGCTTTCTTCTTTGTTTCGATAACTGGGGTGGCAAGCCCCTCGATTGAGGGCCGCCTGATCAATAAAATGCGCCTGAGTCCGCGAATGAAGCGTATTCCCATCTTCGGCCTTGGTTGCGTGGCCGGAGCTGCCGGGATCGCCCGGGCGGCGGACTACGTCAAGGCCTATCCAAAGGAATCGGCGCTGCTGCTCTCGGTCGAGTTATGCTCGCTCACGATTCAACCGGACGACCTTTCCCCGGCGAATTTAATCAGTTCCGGGCTATTTGGCGACGGCGCGGCGGCGGTGGTGATCTCGGGCGAGGAGTGCGAGGGGGCCCAAGGCCCGGAAATCGTGGCCACCAGATCCACCTTTTATCCCGACACCGAGCACGTTATGGGGTGGGACATCTCGGAAAAAGGATTCAAGATTGTACTTTCGCGCGAAGTTCCCGAAGTTGTCCTAAAGAATCTGGGCCGGGATGCCGATGAGTTTTTAAGCGATAACGGACTGGCGCGGGAGGACATCAAGAGCTGGGTCATACATACGGGAGGGCCCAAAGTGCTAGAAGCTACAGAGGCCGCGTTGGGACTCGGTGATGGCGCGCTGGACGTATCGTGGAAGTGCCTGCGGAAGACGGGAAATCTGTCTTCCGCATCGGTGCTCTTTGTGTTGGAAGAGGTGATGAAGAACCGGCGTCCCGAGCCGGGCACATGGGGAATATTGGCGGCGATGGGGCCTGGTTTCTGCTCGGAACTGGTTCTGCTGCGGTGGTAATGGAAACCGGTTGGCCCGGTGTAAGCATCTAAAGGCCTAAATGCTCAAGCTGTTTGCCTTGTTGTCGCTGGCATGCTGGATGGCTGCGGCGCAGTATCCGCCGGGACAGATTCCGCCAGGGCAATATCCTCCTGGCGAGGGTCCGCTTCCCGGGCAGCGGCCACCTATTGACCAGGGGGGCGCCGGTATACCCAGGATTTCGAGGCACAAAAAACCACCAAAAAAAGAAGATACAGCTAAGCTGCCCACCATCGAGGCGGATGGTGTGACCGTATCGAATGACGGTAAGAAACTGGTCATTCACACAGAGGACGGGCGCTGGCTGACAATGACGTTGAATCCAGACACCAAGTGGACGCGTTCGGCGGCGCCAATCGATGGCAGCAAGATTATCCAGCGCACCACAGTGCACATCGAAGCTGCGGAGGACGGTGAGGCTTACTTAACGGCGCTTCACGTCGATTTGCTCAAAGATGTGCCGCTCGATGAGGCGAGTGCTAATGAGCCTGGTTCGACTAAAGTGACCGACGACGATCTGACCAGGCCGACCATCCTTCGCGATCCGGTTAACGTACCGGACCGGCCCATTTTGCGCCGGGGGAAACCAAAGAGTCCCGAGACAACCAACAATAAGCCGGATGAGGATATTGCTCAGGCTCAAGCCGCGCCTAAAAAAGCGCCTTCGAAGGCCTCTTCCGATGATTTCGTTATTTCCGACGATAAGCCGGTATCCGCCAAACGCGGCGGCCCGGGATCCGAGTTGCTTGCTCGCACGACGGAATGGGCGGCGACTTTCACCCAAGGACTTCCGAACTTCGTTTGTCAGCAGTTCACGACGCGCTACACGGAAGTATCGAGGTCGGAAGGCTGGCAGGCCCAGGATGTCGTCACGGCGAAAGTCATTTACGAAGATGGACGTGAGAAATACCAGGACATCACCGTAGGCGGAAAAAAGACGAGCAAAAGCATGATGGATGTCGGCGGCTCGACCTCTACAGGTGAATTTGCTTCGATGTTATCGAGTATCTTCGATCCAGCACGGAACACCGATTTCAAGTTTTATCGCTCGACGACTTTGAATAATGCGAGTGCGGCCATCTTCAATTTTTCAGTCACGCTGCCGCGATCGGACTGGACGATTATCGTAGGCGGCCAGACGCTGCGGCCGGCTTACACAGGGACGGTATGGGTGGACAAAGCGAGCGCTCAGGTCCGCCACATTGACCTCCAGGCGCAAAAGGTACCGAAGGATTTTCCGTTCGATACCATAGAAAGTTCGATCGATTACGACGAGGTAAGCTTCGGAACCACCAAGTTTTTGGTCCCAACACATGCGGAAAACCTGAGCTGCGAGCGTGGATCTAGTTACTGTAATAAGAACACCATCGATTTCCGCGATTATCATAAGTACAGCGGTGAGAGCACCGTCACGTTCAAATAGTCCCGCGCGGATTTTTCATGCGCCATGAATGGTTCCTTAGTCATCTAACGGGTGAGGACATCATTGAGCACACGACGAAAATTAGGAAACTCCGGCCTTGAAGTCTCGACGCTCTGCTTTGGAGGAAATGTTTTTGGCTGGACGGCTGACGAGCCGACGTCTTTCGAACTTCTCGACGCCTTTGTAACGGCCGGATTTAATTTCATCGACACTGCCGACGTCTATTCGACCTGGGTGCCCGGCCACCATGGCGGGGAGTCTGAAGCCGTCATAGGCAAGTGGTTAAAGCAAACGGGCAAACGTAAAGACGTGGTGATTGCCACAAAGGTAGGGATGGAAATGGGCGCCGGGCAGAAGGGCTTATCGAAAAAGTACATTCAGCAGGCAGTCGAGCAGTCATTGAAACGTCTGCAAACAGACTACATCGATCTGTATCAGTCGCATACGGACGATGGCCAGACGCCTCTTGAGGAGACGCTTTCCACCTTTGCCGAATTGATCCAGCAAGGAAAGGTTCGCGCAATTGGGGCGTCGAACTACAGTGCGCAAAGATTGACGGAATCGCTTCGGGTAAGCAGCGAAAAAAACCTCCCTCGATACGAAGTCTTGCAGCCTCTGTACAACCTCTACGATCGGGCGCCGTACGAAACCGACCTCGAGAATGTGTGCGTGAGGGAAGGTCTCGGCGTCATCACATACTTTTCTCTCGCGGCCGGATTCCTTTCGGGTAAGTACCGTTCCGACGCAGACTTAGCAGGCCGCGAGCGTTCGAAAACAGTTAAGAAGTATCTGAACGACAGAGGATTCAAAATTCTCGGAGCGCTTGACCGCGTTGCCAAAGACTATGGCGTCACGCCCGCGCAGATTGCGCTTGCGTGGGTGATGGCACGGCCCTCGGTCACTGCCCCGATTGCGAGTGCAACAAACCTCGAACAACTCGACAGCCTGATCAAAGCCACAGAGCTTCAACTCAGCGAAGATGCCGTTCGTACTTTGGACGAGGCCAGCACGTATTCTGGAACCGCGACCGCATAATAATCCGGCATTCCCCCGACTGGCAGGGGAACACATCCGAACCGCAGGGCCGCGTGTGCCTTCGTCAACAACAAAGTCTAACATCCCATTCGCGCTCTGAACTCGCGGGCTCTGTCGCGCGCAACGGCCAACCGCGTGGCGTTGACATCCTTCAAGCGAACAGTCAACGCTCCTCCCGGAAGAACTGTAATCTCCTTGATCCAGCCCAGGTTCACTATGGTGTTCCGGTG
>JALYVD010000292.1 GCA_030853405.1 Acidobacteriota bacterium | reverse complement strand
AAGGTATTCGCGGGTCAGCGCGGTGTGGAAGTGCTGCTGGAAAATATCCCGAACGCTCTTTCAAGCGCGGAGAGATTGAACTTCTTTCTACAGGAGACGCATTTAAAGCTGAACTACTGCTTTGATAGCGGTCATGCCCACATGGGCGCCGGGGTCGAGCACGAATTTGAGTTGATGAAGAACCGTATCCGTTCGACTCACCTGCACGACAACAACGGGAAAGAGGACTTGCACCTGTTTCCAGGCAAAGGCACGATCGACTGGCGCAAGACGATGAAGCTTCTCCGGTCGTGTACAAAGGATTGCCCCTTGCTTCTCGAATTGAGAGAGCCTCCGGAAATGGAACCGCCACTTGACGAAGCCAAACGCGCGGCGGACATGCTGAACGAGATAAACACCGATGACCAATGAAGGGACAACGAAGATTAGAATCAGCGATGCCGCCAAGCACGCCGGGGAGCGTGTGGAGATTCAAGGGTGGCTCTATAATCTCCGCAAATCGGGCAAGATCGTTTTTCCCATAGTTCGCGATGGAAGCGGGATGATTCAGTGCGTTGCCGTGAAAAGCAGCCTGCCGGAAGAACTTTTTGAAACATTAAAAAATCTGACGCAAGAGAGTTCGCTGACTGTAACGGGCACGCTGCGGGCTGAACCTCGCGCCGCGGGTGGTTACGAACTGGATGTGATCGACGCGCAGGTGCATCAGCGCGTAACGGAGGAACATCCGTATCCGATCACCCCGAAGGAACACGGCGTCGATTTTCTGATGGATCACCGGCATCTCTGGCTTCGCAGCCGAAGGCAGCACGCCGCCATCCGCGTACGGCACCAAGTCATAAAGGCCATCCGCGACTACTTCGATTCGCATGGCTTTACGCTGGTCGATACCCCGATCTTTACGCCCGCGGCTTGTGAAGGCACGACTACGCTCTTCGAGGTGAATTACTTCGATGACGAGAAGGTATACCTGACCCAGTCGGGGCAGCTTTATAACGAAGCCAACATTATGGCCTTCGGTAAAGTGTATTGCTTCGGACCGACATTTCGCGCCGAGAAGTCTAAAACCCGGAGGCATCTAACTGAGTTCTGGATGGTGGAGCCGGAGATGGCGTACGCCGATCTGGAAGAGATCAAAAGGGTCGCCGAAGAACTGATCGTTTCCGTTGTTGGCCGGATTCTCGACGAACGAAAGGAAGAGTTGAAGGTTCTGGAGCGCGACACATCGAAGCTTGAATCCGTGTTGTCGCCCTTCCCGCGCATGAGTTACGACGAAGCGGTGAAGATCCTGCAATCGAAAGGCAGCGAAATTCAATGGGGCGGAGATTTCGGCAATACCGACGAGACTCTTCTGACCGAAGCATACGACCGGCCCGTAATTGTTGACCGCTATCCAACCGAGATCAAGGCTTTTTATTTCGCGCCTGACGAGCAGAGGCCGGAGGTTGCGCTCGGAGTTGACATCATCGCGCCCGAAGGCTACGGCGAAATCGTAGGAGGCGGCCAGCGGATACACGATCTTGCGCTACTTGAGAAGCGTTTGGCGGAACACGGTCTGCCGCGTGAGGCCTTCGACTGGTATCTGGATTTGCGCCGCTTTGGAAGCGTGCCGCACGGCGGTTTCGGCATGGGCGTGGAACGATTTGTAGCCTGGATGTGCGGGCTGGAGCACATTCGCGAGACAATTCCCTATCCCCGGATGTTATACCGTACGCGGCCTTAGATGCTGCACTCGCATATTTCGATTTTGGGCGCGCCGCTGGACTTGGGCGCGGGGCGGCGCGGCGTAGATATGGGGCCTTCCGCGTTGCGCCTCGCTGGCTTGAACTCGAAGCTGGAGAGACTGGGGTATCAGGTCGAAGACTTAGGGAATGTGGCGGTTGCACAGCAGGAGAGCACGCCAACAGGACCCGACAATGCCAAGTACCTCTCGCAGATTTCAAAGACTTGCGAGAAGCTTGCCGCCATGGTCGAAGGGGTTGTAAGCGCCGGAAATTTTCCTCTTGTACTTGGCGGCGATCACTCGGTTGGGGTTGGCACAGTTTCTGGTGTATCGCACTCCTACCGTGAACGCGGCGAGAAGATTGGCCTCATCTGGGTCGATGCTCACGCCGACATGAACACGCCGGAATCGAGCCCCAGCGGCAACGTCCATGGAATGCCTCTGGCGTGCTGCCTGGGCCGCGGGCCACGAGAATTGAGAGACCTCCTCGGATATTCCCCGAAGGTGGACGGCAGGAATGTCGTCCTGATCGGCATTCGCGACGTTGACGAAAACGAACGCCACGCCGTGCGCGAGTCCGGCGTAACGGCCTTCACGATGCGCGATATAGACGAACTTGGACTGCGGCATGTCATGGAGCAGGCCATCGCAATTGCCAACAATGGCACGGCGGGATTCCATCTTTCGTTCGATATGGACGCGGTTGATCCGCGCGAAGCTCCGGGCGTCGGCACCCCCGTTCGCGGCGGCATGACGTATCGCGAAGCGCATCTCGCGATGGAAACCATTTGCGACTGCAAGGGCCTTGTCTCTATGGAAGTCGTCGAAGTTAACCCGGTTTTGGATGAAGCCAACCGGACCGCGCTGCTTGCAGTGGAACTGATCACGTCGGCAATGGGCAAGAAGATTCTATAAAGCGCTACGTTTTATATTTCCGGTTGTACAATTCGGGTAGCTCTTTAAGCGAAATGAATTACGAGCACGATGTCGCCCTCCTCGCGGCCATTGTAGACTCCTCCGCGGACGCAATCATCAGCAAATCTCTCGAAGGCATCATCCAAAGCTGGAATGCGGGAGCTGAACGGCTGTACGGCTATCCGGCCGCGGAAGTAATCGGACAGCCCATGATGAGCCTTTTGCCGAAAGGTTTGGTCGAGCAGGAAAACGATATTTTGCTTCGAGTAGGCCGCGGCGAAAGACTGGAACCTTTCGAAACAATCCGGATTCATAAGTCGGGGCGGCCCGTTCCCATTTCCCTGACCATCTCGCCTATTCGCAGTGCAAGCGGCACAATCATCGGCGCATCGCATATCGCACGCGACATGACAGAGGCCAGGCAGTTGAAAGACAAGCTGCAGCTTTCGCAGAAGATGGAAGCGGTGGGCCGGTTATCGGGCGGAGTAGCGCACGACTTCAATAACCTGCTAACAGTGATTGCCGGATATGGTTCGCTGTTGCAGGCCGATCTGAAGGACGATCCCGTGCGCCTGGATATGGTGAACGAGGTGATGGGGGCAGCCGAGCGGGCCTCCGACCTGACGCGCCAGTTATTGGCCTTCAGCCGTCAGCAGATTGTGCAGTTGCGGTCGGTGAATCTGAACGACTCCGTCCTGAAGCTCCACGCGATGCTGCGACGGTTGATCGGTGAAGACGTCGAGGTCAAGCTGGAACTTCA
>JALYVD010000037.1 GCA_030853405.1 Acidobacteriota bacterium | reverse complement strand
CACGCGCCGCGGTATCGCCCCGCACCGCGAAGGCAACCGCATCTAACGTCTGACCTTTGACAAATGGAAACGCGGAAGTGTGGTCTTCGAACTTTCCATTTCCGTTATTGCGCATCAACGCCGGAGCTGGGCCGAACAACAGCAGATCCAGATCGTAGTCGTGATCGTAATCGAGCCATAGCGCCGCCGTCGCCCCCGCCGTCCCGGGCAAATCCATCGCCTTCGTGAACGAGCCGTGATTATTGTGGAAGAGGCTGGCGCCTTTGGCCGTGACAATCGCAAGGTCGGGGAATCCGTCGTTATCGTAGTCGCCTACCGCGATTGTCCGCACATCCCGTAACCCTTCCAGACCCGATGTTTTAACAGCGTCACTACCGCGTTTGTACAGAACCACTTGATTGCGAGACCAGACCAGCAAATCGGCATGGCCGCTGCCGTCCGCATCAATCAGCCGCATGCCTGAAGCCGCCGCATCCCAACCGGTGCTTACCAGGTGATCGTCGTATTTCGTCGCCTCGTTCCTGGCATCGGCGCGCGGAACGGGCGGGTCATAGAGTTCTGCGTAAAAGCACCATTCCATGTCCTCGGGGACCGCCGCACCCTCATTGCGCTTCTTGGCTTCTTCGAACTCTTTACGCTCCCGTGCGGCGGCATCCTTGTCGCCCTTCCGCTGATAGAGCGTGAACAACTGGAAGTGCGGCCCCGCAAGATGCGGATTCAGTTTCTCAGCTTCCAGAAATTCCGGAAGCGCCGCATTCAGATCGCTTTTAGCCCGAAGAACCGCACCCAAGTTGTAATGCGGTATCGGCTCATTCGGAACCAGACGGATCATCCCGCGAAGTTGCTCGATCGCTTTATCGTAATCGCCCGCGTGCTTATAAAAAATCGCCAGATTGAACCAGGTATGAGGAA
The DNA here is from genome assembly GCA_030853405.1 of Acidobacteriota bacterium. Classification (GTDB taxonomy): domain Bacteria; phylum Acidobacteriota; class Terriglobia; order Bryobacterales; family Bryobacteraceae; genus Bog-105. Next base: position 6,730 of record JALYVD010000037.1, on the reverse strand, counting down.
TCGATGGGTCCTGTTTCTGCGCCTTCGTCAGCTCGGCAACCGCGGCCTCGTTCTTTCCAGCGCGCAGTAACGCTATGCCGTAATTGATCCGCTCCTCAACGGAATGGGGAGCGAGTTCCAGCGCCGAATGCAGCGCTTCGACAGCCTGCAAATGCGTGTCCGGATTCTCATAGAACGCCTTACCCAGATTGCGGTACTCCCAAAGCTTGTTCTCAGGCTGCGGCGCGCTGGCGGCAACGCAGACAAGGCAAAGCACGGCCACGGGCACAAAAAAGCCAAGACTTTTCATGATGAAAGCTGAAAACTCCTAGTTTATAGGGATGACTGTCAAACCGTTAACGATGGAAAGTTGCAGGCCTTTTATTTGCTGTTGTCATCGGCCTTTTTCTTGCTGAGGAACACTCGTTTGATCCAGGCCTCCGGCGGTTCAGCACAAAAGCCATCATCGCGATCAGGAAGATCAGGCCCAATCCTATCCAAATAGCATCGAGCAGCATCCGTTATGCTCCCAAGCGTACCAATCTGCGCCCCGTCATCTTGTATTGGAATTCAGAACCATTACGAAGCGGTCGTCTGCGAAACACAATCGATAGCTTGCAAGAGCGTCTCGATCTTGATGGGCTTCGACACGTAATCGTCCATCCCGGCGAGAAGACATCGCTGCCGATCCTCGTTCATGGCGTGAGCCGTCAAAGCGATGATCGGGATGTGGCCGCCCGTTAACTGTTCTTTCTCCCGGATCTTTCCCGTGGCTTCCAGCCCGGACATCACCGGCATCTGCACGTCCATAAGAATTAGATCGAACCGCCCGGTTTCGAATGCCAAAACCGCCTCCATCCCGTTTCTCGCGATTGAGACCGTATGGCCATGCTTCTTCAGTAGCGCCGTCGCCAACCGTTGATTCACTTCGTTATCTTCGGCGAGCAGCACTTGCAAGCTCTCGGAAAGCGGCCGCCGGTCAGCGCGCGTGGCATTCCGGGCCGCCGCGGTCCTACCCGCCTTTCTGGCAAGCACGCTCTGAATGGTCGCCCTAAGCTCCTTTTGTCCCAGCGGTTTGATCAGGTATGCGGCTACTCCCAGTTCCCGGCACCGGGCCGCATCTTCACGCCGCGCTGCGGAGCTTAACATCATAACCGTTAAACCCTTGAACTCCGGCCGCCGGTGAACGTGCTCGCACAAACTGAAACCATCCAATTCCGGCATACAGACATCCAGCAGAATCAGATCGAAGTGAACCTGGTCTTGCCCCTGCTCAAGGATCGCTTTTGCCGCCCTGACGCCATCGGCCATTACCGCTTTCATTCCCCAGGCCGTGACCATTTTCTCTAAGATGGTGCGGTTCGTCAGGTTGTCGTCCACTATGAGAACGGAAAGTCCCACCAGCGGCACGGACTCGTTCGGCGTGTCTTGCGGCGCGCACCGGCCAATCCTAAAACTGGCGGTAAAGTGGAAGGTCGTCCCCTTGCCGGGCCGGCTCTCCACCCAAATCGTTCCGCCCATCATGCCGACAATCTGGCGTGAAATCGTCAAGCCCAGTCCGGTCCCGCCGAAGCGGCGCGTAGTAGACCCATCCGCTTGCGTGAACGGTTCGAAAATGGCTAACTGCTTTTCCAGCGGAATACCGATCCCCGTATCCTTCACGCTGAAATGCAGAACCGCACAATCGTTATCCCGGCTTTCGAGCCTCACCCCGACCAGGATTTCGCCCTGCTGTGTAAATTTCACGGCATTTCCCGTCAAATTCGTAATCACTTGGCGTAACCGTCCTGGATCGCCGAGCACCGCTTCGGGCAGCCCGGAATCGACTTGTAGCACCAGCTCAAGTCCTTTCTTGTCGGCGGGAATACTAAAGGCGTCCAAAGCCTCCCGTAACAGGTCCGCCGGCTCGAATAATACTTCTTCCAGGTCCAGCTTGCCCGCTTCAATTTTCGAAAAGTCCAGTATGTCGTTGATCACGGTCAACAAGGCTTCCGCTGAGGACCTGACGGTACTGGCATACCCTTGCTGTTCCTGGGTCAGTTCGGTTTCGAGTATCAGCTCCGTCATGCCCATGACGCCGTTCATCGGTGTTCGAATTTCGTGGCTCATGTTTGCCAGAAACTCGCTCTTGGTTCGGCTTGCCTCTTCGGCCCGCTCCTTTTCGCGGCCCAGTGCGGCGTTCATTCGGAGCAGCGGCCCAGTGATCCCGTGCCGGATAGTGAAATTCACCAGCACCACCGTGACCACCAGCGTGATTCCGAAAACGATAAGCGCAAGCGTGCGCTGCTTCTCCGACTGGACTTGGACCGCGCTCAACTGTTGATGCAAGTCTTGCGAAAAATCTTGTGTCGCGCCGCTTAGCGCCTGGTAGAGCGCCGCCGTGCGTTCAGCCAAGGCACGCATGTGCGCCTGCATCTCCGGTGTGACGCCCGTAGGATTTTCTCGAACCTCGTCGTATGTCTCGCCGGCGTCCTTCAGGAATTCCCGGGCACGCTTCGCCAGTTGTTTGGTCTGGTTCGAGCGCTGAGGGGATAACCCGGCGATCCCGGCCGCCGCGTTCAGAGTACTTACCGTCGCCCGGCCTTCCTCCACCGCCTGTTCGAGATCCGGAGCGCTCTGCAAAATCACGGCTTGATTGAAGCCCCGGATCGCGCGATAAAAAGCGGCCTCGGCTTGCTGCGTCTTTTGGACTGCGGGAAATAGAGCGTCAGAGGTTCGGCGCAGACTTCGTTCTTCATCGCGCCCCTGAAACTGGCCGAGCGCCGTTGTAACAATTGAGCCCAGAACGAAAATTCCGATACTCAGCCAGATCTTAACGGTGATGCTCAGGTGCTTCATGTTTTGGGCCTAGGAGGATGCGGAAATAGGCCTGGAAAACCACGCCCTTGTAGTCGTGGTTCTGTACCTTGATGTAAACGCATGGCCACCTTTCCGAGCCGCGCGCGCAAGCAAGCGGTTTTCCGCCTTTTTCAGCAACCTGGTAAGCACATAGCCTCCAAAGTAATGTTGAGAACAGAAGCATTCGTCTCCGGATTGCCCGGAATATTTAAGAACAATCGAACCCGTACCACACCAACTCTTTGAAAAGCAATGCTCCAAAAGATTTTGAGTTGTGTGCCCGTGCTCGTGTTTTGTGCCGTCCTTCTTCCGGCCACTGCGCAGCACGCTCTCACCCAAACCCAATCCGCCCCCGTGCTGGACCAGCAAACGGCGGAAAAGCTCCTGAACCGCTTGGCTTCCGATGAAGCGCGGATTAAAGAGTTAGAAGAACGGCTCAATCGTCAAGCGGAAACGGCGCCAGTTCTCGCCGCACCCCAGCCGCCGCCCACCGCAGCCGGCCAACCATCATCCTCGCCCGAAGCGGTCGCCGCACCGCCACAGCCTACCCCTGCCGCCCCTGACGGCCCGCCCGCCGGCTCGCCCACTATCGACACGGCGGATTCGGATACTCACGAGCACTCGATGCAGATGCCCGGCGGCGGTCCCAGCCTGCAGGTTCGTGGTTACCTCGACATCAACTTCGGCGTTGGAACGGACGCCAACCCCTTGATCTTTCCGCTCGGCGTGCCGGCTCACAGCGGATTCCAGGTGGGAGAGTTCGCCCTCATGGCTTCCTCCCAGCTGTCGGACAAGCTGAGTTTCATGTCCGAACTCGTTATCGGCAGCGATCCGACCAACTATTTCGGCCTCGACTTGGAGCGGTATATTCTCTCCTACAAAGCCAATAAGTACTTCGAAGTGGGAGCGGGCCGCTTTCACACGGCCATCGGCTACTACAGCACCGCTTACCACCATGGCACCTGGTTCCAAACGGCGACCGGCCGGCCTTTCATGTATTTCTTTGAGGACAGCGGCGGTCTTCTGCCCGTTCACACTGTCGGGGCGACTCTTACCGGACTCGTGCCCGGAACCGATAAATTGGGACTGCACTGGGTCGCGGAAATAGGAAACGGAAGATCCTCGAACAACATAGGTCAACCGGTTCAGAACTTCTATTCCGATAGAAATCATAAAGCCTTGAATTTCGCTGCCTACATAGCTCCGGAAGCTATTCGGGGATTGCAGATTGGCGGATCCTACTATGTGGACCGTCTCGCGCCGCCCGGACTGGCTCCCGTCGATCAAAAAATCAGCAGCTTTTACGGAATCTATATCACGCCCAGCTGGGAATTCTTTAACGAAGGCGTACTGCTCAGCAACCATGTCGAAAACGGCGGACGAACATTCAATACTCCTCTCGCCTATTCCCAGATCTCGCGAAAGTTCGGCGCCTGGCGTCCCTATTTCCGCTATCAATACGTGAACTCCCCGGCAGCCGACCCAGTCAATATCTACACGGGCCGCTACATGGGACCATCCCTCGGCCTCCGCTACGATTTTGCGGACTACGCCGCTTTCAAACTGCAATACAACCGGCTAGACCAGCGGGATGCGCCGGCCGGTAACGGGCTTGACGCGCAAGTCGCGTTCACCTTTTGAAAGAGACACCAGTGCGGAAAACAATTAGCGCGTTTCTTCTTCTAACCGGACTATTCGTTCTCGCGGCCAGGAAAGACCAAGCCGAATCGGGAAGCGATCTAGCCGTAATCGTTAATAAACAGACTGCGGTGCTCGCCTTGACGTCCCGTGATCTTCGAGGCATGCTGCTGGGCCAAACGGAGCATTGGCCCAATGGACAAAAGGTCGTTGTAGCGAGCCTGCCCATCGAGCTTCCGGAAACAAAATTGCTCCTTAAGCAAATTTGCGGAATGTCGGAAGGCGACTTCAAACGATACTTCATGCAGCTGGCTTTTCAAGGCAAAGCGGTCTCCGCTCCCCATATCTTGAAAAGCCCCGCTGCGATAAAGGCGCTGGTCGGCGCTACGCCAGGAGCTCTAGGCATCATTCCGGCGCATGACGTCGATTCAGCGGTCAACGTCGTGTCGCTCGACGGCCTTAACCCCGGAACTTCGAATTACAAGCTGGCGATGGGCCAGTAGCCGATCTTTGGGGAACATCCCCGCATAAGCGCCAACTTAAGCTTCCAAAGGCTTCTGCTGCGGACTGCACGCTTTGTGGCGCGGCCATTCCTGGCTGCCGTCTCGACAAATCGTGTCGAGACGTTTGCCGGTTTGCGCTCGACCACCGGGGAATCACGGGACAGCTGCCATAACGCCCTAATGGGTGGCGGGCCGGCCCAACGGACTATAATTCCGTAAGCTGCGGCTCTCTCTGACTGATGTAAGATGCAGGACAATGCCGCGCAAGTCTAAGCCGCCTCTTCCATCGATAGTGAACGGTGCTTCGGCGCGACCGGAAGACGTACCTGCTGCTCAGCGCATTGCATCGGCTCGGCCAAGAGCTACTCAGGCCAAGAAGAAGTTGGCTCCGGCTGTCGATCCGCCCATCAAGTCTAAATCTAAATCTATGGCGAAGGTAGCGGAAAAAAAGCGGCCGCCGCGAGCGCCGCAAAAATCGATGCACCAACTCGATGCCGAGTTACTGGAGGCTATTGCACGAACGAATCTGCCCGACCCCGGCAATGAGTTCAAGAAACTGAGGAAAGCTCATGCGGCCGGGAATCCGGACGTCGGAGCATTACTGTCTCGTAACGATTTCACTCAAGCCCTGACAATCTGGCTTAAGAACATGAAATACCAGATTGGTCTTGATCCAAAGGACTTCAAAGCCGAAAACGAAGTGAATTGGGCTAAGCACTTGGCTTCTATCGGAGCCCAACTCTTCTCGGTCGGCGGACCTATGGTCATTTCTGGCGGCGCAACCTCTGATGAGACTTTTCCGGTTTTGCTGCCGTTCCTTCCGATGGCGAACCTCGTCGCATTTCAGGTGAAACTCGGTAGCCCAATGTTGCTGCTGATCATCTTCGCCGACGGGCTCGAACCAGAAGCAATGCGCCAACGCTTCGAGCAGTTCATGAAGCTTGGAAAGCAGTTGCCGCAGTTCGGGTTAAGGTTGAATGGGAATTCGGCTTCTGGCGCGGCGATCTATCCACTGCTCGTCTTCTTTGATGAGACGTCTTATAACACTGCAGTAAAGGATCTTCTGCCGACCGCCCATCTCAGAAATATTTGGGACCACCTTAACCTTTTAGTTGGATTCGTAAACGTCCGAGGCAAGCAGGTCACATGGCCTGAAATGCGTGGAGTACTTGCTGGTGTCGGCCTATGGCTGACGAAAGCGCTGCGTCAGAAATCACACCCGTTCGAAACGATCGATCTTCTGAATGTGCTTCAGCTGGTCGAATCTCTGTAGGTGTTCTCCTCCTCACCCCGCATCCAGTAACCGCCTTCTTCCAGATCAACATACATCAAAGTGGCGCCCTGCATAGCCGGATTTCCGGCGGCGCTACGGAGCCGCATTCAGCGGTCCATTCAGTAGGAACTTAAAGGCAAACCATTCTGCACCAGCCCATCGCTCTTCAAAAGCCGCAGATACGCCGCCGATCCAACTGTCGCGGTAGGGAGGCCGGTTACCCGACACCCCCCGCACAGATCCGTACGAGCGGAATTCTCGCATACGGCTCTTATCTTGGATGAGTAGCGTCAAAGCGGTCAGCGGGATAGGGATGCAGTACGCGCGGGTGAGGAAGCCAGCGAGCAAAGAGCGGCCCGAGACGTTCCCAACTGGCTTTGTGCCTCTGACTGCGATGACGAAATGTATTGCGCCATAACCGACAGAGCCGGTGCCGGAAGAGGTTCATCGCCCGGAGATTTCCCGGCACCGCATGGTATTGGTAGAAGCCCCGCAAAAT
>JALYVD010000233.1 GCA_030853405.1 Acidobacteriota bacterium | reverse complement strand
ACTTACTTCTCGTTCTTCGCGACTATCAAATCGTTGTCCACGCTAAATGCGCCAGGTACGGAATTCGCCTGCATCTCGGCCATCGCGAGATCGCCGGAAGTGTCGACTACGCCAACCAGGCGGATATTTCCGTTCTTTACAATGATGTGAATGGCATGCCAGCCGATCGGAGGATCGTTGGTTATGCCCATCGTCGCGCGAACGGGCGAATACAAGCGCGACCCGCCTCCGCGATTACTCGTGTATCGGCTCAACCAGGTATTTCGGTAGATCCTTGCATACGTCAGGGCCCGGATCCGGTCGTCATTCGGCGAGAGTGGGAGCACTTCGATTTCGTTGACTACCTGCTTCACACCCTCGATTCTCTTGACGACGTTCTCGGCGCTCGACTTCAGCACCGGGCGTGATGCGTCGCCGCGCAAGATGACTGTGCTATCTCCCTTGATCGCAAAATGAATATTGTCGAACACTCCGTATTGCGGTAATGTGACGATCTGCTTATAAACGTCGCGTGCAATCCGCTCGACCTGAGTTGATCCTGTAGACGCTTGGTCGTCTTTGGCAGGTTGAGCTTTTGCAGATTGGGCCGTAAGCGGCATTACACACACAAAGACTGCTGCAAACCCGAGCGACAATAACTTACCCGAAACTGTATTCACGAAGTTCTTCATATGATGATTCGTCGATTAATTTTATCTCAAGCCAACGGTTGCTACTCAGGCAGTCTCTGCCCCATAATTAGAAAACATCTGCCTGAATTGAACTGTAATCGAATGCTCTGGAGCATTGCGGTTAAGCTGTGTAGATGCTCGGGCGAAAATCTATGAGGACATATTTCTTTTCTCTTCTTCTACTTACCCCACTCGCTGGCGTAATGCTTGCCGATCAGATCACGCTGAAGAACGGCGATGTAGTGAGCGGCCAAATTATCAAAAAAGACGGTGACAGCCTCACCATCAAGAGCGAGTTCATGGGTGAAGTCACGATGCCCTGGACCGCAGTTACCAGCGTCAGGTCGGATAATCCGCTCTACGTGAAGCTTCCCAACGGCAAGCAAGTGAATGGAACGCTGAGCACTCAGGACAAAGATGTTGCGGTTACCACTCCGGCTGCGACGGAAACGGCTCCAATTGGGCAGGTTGCCACGATCAGGGATGCGGCCGAGGAGCAGAAGTACGAGAAGCTGCAATCGCCGACCTGGTTTGACTTGTGGGCAGGATATGTGGATTTAGGTTTCTCGCTCGCACGCGGCAACTCGCATACCGACACGCTGACGACCGCTTTCAACGCCACGCGCGCAACCAATAACGACAAAACGGTCCTATTCCTCAACCAGATTTACTCGACGGGTACGATTGGCGGCTTCACCGGGCCTACGGCAGACGCGGTACATGGCGGAGCCAGCTACGACCATAACATCAACGCACGCTGGTTCTGGCAGCTGCTGAATACGGACGAATACGATACGTTTCAGGACCTGAATTTCCGTTTTGTAGGCGGCGGAGGGTTGGGCTATCACGCGATCAAAACCGACAAGACTACGCTCGATTTGCTTTTCGGCGGCGACTATTCACATTCCTCATTCACGGGCGGAATTGTTCGGAACCTGGGCGAAGTCAACGCAGGTGATAATTTCAGTCATAAGATTACAGGCGTAACTTCCGTCACGCAGTCGCTTCTTTTCTTCGAGGCGCCTTCAACCGGTGAATACCGCCTCTTGTTCAACGTAGGCGCAGCGACCACGATTCACAAGTGGCTGAGCTGGCAGGTGAGCGCAACCGATAGCTATCTGAGCAATCCGGTGTTCGGCCGCAAGGGGAATGATATTTTGTTGACCACGGGACTTAGAGCAACCTTCGCGCGGTAAGGAGAAACGGAATGTTCAAAGGTTTCAAAGCTTTCATCTCACGCGGTAACGTGATCGACCTTGCGGTCGGTATTGTCATGGGCGTGGCGTTCGCCGCGATCGTGGACTCTCTGTCCAAAGACATCATCTCGCCTCTTATCGGCAAGCTGGGCGGCCAGCCAGACTTTTCCGACTTTAAGCCATTTGGCATCGGTATCGGCAGTTTTATCGACGCGGTGATCGCCTTCTTAATCAAAGCCGCCGGCCTGTATTACTTCATTGTGGTGCCATTCAACCGCTTTGCTAAGAAGCTGGCGGCAGCTCCCACGCCCTCGGAAGTGCTTCTGGCCGAAATTCGCGATACGCTGCAAACCAGACTGAACGCGCCCGCGGAAACCAAACCAATTGTTCTGGAACGTTTATAACCGGGTTCTACTTGCGACGATCCTTGTACAGTAAGGATTGTCATGACGGAAACCACTGCCCGGGCTGCAATCAGAGCGGCTCGCGGCAATAAACTCACATGCAAAGGCTGGCATCAGGAAGCTGCCTTGCGCATGTTGATGAACAACCTGGATGCTGAGGTCGCGGAGAAGCCTGAGGAGCTGGTGGTGTACGGCGGGACGGGCCGAGCTGCCCGCTCCTGGGAGTGTTTCGACGCCATTGTCCGGTCGCTGGAAGCTCTTGAGAATGACGAAACGCTACTCATTCAGTCCGGCAAGCCCGTCGGCGTCTTCCGCACGCATCCCGAAGCGCCACGCGTTCTGATCGCCAATTCTAATCTGGTTGGGCACTGGTCTAACTGGGACGATTTCCACAAACTGGAACGGCTCGGCCTCATCATGTACGGACAAATGACCGCCGGCTCCTGGATTTATATCGGCA
>JALYVD010000226.1 GCA_030853405.1 Acidobacteriota bacterium | reverse complement strand
AATTGATTCCGCGCCGTCTTGGCGTTCAGAATCTTTCCCGCTCCGAAACAACCCACCATGCGGGATACTTTGATCTGTCCCAAATCCGCATCGATGCGAACCTCCGCAAACTGAGCCCCGAAGGCGTACATGGAATAACGGTTCTTCTCGTCCCCGGGTTTCGCGTCCGCCTGCGCCTGGATACTCGGCTGTCCGCTCCTCGCCATCAACTCCTTGAAGGTCTCGCCCTTCGAAGGATCGCTGCGAGAAGAGAGCCGGCCATTCTCCAGCACAATATCCTGGGCACTCACGCCCGAGAGCGGCGATTTCGGATCGCTTACCGCCATCTGAATCAGCTTCTCTTCCAATGCCTTCGTGGCCAGATACACGGCGGAACCCGTGCTGGCCGCCGTCTGAGAGCCGCCCGACACCGGCGTCTTCGGCAGAACCGTGTCCCCGAGCTTGAACTTCACCTGCGAAGGCGGTACACCGAACGTAGCCGCCGCGATCTGCGTCATGATCGTATACGTTCCAGTACCCAGATCCTGCGTTCCCGCATCCACCAGCAAACTTCCATCGGCTTCTAATTGCGCAGATGCACTCGCAGCACTGCGCCGCGTCGGATATTCGGACGTCCCCATGCCCCAGCCGATCAACACGTTGCCTTCGCGCATGGACCGAGGTTCCTGCGAGCGCTTGCTCCAACCGAACTTCTCCGCTCCAAGCCAGTAGCATTCACGAAGAGACTTGCTCGACCACGGCAGTTTCTTCTCCGGATCGGTCTCTGCGTAATTCTTCAATCGAAATTCAACCGGATCCATTTTTAGCTCATAGGCAAGCTCGTCCATGGCGCACTCAAGCCCGTACGTACCCACGGATTCACCTGGCGCGCGCATGAAGCTCGGTGTGCCCAAATCGGACTTGATGACCGTATGCGTGGTGCTGTTATTCGGCGCCGGATACAACATGTGCGAAACAAGGCTTGCCGTCTCCACGAACTCGTCGAAGCTAGATGTCAGGCAAACCGTGTCGTGACTCAACGCCGTCATCGTTCCGTCCGCTTTCGCTCCGGCGGCGATGGTCTGCCGGGTTTCAGAACGATAGCCCAGCATCCCGAACATCTGCGGACGCGAACACGCAATCTTCACGGGCCGTTTCACCTGCCTTGCGGCAAGCGCTCCGATGATCACGTGAGACCAAACCGGCCCCTTGCTTCCGAATCCGCCTCCCAGGTAAGGCGAAATGATGCGAACGTTTTCTTCTGGCAAGCTGAACAACTTCGCTACACGGTCGCGGTCCGTGAAAACACCCTGCGTGGCATCGTACAAAACCAGTTGATCCGAATCGGCGCAAACTGCGATGGTGGCGTGCGGCTCCATTGGATTGTGAACTTGATGAGGCGTGCGGTAAACATGATCGATGCGGCTGCTCGCCTCCGCTAGTCCAACCTTCATGTCTCCGCGTTCGCTCGAAGCGGGTTCACCGCCGCCGCCCACCTTCTTCGGGCTGTAGCCTTCAGCTACGCGGCTATCGAGATCCACGTGATGCGCTTCCGCCGCATACTCCGCATCCACCAGGAAGGCTGCTTCGTCAGCCTGTTCCAGCGTTTCCGCAACCACCACGCCGATGGGCTGATTCGCATAGCGCACCACGTTGTCCTGAAAAACCTGAACGACCCGGCCCGCCGGCGGCGCCTTGCTTTGACTCGTCAGCGTCGGCAATTTCGGCGCATTCAGATGAGTCATGACCAGCAGCACACCCGGCGAACGCTCCGCAGCCTGTGTATTCATGGACGTGATGCGGCCTTTGGCGATCGTGCTCGTCACCATCACCGCGTAAGCCGCGTTTAGAACGGCCTGCTCATAGGCATAAGGCGCGCGTCCCGTCACTTTCAAACGGCCGTCAACGCGATCGATTGGTTGACCAATTAAGTTATCCATTTGCATGTTGCTCTTATGCCTCCAAATTCGCCGTCATGGTCACGGCACGCGCGATTGCTCGCCGCGCAAGCTCTACTTTGAAAGCGTTGTCTTTATACGTCTTAGCGCCAGCCAATTCCGCCTCCGCCGCAGCCCGCAAAGACGCTTGTTCCGGCTTCTTTCCGATCAGCGCGTGTTCTGCTTTAACCGCTCGCCATGGCTTATGCGCAACACCTCCCAAAGCGATATGAGCATGACGGATCGCGCCCGAATCGTCGAGATCGAGAACCGCGGCCACCGAGACCAAAGCGAACGCGTAGGAGTTGCGGTCTCGAATCTTCAGATAACGCGAACGCCGCGCATATGGGATGGCCGGAAGATCAACTGCGGTGATCAACTCGCCCGGCCGAAGGTTCGTATCAATCTGCGGTTTGTCACCCGGCAAGCGATGAAACTCCACCATTGGAATGGCTCGTTCCCCATGCGGGCCTTCCACCCGAACCACGGCATCGAGCGCCGTCAGCGCGACACACATATCGCTCGGATGTGTCGCGATACAATCCGCGCTTGCGCCAAGAATCGCATGTATGCGGTTGTAGCCTTCCTTTGCCGCGCAGCCGCTTCCCGGATTCCGCTTATTGCACTCCCGGTACACCGGATCGTAAAAGTAGTAGCACCGGGTCCGCTGTAGAAGATTGCCGCCCGTCGTCGCTTTGTTGCGAAGCTGCTGCGATGCTCCCGCCAGAATCGCCTCGCTCAACACCGGATAACGCGTGCGGATCAGCTTGTGGTTGGCGAGATCGGTATTGCTGACCATCGCCCCGATACGCAATCTGCCTTCATGTTCTTCGATAGTTCCCAGCGGCAAACGGGAGACGTCGATCAACCGTGCGGGCCGCTCGACACCCATCTTCATCAGGTCTACAAGATTGGTCCCACCCCCGATGTAACTCACATCCGAGCCTTCCGAATATGCCTTTAGCGCCTCGTCAACCGTGTTCGAGCGAGTGTAAGTGAACGGCCTCATGCGCGCCGTCCTTGTTCCACTTCTCGAATGGCCGCGATGATGTTCGGATAAGCCGCGCATCGGCAGATATTGCCGCTCATGCGTTCGCGTATCTCATCGTCTGTCAATTCAATCGGCCCCGCCGCCGCTAAGTTCGCCGTAACAAAACTGGGCGCCCCGGCCTTTAGCTCATTCAGCATCGCCACCGCCGAGCAAGTCTGACCGGGCGTGCAGTAGCCGCATTGGAATCCATCATGCTTGATAAAGGCAGCCTGCATCGGGTGTAGATTGTCCCCCTGAGCCAGTCCCTCAATCGTGGTGACGTGATCGCCGTCGTGCATTACAGCCAGACTCAGGCAGGAGTTGACCCGAATGCCATTCACCAGTACCGTACATGCCCCGCACTGCCCGTGATCGCAGCCCTTTTTGGCGCCCGTAAGGTGCAGCCTTTCGCGCAATAAATCCAAAATCGTCACGCGCGGATCTAGCTGAAGGTTGTGCTGCTGGCCGTTGATGGTCAACGTGCAACTTACCTCTTCACTGGGCTGGTGCGGAGTCTGCCCCCGCGCCGCAGGGACGCTCGTCGCCACCCCTGTAGCGGCTATTGTGCCAACAAACTCACGCCGGCTGACGGGTTCCATTTGCCCTCCTTGGGTACGTTAAGCCGTTAGACCGTTGCGGAGGCTCTTCGTGACAGTAAGGAGGACGAATCGCAAATCCACTCAATTTGCCGCTAATTCCCCGGAACAAAATGCCCGTTCCTGCCGATAAGCCTAAAGAAGGGCGAAACACGCGTAAACTACTAAGACTTGCCGAGCTTTTCCGAGTGTGTGATACTCCCTAAATTCACTAGTATCCTTCCTTAGGGCAAGTAGCTGCGCTTATCGACCAATGCTGTTCGATACACCTATTTTCTTTGCATTTCTGCTGGTCGTGGTGACGCTGTATTGGTCATTGAAATGGCGTTCCCAGAACCACATGCTAGTCGTTGCCAGCTATTTCTTCTACGGGTGGTGGGATTGGCGGTTCCTGGGGCTCATCCTGATTTCAACCGTCGTTGATTTCTACTGCGCAAGAAGTATTGCGAGTTCGTCCAACTCCGCGCGGCGCAAATCCCTGCTGACTGTCTCGGTCGCGCTAAACCTCGGCTTTCTCGGGTTTTTCAAGTACTTCGATTTTTTTGCGGACTCTCTTTCAACCACTCTTATAGCCGTCGGACTCCCCGTCAACATAACGCTCCTTCGCATTCTGTTGCCCCCCGGGATCTCCTTTTACACCTTTCAGGCGCTCGCTTATATTGTTGACGTCTATTTCAAACGCCTGGAACCCGCTGAATCCCTTATCGATTACGCGCTCTTCATCAGCTTCTTTCCTCATTTGATTGCGGGACCCATTCAGAGGCCCTCCCATCTCCTTCCGCAGGTGCAATCGCCCCGCCGGTTCGATAGCAAACAGTTCACCGACGGCTTGATCCTTATACTGACTGGCTTGTTTCGGAAATGCGTTATCGCCGATAACTGCGCGCTGCTTGCGAACGCGGCTTTCAACGGCAAAATGGGAGAACCTACTTTTCCCATCGTTGTTTTAGGGACTTACGCATTCGCCTGGCAAATTTACGGCGACTTCAGCGGCTACAGCGACATCGCCCGAGGCGCGGCCAAGTTGATGGGCTTCGAATTCATGGTTAATTTCCGGCAGCCTTATCTGGCCTCCAGTCTGCAGGACTTTTGGCGCCGCTGGCATATCAGTCTCAGTACCTGGCTCCGCGACTACTTGTACATCCCTCTAGGCGGAAGCCGCCACGGAGAAAAGCGGACCTATCGTAATCTGATGATCACCATGCTTCTCGGCGGGTTATGGCATGGTGCGAACTGGACGTATGTCAGCTGGGGGGCTCTCCACGGAATCGGCCAGAGCATTGAGCGCAAGTTCCGCGGCCGTTCCGGAGCTAACTCTTGGCAAAGCGGTTTCATACACCGCTGGCTGGTGCGCATTCTGGTCTTTCATGTTGTGTGTCTAACCTGGATCTTCTTTCGCGCGCAATCGCTCCATCAGGCATTTCAATTTCTGGCTGCGCTGCGGGTTATGGAATGGCGGCCCGAATTTGTGACCGCTTACAAATTCCTGGCCATCTTCTCTCTCCCGCTGTTTCTTATGGATGTCTTCCTGGAGGTCAGGGACGAAGAATTCCTGTTCGAGAAGACCGCTGTTCCCCTGCAATTGGGGTATGCGTCGGCCGTGGCTCTCATAATAATTTTGTTCTCGGCAAACGTGGCAAGTGCATTCATCTACTTCCAATTTTGAACTCAAGATCCGGCTTTCGAGGGTGGTCCCGCCCGCCCCGGTCATTCTGCTCGCGGTTATGGCCGCCCTATTGGCGATGTTCGAATTCGGTACTCGAACCGTCATTGAGCACCGCAGCAAAGTGCAGAGCATGGTGAATCGCGAATACACCGGCGCGATCCAAATCCGCCGCCCCGGCATTCCCGGCGGTTCCAGCTTCAAACAATTACTAGTCGTTGGAAATTCCCTCGTAGGCCATGGGATCGATTTAGACGAACTCAGGAAAGGCCTCCCGCCGGAGTGGCAAGCCTCTCGTTTCTGGATTTACAACACAGGCTACACAGACTGGCATTTTGGTCTGCGCCGATTATTTGCCGATGGAAGCAGGCCGAATACCGTGGCCGTCGTCTTCGCCGCGATGCGCTGGTGGAGCACTGGTATACGCGGAGACTACTCCTCCCAATACGTTTTTCAAACCCGCGATCTGCCACAGATTGCTTCAGAAGCGAATCTCGACAAAACAGAGACCTCCGGTCTGTTTCTGGCCCGGTACAGCAAGTTTTATGCCTTGCGCAGCGATATCAGAAAGGTCTTGCTCGATTCCCTCATGCCTGACTTGCCCCGGATGTACGATCTTTTTAAGCCTGGCTCATCGCGGCGCTTTACCGATCAGGAACTAATACCGCTTTTTGCTGAACGCATCAAAACTTACCGCACCATCGTGGAGACGTACGGTTCAAAGTTGATCCTGATCGTTCCGCCCGTCCCTCGTCCGGGTGAAGAGCACCAGCAGGCGATCCGGATTGCCGCTCGCAACGCCGGGGTGCAAGTCGTTATGCCAATGTCCTGTTCGGATGTGCCTGCAACCGACTTTCTGGACGACGTCCACCTGACTCCCGAAGGTGCAAAACTCTATACCGCCCAGGTGGTGAAACAGTTGCCTCCCGTTCTTTAGCAGGGAAGGGCGTCCCGGGAGTATGGGAATCGCTCAAGACGCTGGCCGACTTGCTCGTGAGTCAGATACTCGCCCCGTTGCAAAAGCATCCTCTCCACGCTTCACGGCCTCGACAGAGTGGCTTTCCTGGTCAAGCACTGCGCAAGAACATCCTGCACCAATTCGTCAGGATTGCGGCCTTTCTGGGCGGCGGAGTGCGTTAGCTTCGCGATGATTTCCGGCGTGAAATGAATATCTGTGGTCGGCTCCTTGGATCCAGAGTAACGTCACCGGTCGGCCAACCATACTGGCGAACAACGAGACAGGGAAGAGGCCAAAACTTACCGTTTATGAAACACGCTGATGCTAATTCTTAACTGCAATTTTTAGGATAAAGGACTCTTTGTGAAACAACTCAAGGTACGGGCGTATTTGCGGTTGAGCCGGTTTCTAAACGTTTGGCGGCCAACCCATTCCCGCAACTCTGGCTCGCTGTCAAACCGCACAACAGGGCTTCAAACGTCGGGGTGTCCCTCTATCAGTGAGGGTTGCAAACTGCCAACCGTTGCCAGTTTGCGTGTCAACCATAAACGTGCCTGCTCGTGCCTTGGGGCTATACACGACTTGGTATCGACCCACCCTGGGTGCTTTTGCCCTTGGGGAGCTGTGTTCTGGTGGTTCTGGCTGAACAAGAAGCTTGCGAATCCACAGATAAGTAGTTGAGCAAAATCAGTTCGCAGTACTCGTTAGGGCCAATCCTGCGCACCGTGGAAGATGCGCGATATTTCAACGGCCTGTTGTGTCACCTGATAAACGGCGACGTAGGGCAAGGGCGGAAATATCAATTCGCGGCGTCCGGGCATGCGAATACTGGCGCGTCCAAGATTGGGAAAGTCCTTCAGACTGCCGCAACCTTCATAAATGGTCCGCGCAGCGCGCCGCGCTGCTTCCGGATTGTCGCGTTCAATGCGTTGGCAAATGCGCTCTAAGTCTTCCGCTGCCGGTGTAGACCATCGAACATCCATCAGTTCTTTAAGAACCGTTCAAGGCGCGCGCCGACTTGCTCATGTGTCAAATAGTCGCCGCGCTGCAAGGCATCCTCTCCGCGTTTCACGGCTCCGATAAAGCGACTTTCCTCGTCAAGGTAATGCGCAAGAACGTCCTGTACCAATTCGTCAGGATTGCGGCCTTTCTGGGCGGCGGAGTGCGTTAGCTTTGCGGCAATCTCTGGCGTAAAGTGAATTTCCATTGCATCGGCTCCTTGTTCAAGGGTACTGCGTCACGCCATCCGGCAATGATACCGGCAAACTTAAGAGCAGGAAAGGGCAAAACCTACCCTTTATGTAACACCGACGACGTTAGAATCGGCGACATGCGGCCCGAGCTACAGGCGTATTGGAACGTGGGCGCGGAGTTGGTGACAACCGTCAGATCGCAGCGCGAGGAACGGAATGCCGCTAAGGAGAAGTTCCCGGAAACCCAGATAGCTTTGATGGAAAACGATCCCTTGGTTTGCGCCACGCGCCCTTTGGCATGACCAATGGGGGGACTGGCGAATTGGAGCGGGCTCCGGCGGGATCAGGAGGCCCTTCTGTCTCCTGATTATCTGCCGGCCAAAGGACCGTGGCATGGTTGGTTCAGTGATTGCGAAATGGTCAGTGCTCCCCGAAGCGGCGGCTCCGCCCTAGGCCGAGTCTTTGAGACGGTAAGACTCTATTAGTCATAGCCCGCAACGAAACCGATCCCGCAGAGTGTCTTTTGGCCCCGGTCAAATTCCGTTGGCTTACGGAACGTACTGCGCCAGATAGCGCTTCGCCATCACAAACCCGACTTTAAATTCTTCGCTAAAATCCGGACCGGGATTATTATCCGCGCCGTACAGCGGGTCTTCTTGTTCGATGCTCATTGCGCCGTTGTAGCCGACGTCTTGAAGCACACTAAAGAACTCGCGCCAGTTAATCGACCCCATGCCGGGGATGCGATACCGCCACCAGTGCGCGCCGTTCACGGGAGTAATGCCGCCAGCGCGCAGAATAGGCCACAAAATCTCGGTGTCTTTCAGATGGACGTCGTAGATTTTATCGACGAAATCGCGGGCCGTCTGGATGGGATCCATAAACTGCCGCACAAGGTGCGACGGATCGTACTGCAAGCCCACGAACGGTGAATTGTCGAATCCTTTAAACAG
>JALYVD010000030.1 GCA_030853405.1 Acidobacteriota bacterium | reverse complement strand
ACTTTGCTTATTTTTTCTAGATGAAAGGAACACTTATGAACAAACGACTGATAAATCTGCTATGTGTCTTGATGCTTTCGGCGCTTCCCGGCGGGGCGGAGTTGCTGCAAGTGGATCTGTCTATTTTCGGAATGGATTGAATGACCTGTGCCCACGTCGTACACGTGGCCTTGAAGAAAGTGTCCGGAGTGGAGTCCGTTGAGGTGAGCCTGAACAAGGGACTCGCGACGGTGAAACTGAAAGCGGGGAATGCCGTATCTGTCCCGCAGCTTTGGGAAATCATTCATCAGAACGGGTACACACCCAAGGCAACTTCCGTTTCCGTACGCGGTGATGTGACGGATGTTCAGGGACGGCTGGGTTTGAAGGTCTCGGGAACGAATGACACTCTCGTCCTCCTTGCCGACCCCAAGAACGCGGCAGCGTTCGGTGCGGCAAAGGCAAAGCTGGGGCAAACCGTCGTCGTCGATGGCGTTATGACCCCGGGTAAGGACTTGAAGGCACCCACGCCCTTGCAGGTCAGTCAAGTGAAATGAGCAAGGAAGGAATTGAACGATGGAACCAACACTCCTCGGCGCTCCGCCGCGAATCCGTAGCGGGGCCCTGAGCTATTTTTCTCTTTTTACCTCTCTGGGTACATTGCTATGCTGTGCGCTGCCTTCTCTTTTCGTGTTATTTGGGCTGGGAGCGACGGTGGCCTCCGTGCTTTCGGAAGCTCCCTGGCTAGTCGCTATGTCGCACCACAAGAACTGGGTGTTCCTCGTCGCGGGAGCGCTAATTTCTGGTAATTTCGTCTACCTGTATGCGATTGCCCCACGGATTCAGGCCAAGGCCGGTTCTTGCAATCCGATTAATCCCGAGGCGTGCCAGACGGCGAGCCGATTTAGCCGGGTTGTGCTGTGGTGCTCAGCGGCCTTATACCTGACTGGCTGCTTCGCTGCGTATCTATTAGGTCCGCTGCTGGACTACTTCAGTCCTTAAGCCACACAGCGCACGTGAGTACAGGTGACTAAGAAAATCGAAGCTTCCTAACGCAACCCCGCATCGAAGGTGCAGGTAACCAATAAAATGCCGAACACTGAGTATCAGGTTTTACCGGCTCTGCCGCTTAAGAATACGATCCTTTTCCCTGGATTGTTGCTGCCGCTCTCGGTGGGCCGCGAGAATTCGCTTAAAGCAGTCGAGGCGGCTCTTAAAACGGAAGAAAAGGAAATCATCCTTATTGCGCAACGAGATGCGCAAGTGGAGGCTCCAGAGCGGGATGACCTCTACACGATAGGCACGAAAGCGGTGATTCGCCGCTCGTCGCGCCCGAACGAGGGGATGCTCGAGATCCTGGTGCTCGGCGTGGAGCGCGTCGTGGTGGTCAAGCTTGAATCGAGTGAGCCATACCTGAGCGCAAAATACCGCGTTTTGGATGTACCGAGCGATGGCGGTTCCGAGGTTGAGGCGCTCTCCGGTGCGCTGCTCGAACTGGTGTCGAAGGCGATTGCGCTGGCACAACCACAATCGGCCGCCGATTTAACGCGTATGCTGGCGGGCAGCGAAGATTCGCTGCGAATGGCGTACCTGCTGGCGAGCGTTTTCAGTCTGGATGTGGATCGTGAGCAGAAACTGCTTGAGGCGGAGACGCGCGTCGATGCGTTACGGCTGATGCACTCCTATTTGGCGCATGAGCTTCAGGTTTTGGAACTGCGCCAGAAGATTGCGTCTACCGCTCGCGACGAAATGTCGAAAGAGCAGCGCGATTATCTATTGAAGCAGCAGCTCAGGGCCATTCAGCAGGAACTTGGCGAGAAGGACGGCGATAAAGCGGAGCTCGATCTGTTACGCGAGCGATTTGCGAAGGCGGGTCTTCCGGAAGAAGCCAAGAAGGAGTTTGAGCGTGAGATGGCTCGGCTGGAGCGCTTGCCGAATGCGGCTCCGGACTATCACGTAACGCGTTCCTATCTGGAGTTCATTCTGGACCTGCCGTGGAGTACGGCGACAGAGGACAACCTTGATATCGCTCACGCACGGGAAGTGCTGGATGCGGATCACTTTGGCTTAAAAGAGGTGAAAGAGCGCATTTTGGAGCAGCTCAGCGTATTGAAGCGCAATCCGGATGCGAAGGCTCCGATACTTTGCCTGGTTGGACCTCCCGGGGTCGGCAAAACTTCGTTGGGGCAATCCGTCGCACGGGCGCTGGGACGCAAGTTCGAACGGTTCAGTCTGGGCGGTTTGCATGACGAGGCGGAACTACGCGGACATCGCCGGACCTATATCGGAGCGATGGCGGGACGTTTGTTACAGGCCATGCGAAGAGCGGGCGCGCAAAACCCGGTGCTGCTGCTGGATGAAGTGGATAAGTTAGGGCGGGACTTCCGGGGCGATCCGGCTTCGGCTTTGCTCGAAGTGCTCGATCCGGAGCAGAACAAGACCTTCCGGGACAACTATCTGGACCTGGCGTTCGATCTATCGAAGGTTCTGTTCATCACGACGGCTAATTCGCTGGATACGATCCCTCAACCGTTGCTGGACCGCATGGAAATTTTGCGGCTTTCCGGTTATAGCGAGGAAGAAAAACAGCAGATTGCGCGGCGGTATCTGATCCCGAAACAGTTGAAATCGGCTGGTCTAGTCGAAGAAGAGATTGAATTCACCGATGAGGGCCTGAATGGGATTATTCACGGCTACACCCGAGAAGCGGGCTTACGGCGGCTTGAGCGGGCGATTGCCCGGGTGACTCGAAAGGTCACACTGAAGTTTGCCGAGGGGCACACGGGCAAAGTGGTCGTCGATGCGGATGCTTTGAGCGATTTGTTAGGGGCGGAGATCTTTTCGCCCGAAGAGATGCGGAAAACGGTTCCTCCAGGAGTCGCGACCGGTCTCGCTTGGACGGAAAGCGGTGGCGAGGTTCTCTACATAGAGAGCGCGCTATTACCGAACGGTAAAGGATCGCTGACGCTGACGGGCCAACTGGGTGAAGTGATGCAGGAATCCGCTAAGATTGCGCAGAGCTACATCTGGTCTCATGCGGCGGACTTGGGGGTCGATCCGGAGAAGATCAAGGAAAACGGCGTTCACGTCCACGTACCTGCCGGGGCGATTCCGAAAGACGGACCGTCGGCCGGCGTGACGATGACGACGACGATGGCTTCGATCTACACCGGCCTTCCGGCGCGTAGCGATACAGCCATGACTGGCGAAGTGACGTTGACCGGGTTGGTGCTACCCATCGGCGGCATGAAAGAGAAGGTACTGGCGGCCAGACGCGCGGGTATCCATCGCGTAATTCTGCCGCAAGGCAATAAGAAGGATCTGCGGGAAATTCCGGATCATGTCCGGCAAGAGATGCAGTTCCATTTCGTAAGCCGGGTAGAAGAGGTTCTGGCGCTAGTTATACCGAATCTGAAGGTGGGTTCGCTAGCGCTGGCGAGTTAATAAGAAGGCGGAGATTGCCCCAAGGTGGTCTCCGCCTTACTCTTGTTCTTGAACATTGCTGAAATTATCCATTCCCGAGCCTTCGCTGGTCCTGTTAATGGGCGCGGCGGGCAGCGGTAAATCCAGTTTTGCCAAGAAGCATTTCAAGCCGACCGAAATCTTATCCTCCGATTTTTGCCGCAGTCTCGTTTCGGACGACGAGAGCAATCAGGCTGCCACGAAAGACGCCTTCGAAGTGTTGCGTTTTATAGCCGCAAAAAGGCTGGGAGCGGGGCGGCTTACCGTAATCGATGCGACGAATGTGCAGCACGAGACGCGAGGATTCTCGCTCGAACTCGCACGGCAATTTCAGACAAGCGCTGTTGCGATAGCCCTCGATTTGCCGCAGGAGGTTTGTATGCGGCAGAACCAGAACCGTCGGGAACGATGCGTGCTGCCGGAAATTATCGAAGAACAATTGCGCCAATTACGGAATTCACTGCCATGTTTGGCGGACGAAGGATTCGCTCACGTTTACGTGCTGAATTCCTTGGCAGAGGTGGAGTGCGCCATGATAGAGCGCTATTCCACTCGGTAGTTGGGCGCTTCCTTCGTGATGATGACGTCATGCACATGACCCTCGCGCAGTCCGGCCATGGTCACACGCAAAAACTTCGCCTTCTGTTGCAGCTCCGCGATCGTGCCAGCGCCGCAATAGCCCATTCCCGACCGCAGTCCCCCGACAAGCTGATAGCTCATCTCCGAGATTGGCCCCTTATAGGGAACTCGCCCCTCAATCCCTTCCGGCACCAGCTTTCCACCCGATGTGGCGACACCCGATTGAGAGTAGCGCTCCGCACCACCCGTGCCCTGAGTCATCGCGCCCATTGAACCCATGCCGCGATAGGTTTTGAACGTTCGGCCCTGGTAAAGGATTGTTTCCCCCGGACTCTCGTCGGTACCGGCGAACAGACTGCCGATCATGACTGAATTCGCGCCCGCCGCGATCGCTTTCGTGATGTCGCCCGAGTACTTCACGCCGCCATCGGCAATCAGCGGGATGCCCGCTTCGCGAGTCGCCTTGGAACACTCCGCAATAGCGGTGATCTGCGGGACACCCGCGCCGCTAACAACACGCGTGGTACAAATCGATCCCGGTCCGATGCCGACCTTGATGCCGTCCGCGCCAAGTCGAATCAGGTCGCGCGCGCCTTCGTACGAAGCGACGTTTCCGGCGAGCAATTCCACGTCCGGCAGTGCGTGTTTCAGAGCCTTGATAGCGGCCATCACGCGCTGCTGGTGTCCGTGCGCCGAATCGACCGCGATTACATCCACTTTCTTGCTGTACAGTTCCTGAGCGCGTTCAATGAAATCGCCTGACGAACCCACCGCCGCACCTACCCGCAACCGCCCTTGCGCATCTTTCGCGGCAAAAGGATATTTCAACTTTTTCTGAATATCCTTGACGGTGATAAGCCCCTTCAGCGCGTAGTCTTCATCCACGACAAGCAGCTTCTCAACGCGGTGCTTATGCAGGATTTTCTCCGCGTCCTCGAGCGTCGTACCAACCGGAACCGTGATGAGATTGTCTTTTGTCATCACCTCCGAAATCGGCAGTTCGTAACGCGTTTCGAAGCGAAGGTCGCGATTGGTAAGAATGCCCACCAGCCTGCCGTTTTTGGTGACGGGGACACCTGAGATGCGATAGCTTCTCATCAGTTCCAGCGCTTCCGCAATCTTGCGTTCGGGCTCAATTGTTACCGGATCGACAATCATGCCGCTTTCACTGCGTTTTACCCGATCCACTTCTTCCGCCTGCCGTTCAATCGACATGTTGCGGTGAATAATGCCGATACCGCCTTGCTGCGAAAGGGCGATGGCCATGTGGGACTCAGTAACCGTATCCATGGCGGCGCTCACGATTGGAATCCCAAGTTCGATTTTTGGTGTCAGCCTGGTAGTGGTGTCAACGTCCGAGGGGATCACTTCGCTGTGTGCGGGTTGCAGTAATACGTCGTCGAAGGTGAGCCCTTCTGGTATGACCTCAGGAATCATTGCGGGGTAAACTTCATCGTAACAGGGGAGGTCCTGTTGATTTAAACCTCGGACTTCGAATGAGCGAGTTCGTGCGTCTATAGTGGAGAGCGTGAATTTGGCAGAAATTGAGCAGCGCGGCGAGCGGCCCCACATCGGGACGCCGCTGGACCAGATCCTCGAAGTTCGGAATCAACCGCCGGAGGCAACCCGGCTTGCCATTCTGCGAGGTTTAGCGGAAAGACTGGATGCGGGTGACATATCTGGGGATGTAAATCCGGAAAACATCTTTATTTCGGAAGATTTGAGCGGCGCGAATATCGCAATTGCGCTGAAAGACACCGGCAACAGATTCGTTCCCGAAGAGGAATTGGGCGCGGACGGAAGAATACCGGAAGCGGCGCGGTACCTGTCTCCCGAGCGTATTCTAGGCACCAGCACCGATATCCGTTCCCATGAATTTTCGCTTGGAGTGATTGCGTACGAATTTGTCTGCGGCAAAAAGCCGTTCGATGCGCCCGATCTTCCGCAACTCTTCTACCGTGTTTGCACGGAAAAATATATACCGGTTGAAGAAGTGGACCCGAAGTTAAGCGGGAAAACCAGCGGCGTACTGAGCCGAGCTTTGGCTAAGGATCGGGAACGGCGATTTCCTGACTGTAAGTCTTTCGTGCAGGCGCTGATAGTGGCACTGCGAAATGAGGGAGAACCCGCGGCGGCTCTTTTTCACGTGCGCGCCGCCCCAGCCGTTGAAACAACCGGTCTTTCCACGACGCGTTTGCGGCGGCGGTACAGCGACGATGAACGCGAAGCTGCGCCTACCCGGTCTCGTAGCATGATGTTCCTGTTGATAGCGGCTTTGTGTTTGGTGGGCTTGGGATTGGCGCTTTTCTTCTTGCGCTACAAGCCTGGACCTAACCTTCCCGTGCAGGTACTGGATACGAACGCGGGACCGGTAACGCCGCCGCCTGCCGCCGACAATATGGGCAACCAATCCGCGCATGCAAAGACGCGTTCGCGCGCGCCTTCGAGTGTCGCGCCTCCAGTCACCACACAGGCTCCTAGCGCGTTCGCGCCCGTGCTCAAACCTTTCACCGCCTTTACCAGCGATGTTGAATTCCTGACCGATCCGCCGTCCGCGCAAGTCGTTGTTGACGACGATCCCGCGAAAGCGTGTACAACGCCCTGCACTCTTTCTCTACCCGCTGGGCGCCATACGTTGAGCGCCAGTCTGAGTGGTTTCGGCAGAGCCCAACGTATATTCAATTTGCCCCAGGACAAATCGCTATTTCTGACATTGAGCAGGCGCGTAGGAACGCTGGTGATTACGTCGGCGCCGAGCGGGTCCACTGTTGTCGTTGATGGAAGGAATTACGGCGTCACGCCCGTCACGGCGCATCTTTCGCCGGGAGAGCACCGGGTGCTGCTGATCAACGGGGCGCGTCAGCATTCAGATATGGTGGACGTGGAAGCGGACGCAATTCAGGCAAAAGCGTTTACCTGGTAACTTTATTTGGCAACAATGTCCCGGTAGGCGGGATAGCTTTCAATTCCGGTTGCCATCATCACTGCACGGTTTACGGCATGTGCAAGAATCTCAGCGGCAATTGCGCCGATCAGACTCACATCGTGCCGTTCTCGGCTTGTCCCCGTGGCTGTGGCAAACAATGTATCTCCATCCGCCATCGTATGTACTGGATTGATGGTGCGGGCCAATCCATCATGTGCCATCTGGGCGACCTTGGTTATTTCGACTTTCGTGAGCGCGGCGTTGGTTGCAATAACACCAATTGTGGTGTTCGAGCCGAGGTTAGGCTTACCAATAGCGCCCTTCATGAATTGATCCATCGTATTCAGAAACCCCCGGCCATCGGGGCGGCGCGCGCCGGCGAGGATCTTTCCAGTCTGGCGGTCAATCACGTCTCCAACCGAGTTTACGGCCACGATCGCGCCGACAACAAGGTTCCGCCGCTCGATGGTCCAGGATGCGGCGCCGATGCCTGATTTCATGGCGAGTCCAGGTCCGAAGAATTTTCCCACTGTTGCACCCGCGCCCGCTCCGACGCTTCCCTCCGACACATTCGAATTCGCTGCAGCTTGGCAAGCGCTATAGCCCGACGCGGCTGTCGGATGAATCTTTGGATCGCCAATCTGGAGATCAAACAAGATCGCCGCCGGGACAATGGGCACGACCACGGAACCTACGTGGAAACCAGTATTGCGCTCCTCGAGGAATCGCATCACTCCGCTTGCGGCATCGAGACCGTAAGCACTCCCGCCAGAAAGCACAATTGCATTCACCTTCTGTACGGCGTTGATGGGATTCAGCAGGTCGGTCTCGCGGGTGCCGGGAGCGGAGCCGCGCACGTCCACTCCAGCAACGGCAGCTTCATCGAACAGAATGACAGTGCAACCGGTGGGACGGCGAGGCTCCGTGTAATGTCCAACTCGAATGCCGCCGACATCCGTGAGACTGCCGGGCCGCCGCTCCCACCGCGGATTGACGCTTCCGGATAATTCATCCGAGCGGAGCAGGTGCGTTGAGGCCAGAACTCCTGCGGCTCTGATAAAACCGCGTCGCACTATCTTTTCGAAATTTGTTGCGTGTGGCATCAGTCGTTATCGATCATAAAGCTTTGCCCATGCGCACTAGTTTCTCGTTACGGTGGTTGGCTGTCACGGTCTTCGTGATTTCGTCAACGCTGAATTATCTCGACCGCGCTCTGCTAGCGACACTCGCGCCGTTGCTGATGGCGGAATTGCATTTCAATCAGACCGGCTTTGGATTTCTGATCTCGGCCTTTTCGATCGCGTATGCAGGGAGTTCGCTTATCACAGGCTGGTTCTTGGATCGCGTAGGCGTTACGAAGGGAATTTCGGTTGCGGTGAGCTGGTGGTCGGCTGCCGCTGTCAGTACGGGGATGGTGCGCAACTTGCCCGGTCTGGCAATTTGCAGAGCGGCGCTTGGAATCGGGGAATCGGCTGGGGTGCCGGCGGTTGGAAAGCTGAACGGTATCTATTTAAAACCGGAAGAGCGTGCGTTAGGTGCGGCGGTCAATCAGATCGGGCTTAGCGTGGGTCTCGCGATTGCGCCTCTGTGCATTGGTCTCGCGGTGCGCAGTGGCTGGCGGACTCCGTTTTTTCTTACGGGTTTACTTGGATTCGCATGGATTCCATTGTGGTGGGTGTTGAATCGCGCCGTTCCCCCGAAATTTGGCGATCAGGAATTTGCCAAGCGCGGCGCTGGCGAGCGAAGTTCGTCGTGGTCCATGCTGCTTGATCGCAATTTGATTCTTCTAGTAATCGCAAACGTGCTGTGGATGGGCAGCTATTCTCTATGGTCGAACTGGACGACCCTTTACCTGATGCGCGTCCATGGCCTCACCCTGCGGCAGACGGCAGGATACACCTGGATTCCGCCGCTGATTTCAAATGCAGGCGGGTTCTTTGGTGGTTGGTTGTCGCTGCATTGGATGAAGCGCGGCACAGATGCGGTATCGGCGAGACGAAGGGCCGTATTTGTAAGCGCCGCAGGATCATTACTGACTCTGCTATTGCCGTTCGCACCCGACGCCCAATGGGCGACAGTGTTGATCTCCGTGAGCTTCTTTTTCGCGCTTGCCGGGAGCGTCAACATCTATGCTTTACCGATTGATATTTTTGGACCGGCTCGCGCAGGTCTGGCCATAGCGGCTCTGACCTGTGCTTTCGGATTGCTGCAAACTGTAATCTCGCCAGTGATTGGCTTTTTGTCCGAGCACAGGCTTTATACGCAGATCGTCTGGATCGTGACGCTCCCGCTGATTGCTAGTGCATTTGTGCTGCAAGCGCTACGGATACCCGCCCGGACCACGTAATTTTTTCGACTAGGATTTCTCCTTGCCGTAAGAACTTCCATAGGTTCCGATAACAGAGATTGTGGGTAGGCGTGACGATCGTCGCCGCCCCGGCCTGAGTCGAACCGCTCGGCCCTCTAACCAAAGGAACCTGAATGAAGAAACACATTTTAGCCGCTGCACTATTGTGCGGCACGTCCGCTCTGTACTCCCAACAGATTCCGGAATTCAATGTAGCCGGGCGCAGCGTCCAGATGCACGCGTTCGCTTCGCAAGGCTTTGGGTACTTCGAACGATAACAACTACCTGACTATGGACACGAGCAACGGCAGCGCCGCTATGACGGATTTCGGCGTGAACATCGGAAGCCAGATCACGGACAAGTTTCACGTGGGCGCCCAGATGTACGACGAGAATATCGGCAAGTTGGGCCAATGGCATCCGACCCTCGACTGGGCTTTCGGCGATTACAAGTTTAAAGATTGGTTCGGCGTTCGCGCGGGGAAAGTCAAGACCGTGCTTGGTCTATTCAATGATACGCAGGACATGGGCTTTCTAAGCACCTGGGCCATCCTGCCTCAGTCCATGTATCCGCTTGACCTGCGTTCCTCGACGATTTCGCACACGGGCGGCGATGCATATGGACATATTCCCCTGCACAAGGCAGGCAGCTTGGACTATACCGCCTATACCGGAATTCGGCCCGACGACCCATATGGTGGGTACTACATTAACGCCGCAACGCTCGGAAATCCGGTCACTTATGATCGCGGCAAGGTGGTAGGAACGGATGTGCGCTGGACTACGCCGGTTTCGGGTCTGATAGTGGGCACATCGTGGATGGACCAGTGGTTCGATATAGCCCTGATACTTAAACAGGGGAACATACCTTTCACCGCAAAGTCCGGCGATCAACCACAACGAATCCTGGCAGGCTACGCCGATTACACAATTGGAAAGTGGCATTCTGACACTGAATACCGCAGCAACAAAGAAATCTATGCCATCGCGAGTGCCTTCGGCCCCAGCCCCTCTCTCGATCTGAGCGACAAAGAATTCTTTGCCTCGGTTGCGTATCGAGTTAACCAACATTTGGAACTCGGAACGTACAATTCGCGTTTTTATGCCGATGTGCCATCCTCCTCAGAAGCAGCGGCGGGTCATATTTTCGATCAGACCGTTACGGCTCGCATCGACTTGACGAAGTTCTGGAACGTCAAAGTAGAGGGCCATTTCATCAATGGATACGGCAGCACTTACTCCTCGCACGGTTTTTATCTCGGGGACAACACGACGGGTCTCAAACCTGAAACCAACCTGCTGACTATTCGCACGGGTTTCAACTTCTAGCGCCTGGCGCAATCGGCACAAGGAGAATTCATGAAGCAATCTAAGTTAATACTCGCCGCTGGAGCCCTGATACTGGGTACATTCAGCGCCGAGGCAACGGAATTCAAGGTCATTGTCAATTCAAATGTAGGTGTTTCGGACGTGTCCTCCGACGATTTGAAGGCTGTCTTTCTAGGCACGAAATCGTCTCTTGGGGATGCCCACATCGCCCCGGTTCTTGAAAAGTCGGGACCGGCACATGAAGCGTTCCTAAAAGAATGCCTTGGGAAGAACGACGCTGCTCTTACCAACTATTACAGAAGTCTCGTGTTCACGGGCAAGGGTTCTATGCCCAAAACC
Organism: Acidobacteriota bacterium; assembly: GCA_030853405.1. Classification (GTDB taxonomy): domain Bacteria; phylum Acidobacteriota; class Terriglobia; order Bryobacterales; family Bryobacteraceae; genus Bog-105. Next base: position 3,532 of record JALYVD010000030.1, on the reverse strand, counting down.
TTCGGCTCCGACGAGGATGTCGCGGCATACGTAGCGAAAACCAAAGGAGCAATCGGTTATGTAGGTGCGGCTGCGGCCGTCTCCGGCGTTAAGACGCTATCGATCAAATAAGGCAATGCGAAAGTCAAATATAACGGCTAAAATCTGGCTGAGCATCGGAGTCTTTGTCATTGGCTTCGTTCTCTCAACCGTTCTTGGACAAGTGGAAGGCCTTACTACGGAACACTCGCTGTGGTCCGCCTCGGAGGCTCTGTTTCCGGCCGCCCAGCAGAGCCAGGAGGCCGAAGCTGCGTTCCAGCGGGCGGTCAAAGGTTTCGGTGACGCGGTGGTAGTGCAGGATGCTTCCGGCCTGGAACGCGCCGCTCAAGACGGACAGACTGCCGTGAAGAGTCTCAATGCGATCGTTGCAATACAAGGACTGTCCTCGGGACGCCGGGCGGAGGCAAAGAACTTGGCCGTCTCCATTCAGCAGTTCAACTCCGACGCGCGCAGCACGTACGGCGGCATACTCGCCAATCCAGCCGGCATGAGTTCGGACACACAGGACAAAATGCATGGCCTGGCTGCGCGGACGGATGCCCTAAAGTCCTCCTTAGAAGCGATCAAGCAGGGTTTTTCGAAAGATCTGCACAATCAGCTGAGCGCAACGCAATCTTCGTCGGCGGCCCAGCGATGGATTGAACTATTCGTATTCCTTGCCACCATAGGGCTCGCCTGCGTGATAGTGAATTTAACCATTCGCCGGGCGATCACGGGGCCCATCCTGCGGGTGATCCACGGCGTTCAAGAGGCTGCGGGCGATGCGGGGAGGGCCGCCGATGAGATGACTCAATCTGGTCAGATCGTCGCTAAAGAGGCTCAGCAGCAGGCGGCCTATATCGAGGAGACTTCGGCGTCGCTCGAACAAATTTCCGCGACAACGCAGCAGAATGCCCATCGAGCCGGCGAGGCGGATAAAATTATGCGCGAGGCCGGGGACAGGGTCAACCGGGCCACACAGGCCATGAGCGATTTAACCCAATCGATGAAAGCTATCTCAAGCTCAAGCCGCCAAGTCTCAGAAGTTCTGAAAAGCATTGACGAGATCGCGTTCCACACCAACATTCTGGCGCTGAATGCCGCTGTCGAAGCGGCACGGGCCGGCGAAGCGGGAGCGGGCTTCAGTGTGGTAGCGGATGAGGTGCGTTCTCTTGCGAAACGCGCTGCGGATGCCGCACGCCGCAGCGGCGACATTATCGAGAAAACGATCAAAGATGTCTCGGCGGGAGTGCAACTGGTCTCGGTAGCACAGGGCGCCTTTAACGAAGTGTCTTCGGGGATCATAAACGGGGGTACGGTTGTGACGCTGATTGCAGCGAGCAGCCAGGAGCAGGCGCGCGGCGTGGCCCATATCGGTCAGGCGATGTCGCGCATCGGCCAAGTCACCCAAAACAATGTTTCGAATGCCACTCGTACGGCTCAGGCGGCCTCGACGATGAGCGAGCAAGTGAAGACTACTCGCAAACATCTGGACGAACTGGTTTCAGTTGTGGGCCTGCGGCGCGCTTAACAGCGTGCCGCAATAAATCCGTTCCTAGCGTACGACCGCTTGCTTCCGCGCGCGGCTCAGTTGCGGCGACTGAGCCGTGACCGCGAGCGGTTATGAAAACATTTTTCAGTAGCCTTGTAACCCGCCCCGCGATTTCTTGGACTCATATACGCGGAGCTTTTGCGGAAGTACACGGTCCTTGCGCAGGTTCCATGCTATCCACCTCGGAACTGGTAAACTTCGTTTAGCCAGTCAAGCTCTTCGCAACTCGGAGTACGGACCAGTTCCAGCGGCTCGCAATAAGATAACCCGCGTTACCTTCTCACAACATTCCTCGATAGTCTCGCGATCCGTTCTGCATTCGACTTCGGGATCGAGCGGCGTCTCGTAGGGATCGGATATGCCGGTGAAATGCTCGATCAAACCTTGCCGAGCCAACCGGTACAGGCCCTTTGGATCGCGCGCCTCGCAAACGTCAAGCGGAGCATTGACAAATACCTCGATGAAGATGTCGTGAGAGGCGCGGATCTCTTCGCGTACATCGCGGTACGGAGAAATCGCGGCGATAAGAACGGCGATTCCATTCCGCGCGAGCAGTCCCCCGACATAGCTGATTCGGCGAAGACTTTCGCGCCTGTCGGCCCGGGAGTATCCCAAGTCAGGGCAGAGCCGCTTCCGTACGGCATCGCCGTCCAGAACCTGGGTGACGATGCAGCGCTCCCGCAATTGCCGCTCAACCGCACAGCATATCGTTGACTTACCCGAGCCGGGCAGGCCGGTAAACCAGATAACCGGCATCGGGGCCTAGAACGCTAGTAGCCGCTCGCCTTCGCGAACCAGATCTTCCACCTGCGGCAGAATCGCGTCTTCGAGTGTCGGGCTATAGGCGACCCAAGTATCGAGAGCCGCAACACGTCCGACCGGCGCGTCCAACTCTGTGAACAGTTCATCCGCGATGCGCGCCGCGAGTTCCGCGCCATAGCCCCAGGAGAGCGTATCCTCGTAAGCGATCAGCACACGATGAGTCTTCCTGACCGACACCGCGATTCCCTCCCAGTCGTAGGGCGACAGAGTCCGTAAATCGATCACCTCCACGGAATCGGGCCGGCGCTGCTCAAGCTGCAACGCCGCAAGCAGAGCTTTTTGGACTAGCGCGCCATACGTGACGATCGTCAGGTTTTGGCCCCGTTTCACTGTCTTCGCTTTTCCAAACGGAATGGTGAAGTCCGCGCCGGGATGGGGCGAGCGGTTGTAGGGCTCTCGATAGAGCTTCTTGTGCTCCAGAAAGAGCACCGGATCGTCGCAGCGAATCGCCGTGCGAAGAAGTCCGCAGGCGTCCAGGGCATTGGAAGGAAATACGACACGTAATCCGGGCAAATGAGTGAAAGCCACTTCGCCGCACTGGCTGTGATAGACGGAACCGCCCGTTAAGTAACCGCCAATGGGAACGCGAATCACCATGGGGCAGGAAAACCCGTTATTCGAGCGCCAGCGAATGTTCGCGAGTTCGTCTCGAATTTGCATCATGGCGGGCCAAATGTAGTCGAAGAATTGAATTTCCGGCACCGGCTTTAAACCGCGCGCCGCCATACCGATTGCGCGGCCGATGATCCCGGCTTCTGCGATCGGCGTGTTGAAGCAGCGCAAGCCACCGAACTCGCGCTGCAGGCCCGCTGTCGCCTTGAAGACGCCGCCCTTACCTTTGATTTCGAGAAGGTTCTGCTCCCGGCTGCAATCGGCGACATCTTCGCCAAACACGATCACGCCAGCGTCGCGGCGCATTTCTTCCGCAAGCGTCCGGTTGATGGAATCGACCATGGTGCGCGGTTCGCCTCGAAACTGTGGCTGAACATCGAACTCATTGGAACAAGGATCGACCTCATCCGAGTAGAGATGCAGCAGAACCGTGTTTTTGGCTGGCGGAGGTTCGCGAAGGACCCGGTCCGTAATCTCCGCCACCTCGGCGTCGATCTCGCGCTTAATACGGTCCAGTTCAGCGCGGTC
>JALYVD010000214.1 GCA_030853405.1 Acidobacteriota bacterium | reverse complement strand
TTCGCGATTCGGCGCAGGATCAGCCCGCAGCAAACGAACAGATTCTGCTCTCAATCAATTATCGGAGGGCTTTGCTTTGAACCACCTCACCGGGCACTCAACTCAAAAGTTGTTTTGGACAAGAGTGTCCCAATATGAGATCTTATAGCGCGCCGACTGCTCAACGGCGATCCGTACTAGGCGATGATCGATAGGGTAACAGGGGAATGCGCTTAGCTGCTCAATCCACTCCAACGCTTGCTGGGATGAAAGCGGGTTAGCTGCCTTCTTGACCACGGTTACGAAAAATTCCTATAAAACTTGGGCCGAAGTACCAAACTCCTCGGAGTCGATCAGCGCAAGTGCACGCTACCGTTTGCGGTCGTCTTTACCAGTCCCAACTGCGGCGTACACCAGGACGTTTGTATCAAGAAAGACTTTGGCGGTCATGAAGGTCGCCGCGTGTCCAGGCCTTTTTACCAAGCCGCCCCTGCGATCGAGTACTCAATTCACGTAAATCGCGATCGCGCCTTGTCGGCCCGATCCTCTTGCGCGGCAAGATTCGTCGAGTAGTCACGCACTAGGGCATTGACGCTCGAATTCTGCTCAGCGGCGTGTCGGCGCACGACGGCAAGAACCTTTTCATCCAGGCTGAGCGTAATATTCTTTATGAACACAGTATATGTGAAACTGTGCATCTTATGCGATCAGGACCACAAGCGCGCCGAGATGATATGTCTCACACGCTTCACAGCAAGGTACACTCGGCATCAGATATCGATATGGCCTTCCCGCATCTCTTCTGGAACAAATACGTGGGTGCCTCCCTGCTAGCATTCTCCGTGCTTTGCGTCCAGGCACAAGCCCAGAAGATCCAAAACCCGGAGCCCGCTCCGTTGCCCCCACCCATCGTGGCTCCGCGCGGTCAACCGTACCCAGGAACCGTCGATCTGCAAGTGGACGTCACCGATGTTCAACGCCGCATTGTGAACGTGCGTGAGACAATTCCCGTCCAGCCCGGCGAACTCACTCTTCTATATCCGAAGTGGATTCCCGGCAATCACTCTCCCACGGGACCCATTTCTAAACTGGCTGGGCTTATTGTTACAGCGAACGGCCAGACGTTGGATTGGGTGCGCGACCGGGTTAATGTTTACGCCTTCCATGTCGCGGTTCCGTCGGGCGTCAAGACGCTGACCGTGGCTTTCCAGTTCCTGCCTCCGCTCCGGACGAGAGAAGGCCGCATCTCGATTTCGTCCAAAATCGCCGACCTCGAATGGAGTGACGTTGTCCTATATCCGGCGGGTTACTTTGCCCGCGACATCAACTTCTCCCCGTGTATTAAGCTGCCCAAAAATTGGCAATTTGCATCCGCACTAGATGTGGAATCTCACACGGAAAATTCAGTGCAGTTCAAAATTACAACACTCAACACACTCGTCGATTCGCCCGTCTATGCAGGCGTGAACTTTAAGCGGGTAGACCTTTCGACAAGCCCCCAAAATCTTGTGTTCCTGGATGTGTTTGCCGATTTACCCGCGGATCTGGCCATCACGCCCGACGAACTTCAGTTGCATCGAAACATGGTTTATGAGGCGCAGAAGCTGTACGCCTCGCACCACTACAGCCATTACGATTTCTTGTTTCTACTGAGCGACACAGTCGGCGGAATCGGACTGGAGCATCATCAGTCGAGCGAGGACGGCGTGAAGTCGAATTACTTTACCGACTGGGCTGCCGAAATTCCGGAACGGGACTTGTTAGCGCACGAATATAGCCACTCCTGGAATGGAAAATTCCGGCGGCCCGCCGATCTGTGGACGCCCAATTTCAACGTGCCCATGCAGGATGACCTGCTCTGGGTGTATGAAGGACTAACCCAGTATTTCGGGTACGTGTTGACCGCGCGTTCCGGTATGCGCACAACAGAGCAGACACGAGATTTGATCGCGCGGGTAGCCGCGAACTTCGATGTAAGTCCCAGCCGAACGTGGCGGCCGTTAATTGATACGACCAATCAGCCGACTGTCTCGGAGCGCAGTGCCGTGAGTTGGGTCAGTTGGCAGCGGCCTGAAGATTACTACACCGAAGGCATGCTCATCTGGCTGGATGCCGATACAAAGATCCGTGAGTTGAGCGGCGGCAAGAAGTCTCTGGATGACTTTGCCAAGCTATTCTATGGAATCGATAGCGGCAGCTATGTTACTCAAACTTACAGGTTGCAAGACGTGATAACGGCGCTGAATACCGTGCAACCCTACGATTGGGCGACCTTTCTGAAAATTCGCGTGTACGAAATCGCGCCACATACACCGGAGGACGGCATCACGCGGGGCGGGTATCGCCTGAGTTACAGTGATGCGCCTCCCGCCTGGATGAAACATGATGAGAAGCCCACGATACCGGTCAGCTTCGCAACGTCGATGGGCTTCAGTCTTAAGGCCGACGGAAATTTGGACAACGTTTGGTGGAATAGTCCGGCCTTTAAGGCCGGAGTTACTCCAGATATGCAAATTACGGCGGTGAATGGCACGGCGTTCAAAATGGATGTGCTTCGTAAAGCCATCACCGATGCCGAGAAGAACCAAACACCCATCAAACTGTTAATCAAACGTGGCGAAGATTTCCAGACGATTGACGTGGACTATCATGGCGGTTTGCGCTATCCGGCTCTCGAACGCGTGGATGGCACGCCGGATCGCCTCGATGCGATTCTTGCGCCGGCCAACTAATAGAAGCTGTCCGCCGGTCCAAACGATCCGTCGGGCCGCAACGTCATTAGCAGGCCGGAGTGAATGGCGAACCACGCGCCATGCAGTACCAGTTTACCGGCGGCGACCCGCTCCGCAATCCATGGGAAAGTCATCAGGTTAGCCAACGAGACCTTTATAACCTCATACTCGCAGCTCTGTTGGCGCTCTTCCGCCGAACTGCAGCCTTCCGTGCGAAAGCGGGCGGCTTCGGCTATCGACATCCAAGGGCCCACGAAATCGCGCGCTTCTTCTGGCGCACCCTCAAGCAGAGCTTTCACGCCGCCGCACATGCCGTGACCCAGCACAATGAGATCCGGAATTTCGAGCACCCTCACCCCAAATTCCAACGCTGCGCTGGTGCCATGATAGGCGCTGTCCGGTTCGTAGGGCGGCACGAGATTAGCGACGTTCCGTACGGTTAGCAGTTCCCCTGGACCGGCATCGAAGATCATCGCCGGATCGACTCGGCTATCGACGCACGCCAGGACTAGCGCTTTGGGGCGCTGGCCATCTTCCGCGAGAGATTCGAAAAGTTTTCGTCGTTCCGGCCAACCAGTCGCGCGGAAGCGCCTATAGCCTGCAATCAACTCTTCCACGAGCTAACTAATTCCCACTTTATAGCGAGGCCACTGTGAACGGATGGCCTGGTGGTTGATAACGGGTTCTGAATCGCATTCCACCGCAATCACCGTGACCGGACTATCGGGCGCGGTCTTTGGCATGCCCGTAAAGCGCAATGAAAATTGATCCTGTTCGAAAGCCGCCGCGGTTCCCGATGTCAAGAACCGGGCGGATTTCACCTTGGCCTTCAATCCGCCGATTGCAATAACCGTGGGTGGTTTATAGAAGGTAAGCCATTCTTCGGCAGGCGTATCGCCGGGCCAGTTATAAACGTGGACGTATAGCGTGTTACCGCGTCTCGTATAGTTTGTGAGCGCACCCTCACTGAACGTGCCGCGCTCTGTCTTGTAGATGGCGGCTCCGTTGTGGTCGAGCCATTTGCCCACAACGTCCAGAATGCTAGTGGACTCTTCCGGTACCGACCCGTCCGGCTTCGGCCCAATGTTCAGAAGGTAATTGCCGCCCCCACGCGCACAAGTCCCCAGGTTATTCACGATGGTCTTGGGCGATTTCCAATCGTCGTCGCTTTTCTGATATCCCCAACTGTTGTTAAGCGTCATGCAGGTTTCCCAGGACCGGCCCGCTTTCGAGGCCGCGATGTGTTGCTCGGGCGTCGAAAAATCTCCTTCCAGACCGTTCCGGTTATTTACTATGATCTCGGGCTGAAGTTCAAACACCATCTTGTTCATCCGCTCCGATTCCCACTGTTCGGGCGTGAGCGGCCAATCGACGTCGTACCACAAAATATCGATCTTCCCGTAATTGGTCATCAGTTCGCGAACAAGCCCGTGCGTATATGCGACGAAGCGCTTCCTTGCCGCTTCATCGGTAGCGCAGATCGCGCCATCCGGATGATGCCAATCCATCAGCGAGTAGTAAAAACCAACCCGCAGACCTTCCGCCCGGGCTGCCTCAACATATTCGCGCACCAGGTCTCTGCCCGGCCCTTGCTTGGGCGCGCAATAGTCAGTCAGCTTCGTATCGAACATGCAAAAGCCTTCGTGGTGCTTGGTCGTCATCACCATGTATCTCTGACCGGCGCGTTTGGCTAATCTGGCCCACTCGCGGGCGGCATTCGGCTTAGGCGTGAAATGTTTAGCCAAACGCTCATACTGCGGGATCGGAATTCCTTCGACTTCCATCGCCCATTCATGTTGACCGATGACGCTATAGAGGCCCCAATGAATAAACATCCCGAATTTAGCGTCGTGCCACCACTGCATCCGCTGCTCTCGCGTTGCCGCGCCCGGATCGTCGCCGGCGGCCTGCGCCGCATTGCTGACAGCCTCTGAAGAAACCACGCCATAGCCGGCCAAAGCACTCGCCGCCCCGATCTGGTGCATGAATCCACGTCTGGTGTTCGAATTACTTTGCTTCATCGCCGATGCTCCTATGCTCCTAGATACATTACAACAGCGGAACCCGCCGGACCTTCTTAATTTGCGATGCGTGCGCGCCCGGAAGTTGTGAAAAATCCGGTACAGGACCGCGACCGTTAAGACGCACACACTGGCGAATCGATCTGAGAGGGGAGTAACCCGCCCAAATTTCTACTGTTCGCGAAACAGATTTGCAGGATCGATGTGAAGCGAGCGCCGCACTGGATTGGCAATGGACAGCAATCCTGCGAGCCGCGTCGTCAACACACCGCGATGAGTACAAATGGATCTTGTGCGGATGCCTGATAGACGATCGCCGAAAGTACCCGGCTGGCGGCGGCCCCAAGCAGCATCCCAACGGCTGACCCGCTGGCGAGCGGGATCAGCATGCGGCCGAGCGCGATCGTAGCTACCTGCGCTGGAAAGAAACTCATGCCAAGCTGGTTATTCCAACGCCCGATTCCCTCAATAGGAACACCGGGGTCAAGATCGTGGACCACTTTTCGAACGATGGTTACCATATCGGCTGTCTCGCGCCGGGTCCGGATGACAAGGGCTGTTGCCGTACTTGCCGCCTGCAAGATCGGGAAGAACGCCGCAGGTTGCGGCTCTTCACTGAGGGAGATGTTTTTTTCATCGGCCACCATGCCCACGATCTGAATCAAACGGCCGGAATTGTCTTTGAAATAGCGACCGACGACTTGCTCCGAGTGCCCGCGATCGGAAGGAGAGAGCCGCCGGGCGAACTCCTGATTCACGATGACAACGGCTGGCCTTTTCGCAGTATCGGCAAAGCTTACGTCGCGTCCCGCGAGCATGGGCGTTCCTGCGGCGGCGAAATATCCAGGTGAAACCTTGTAATCATATTGATCAAATGCTTTGTTTGAGGGTCTGAAATCCGTAATTTGTTGAGAGAACACCGCAGAGGTGGATACATTGATGAGGGGTGTGTTACTCGCGTAGCCTGCCGCTTCCACTCCTGGAATCTGCCAGACCTTTTCCAGCAACTGGCGCTGAAAATGCTCGGCCACATCGCTGGAATATCCAGCCTGCCGCAGATTAGATTTCGTCAGCACGGCATTCTTCGGATTGATACCCATGTTCATGGTCATTGCGTTGCCCAAGCCGCGCAGCGAGACAAAGGCAGCGATGACGGTGACACAGCAGAGCGCGATCTGCGCCGCAAGTAGGACATCGCGAAGCGCCCAGCGGCATCCGGAGGAAAATTGGCTCCCTCCGCTCTTGATAGCGTTTCGGATCGGTCTTAAATATCTGCCGCAGTGGCATCACACCGAACAATGCGCCGGCGAGCACTGAGATAAGCAGCGCCATCGAACTAAGGATGGCTCCGGCAGTACGTGGAATCTGAAAGGGAACTCGGTTGGTGGACGCCAGGTAGCTGTACACATGCTTGTTAATGCGGATCGCCTTTCCCACAACGCCGGGATCCGCGCCAAATTTACTCTGCCGCGGCGACAGCCGAAAACATCGTATGTCGTCGCGAACGTCGCGTACTTCCGGGTAGGAGAAAATCGGATACGTTTGATTGGCCCGCGCGAGCGTCATCACCTGTTCTGGATCACTGCTGTCCAAGACAGGACAGGGTTGTGATGGCGGGTGTGGAAAGCAATGGCATTGAAGGTTTAGAATCTGAATGTTCGGATCGAGGTCTCATTGCTCGACCGAAGGTAGCCTGTCCAAATCACGTCAAGCCGAGAGTGAGTTGTTGAGAGTCAGGGGGTAGGGTCGGCGTGCCGAAGGGGTGATCCAGCCACGTTTGTAAATCGCGATAGGTGAACAGGTTCAGCCGCAGCATGGAGGCCAGGTTCGATAACGGCCATTTGGCTTTGGAAAGATGATGCAGCCACTTGCAGCAACAGGATCGCAATCAGGCTGTCCAAATCTGAATGCGCAAGGCGTTCTCGCTGGTGCCCACGAAGCTCTTTACCTTGAGATTCTGCTTGAGTGCTTTGAAGAACAACTCTATCGCCCAGCGGTCCTTGTAGATAGCGGCAATGGTGGTCGAGCCAAACTCCAGCAGATTGGTCAGCAGCACGATCTCCCGTTGGTTGACGGCATCCCAGACCAGCACGCGGCGGAGCGCGGCGGAGCAATTGTTTTGGGCCTGAGCGCCGGTCCATCGAATTAGCTGATCCGACCGGATATTGCGGTTCTGCGGAACGGCATACTCCTCTTTCACCTCGTAAGCGGCATTGTCCTTCAGGCGCGTGACAAAGTAGATCTTTTCCGCGGTCCACTTGCCGAACAGCGCGTAATCGTTATACCCACGATCCATCACGACGATAGAGCCGGGGTTAAGCGTGAAGGCATCGGCCATCTTTACGTCGCTGCGTCTGGCTTCGGTGATCAGCACGTAGCGCGGCAGGTAATCGTCGTGGTCCAGCAGAACGTGGGCTTTGACGCCGCCTTTGGCC
>JALYVD010000195.1 GCA_030853405.1 Acidobacteriota bacterium | reverse complement strand
GTTGCTGCACTCCGGAAACTACGTTTTAACCAAGGAAGTGCAACACTTCGAGGCCGCATTCGCTCGCTTTTGCACCTGCGCCCACGCACGCGGCGTCAATAGCGGGACGGACGCGCTAATCATTGCTCTGCGGGCATTGGGGGTTGAATCCGGGGATGATGTCATTACTCAGGCAAACACCTTTCACGCGACAGTCGCCGCGATAGTACTCGCCGGGGCGCGTCCGGTGTTGGTAGACGCCGTGGAAGATACGTTTCTAATGAATACGGCCCAGGTCGAAGCAGCGATCACAACCAGAACACGAGTGATCATACCCGTTCATCTGTACGGCAAGCCCACGCCCATGCGGGAGCTTCTTAGCATCGCCGAAAGAGACCAAATCCTTCTGATCGAAGACGCCGCGCAAGCGCACGGAGCGGAAAAAGACGGGCAACGCGTGGGGTCATTTGGCGCTGCCGGCTGTTTCAGTTTTCACCCGAGCAAGAATTTAGCCGCAGCGGGCGACGCGGGAGCCATCGTAACGAACAGTAAAGATCTCGCCGGTCGCATAGATCTGTATCGCTCGTTGGGGCAAGCCGGACAAAACAATCATGTAGTAGTTGGGCTCAACAGCAAGCTCGATTCCCTGCAAGCACTCATACTCCAAAGCAAGTTGGACCGTTTAGACGACTGGAATCAGGCGAGGAATAGGGTCGCTGACTCTTACCGCGCACGTTTGGCCGACGCCCCCGTCTCGTTCCAGAGTCAAGACGCCAGGGAGCTCCACGTATATCACCTGTTTCAGATGAGGACGCCGCGGCGAGATGCCCTTCTGCAGTACCTGCGATCAGAGGGCGTCGACGCGGTTGTTCGATATCCACAGCCGGTTCATCTACAGCCCGCTTTTGCCGGATACGGCTGGCGGCCAGGCCAGTTCCCGATAGCGGAGACCCTGGCTCGCGAGTTGGTGTGCTTGCCCATTCGCCCAGATATGGATGAAGGCGAGGTGGCGTTCGTGACATCGAAGGTGAAGCAATTCTTCGCGAACGTTTATGCCCACCCGATGTGACGATGCGTTTTGCCGCTGGGTCCTCGAAATAGATAGACACTCGGAGTTCAATTGCCAAGACCATCACCGTTCACAAAGAACCTGTTCGGGCGCGTTGCTGACGCAGAGATTGTCTACCGTTCGCAAGAGCATGGGGGAACAGGTCCGCTTCAGTTTCGGCGCATCTTTCCCGATGATGTGTTCCAGAGCCCCATTGATTTTGTTGATTTCACGACAATTCCGGCGGGCAGCACCATCGGGCGCCATGAACATCATGGGAACGAGGAACTCTATTATGTTGCGCGCGGTAATCCTACGATTATTTTGAATGGCGAAAAACGGGAACTGGAACCGGGAGGGTTCGCCATTGTGCGTGATGGAGAGTGTCACGAACTAATCAACGCTACGGGCAGGGACGTCGACATCCTGGTGATCCAAGTGCGTATCCCGCAATGATCACCTTGGCTAACGACGATAGCATCCTTGTTGCGGAGCATTGTGAAGCCGATAAGTGGCTTGTCCACATCGGCGGCCGGACTCCGGTTGCGGCTATATCGTCGGTTTCAGATACAAGCGGCTCCTTCACCACCTTCGCAGAAGAAGTTGCCGCAGTGCACGGGGGGCCGCAAGTCCGGTTGGTCATTTTGATTTTGGAAGGCGAAGATAATGAGCCAAAAATCATCTCCCGCTCCCCGCGCTTCGTTTGCAAGATCTCACCTGCACAAGCCATCGCCTTTACTGCTGATCGGAGTTGGGAGAAATTCCTGTTGGTACAAACGGAACCGGCACTCCATGTGAGTAGCATGATACGGATGGCGCACGGATTGTTTGAACAGGCGACAGAAGTGTGCCGCCTGAACGATATAGCGCCGGTCGGCCGTATATTGGGCGTTCAGCACTGCATCTGGGTTCGTACGGCTGCGGAATTTACCGGCCCACAGGAAGACGTCACGCAGACTATGACGGTCAAAACGGTGGGGCACGAAGCGGTTGTGGCTGGCGCTCTTGCCTATGCTTGCCTGGTACAGCAAGATGCAGGCGTATGGATACAGGACAACCGTACAGCAACCATGCGAGTTACGCGAACTTTCAACTGCTCTGTCATTCACCCCGCACGCCCCGTCTTCGACTCCGCCGAACCTACGTTGCGCGAGATCATTGGGGGGCGCCCGGTCCTCATGGTCAGTGATGCCAAGGTGGCAAAACTCTACCGCGCGAGTTGGACTCAATACGCCCAGAAACATTTGCGAGTGTCGGCGGAGTTGATGCTGCCGATCTCCGAAGATTCTAAAAGTTGGAAACATGTAGAAGCCGTTTGTCGGTACGCTGCACGTTACTCAATGCCGCGGAACGCAGTGATATTAGCGATTGGCGGTGGAGTAACCCTAGATGTGGCCGGCTTGGCGGCCGCCCTCTATCGGCGCGGTATCTCCTATGTGCGGGTGCCGACAACACTGGTCGGGCTGGTGGACGTTGCGATTGGAGTCAAACAGGGAGTAAACGCCTCAGGTAAAAAGAATCTGCTTGGTGCGTTCTATGCGCCTCTGGCGAACATCAATGATTACCGTTTTGTGAAGACGTTACCGCGGCAGGAGATAGCGTGTGGCATCGCGGAGATCGTGAAAATAGCACTCATCCGAGATGCGCCGCTGTTCCAATTGCTGGAGAACCATAGCCAGGAATTGGTACTCTCGCGTTTCGACAACCCGCCCGAAGTGGCGACAGAAGTTGCGCTTCGCGCGGAGCTTCTGATGATGGAAGAACTGGCCCCGAACCTGTTCGAAGATAATCTGGCCCGGCTCGTCGATTTCGGTCACACGTTCAGTCCAGCAATCGAGGCTTTGAGCCATTACCAGATCCCGCACGGCCACGCCGTCGCACTGGACATTGTCCTATCACTTGCGATCGCGGTGGGACGAGGCATTGCGAGTTCGAGCCTATTGTGGCGCGTCGCTACATTGTTCAGTGAAATAGGATTTACGATTTGGGATCACCGCATCTGCGGAGCCAATGAGCTTTTCCACTCTACCGAGAACGTGAAAAAGCATCGTGCGGGCGCACTGAACCTCGTCGTCGTGAGCGAACCAGCCAAACCACTTTTCCTTCAGGAGTTGAGGTCCGACGAAGTACATGCGGCGGCTAATTGGATGCGTGACCATACACGCCGGTTCCTCTCCACTTCCAACAGGAGGGCATGCCTTGCCAGCGCTGCTGTTTGATTTGGGGGGAACGTTCCTGCGCGCCGGGTTATTAGACTCAAACGGCCAGATCGGGGCTATCCAAAAGACGCCTATCGACAGCGTGGCACACCGCTTGTCGGAAGTAGTCATTTGGGAGCGCTTGGCGAAGTGCATCCTGGCCTATGAAGCGGTGGTGCGGTCGAAAGTGCCATCGCACGCGTCCATTATAATTTCTTTCCCGGGGCCAGTACTGCAGCGCAAACGCATTGTGCAAGCACCCACGGTAGCAGGAGCGCGTTTGGGCGGATTCGATTTGGTTGGCGAGATTGAGCGTGCCACTGGACGGCCAGTTCTGATGTTGAATGACATCTCCGCAGCGGCATGGCGGCTGGCAGAGATCACGGCTGTGAACCGATTCCTGGTCGTTACTGTGAGCAGTGGGATCGGCAGTAAGATCTTCGATCGCTTTCATCCGCTCGGCGTGCTCGACAATCTGCCTTACGCCGGAGAGATTGGGCACGTGGTCGTGGACGACTCACCTGATGCGCCGATGTGCGACTGCGGAGGACGTGGGCATCTTGGCGCCATTGCGTCGGGACGTGGCATCGAGCGATGCGCGAGGCAATACGCCGCGCTCTTTCCCAAACTATTCGAGGAATCAGAAGTGGTTCGACGGTTTGGGGCAACGCTCAGCACGTTAAGTAACTACGATCACATTGTTCCCGCAGCTATCGTCGGCGACGAATGGGCGGACGGGATCATTGTGCGGTGCACGGTCCCGTTGGTTCGGTCGCTTTTAATTGTTGCCATGGCCGCTGGGCTGGACCGTATTTTCATCATTGGCGGCTTCGCCAGCGCGCTAAATCTCCACTATATGCAGATCGTGCGGCAGCTTGCGCGCAAGCTGAGCCAGTATCAGGTTATCGGCAAGGATCTGGAGGATCTCTTTCAACCAGTAACAACCGAAGTGTGCCTGGAAGGATGTGCTGCTTTTTATCGTCGGACTGGAGGCGCGCTGTGATCGTCAGTGTTCTTGGCGGAAGTTCACAAAGCACTCCGGTACTTGTCAACTGGCTCGCGGAGCAGAAGAGTCCCGGGCGCTACAGGATTCGGCTGGCTGGGCGTCATCCTGACCGGCTAGGCGCCGTCGAACGAGCGTGCAAAATTGTTGCGCCTAGGATCAATACCACAGGGTATGGCCCCGCCAAATGGGCGGAGTGCCTCGACGGTAGTGATTTAGTTCTCATTCAGGTGCGCATCGGCGACTATCAGGGCCGCCAGAGGGACGAGCAGCTTGCGCTGGACTATGGCATTCCGGGAGATGAGGGTTTGGGGCCTGCGGGATTGGCGGCAGCGGTCCGGACGTGGCCTGAGTTGAAACTGTTACTTCAGTTGATCAGGCGAAATGCGCCCAACGCTTTGCCGCTATTGTTGACGTCTCCCGGTAGCTTGCTAGTGCGACTTGCTTCGCTCGAATGGATCAACTGGCCGCTGTACGGAATTTGCGAACTGCCCTACACGACTTTGAAAACCGTGTGCGCGGATGCGAAACTTTCTCCGGAGGATGTCACGTTCAGCTATACAGGCGTGAATCATATTGGGTTCCTTCACTCCGTCAAGTGTCGCGATACGGATGTGATCGAGCAGTATGCAAAGAATCCAAACATTCCATTCAGTAGCATTGTTCGGGATTGGCATGCTGTGCCTCTAAAATATCTCCGCCTTCATTTTGAGCGGTCTGCTGTCGTACGCGAGCAGCTGGCTTCGGGATTCGGAGTGTCGCGCGCTTACGTATTGATAACCATGCAAAGCGAGGCGATGAAGAGATTTCAAGCGGGAGATGCCGAGGCAATTCGAGAAATACTGATGCTGCGTAATGCGAACTGGTACGCCGAAGCAGTGGGTCCTTTCATCGCGGCAATGGCCGGGGACGACGTAGAGCGGCCTTTTTTTCTGAGTAGCGCGGAGGAGGATGGCGAAGTTCAAGAGCGGGCCTTCCGTATTAGGCGCGGAATCCTTTCGCCGTTGCCATACCTTGAACCACCGGCGACCGTGAGCGAATTGACGGGTAAATTTATCGCGTACGAGCGCGCGGCTGCGTCGGCAATTAAAGCGTCGAATTGCGAGGCTATGGCGGACGCACTACGTCTTCATCCATGGTTGGAACGGGCGGATGACGCCGACAAAATCGCTCGCGACATTTTGAGGGTGTGGACATAACGGAACTGGAGGCGTTGCTTGGTTGATCTAAAGATTGGAATTCTCGGCTGTGGCCGCATGGGGCGTGAACGAGCGCGCTGTGTCAGAGCGCTAGGAGCGCGTATTCACATGGTGTTCGATATCGACTTCGAACGCGCCTGTCAGCTAGGAGAAGAATTCGGCGCAACCGTGGCAAAGTCCCCGGAGGAGTGTTTTAGTAACCGTCTCGCCGCAGTCTTCGTGTGCGTTGCGCCAGGGGCGCGGGGAAGGCTGGAAATCGAGTCTATTGATGCGGGTATTCCGGTGTTTGTCGAGAAGCCAATCGGCGTGTCGGTCGAGAGTAGTCTTCCACTTTTGAAGCGGCTCCGGGAAAGGCCAGTCGTCAACGCTGTCGGTTACATGAACCGCTATCGATCTTCCGTGCGCATGGCACGCGACCGATTACAGAAAGCAAGCGTGATCGGGCTTTCCGCGCATTGGGTGTGTAAGCGCTATGGAGTGAGTTGGTGGGATGTTGACCAGCTTTCCGGTGGGCCCCACAACGAACAAGCGACCCACCTGTTTGACCTGAGCCGATTTTTGCTGGGGGAAATCGTAGAGATTGACAGCCGCGCCGAAAGCCCACGCCGAGTGTCGAGTACGTTCCGATTTGAATCCGGTGCACTCGGCACGGCTCTGTATTCGTGTGAGGCGCAGTCCAAAGATATCGGTGTGCGTATCTTCACGCAAGAAGGGACTATCGCACTGATCGGCTGGGATTTTCAACTGGCTGAGAACACAATTGATTCGGAACTCTTTGAAACGGATGAAGATGTCTTCTTGGTGGAGACGCAAGCTTTTCTGGAAGCCGTACGCCAAGAAAAACAGGAATTAGTCCGGAGTGATTTCGAAGATGCACTCCGAACGCAGCAGGTGATGGACGCTTGTAGAAAAAGCAGTATGACGCGCCAACACCCGTCCGCAGTTCGAGTTTAAGCCCCGCGTATGACTAAAAAGCCATGGCAGGTTATAGCCTCAAGCGAGGCACACAGAAATCCGTATTTTTCAGTGCTAGAGCAGAAGCTAGCCGTTAGCGACGGAACCGAACGGAATCACTATTCGATTGCGTTTCCTCGGCCCGCCGTGGGCGTCATTGCTTGTCGTGGGACAGACGTGCTGTTGATACGGCAGTACCGGTTCATCGTTGATGAATATGTGTGGGCGATTCCTTCAGGGGGTGCGGAGGAAGGTGAGCCGCCTGAGCAGGCGGCGCTTCGGGAGCTAGAGGAAGAAACAGGGTATACAGCCGGGCGCGTCGAGCCGTTGCTAAACTGCTATGCCTCCTACGGCTGCAGCGACCAGCGGTTCGAAATCTTCCTCGCTAACGATGTACGCGCGACCGGAAAAAAGTTCGATCTCGCGGAGGTTCTAGACGTGCGCTGGTTCCGCCGCGAAGAGGTGCTGGCGATGGTTACAAACAACGGCATCGTGGATAACCTTTCCTTATCTCCGATCCTACTATTCCTGTTGCGGAGTGGACAAAAGTGAATCCACGCGCCGCTCTCATCATGGCCGGAGGCAAGTCTGAGCGTATGCGGGCTGGCGGCTGCATGCTGCATAAGGCTTTGCGGGAAGTTACCGGCAAGAACCTCATCGAAAGAAATCTTACTCGGTTGTGCGATGAAGGCTTCGGGGACATTTGGATAGCGGTGAGCGCGGTTGAACAGGCGCTGCGGCAGTGGATTGTCGGGCCAGGACGGGACGTCGCTGAACGCCGTGGGGCTCGCCTCCGGACATTACTGGAGGAGGGGCCGTTGGGGACGATTGGAGCCGCAGCGCGCCTAGCCTACGAAATTGAGAACGTGCTTGTCGTCAATGTCGATAACCTGACCGACCTCGACTTCCGTACGTTCTTTCGGCATCATGCCGAGAGCGGCGCGGCGATGACGGTAGCTGTCCATGAGCAGCCTTTTCAATTGCCCTTCGGACAAATTACCACGACCGCTGGTTACCTGACGAGCTATGTTGAAAAACCGTGTTTGTTTGTCCGCATTTCGAGCGGGGCCTATGTATTGAACCGCCGCGCGATGCTACGCATCCCCGAAGCGGATCGGACCGATGTGCCAGGCTTAGTTCGCATTCTGCAGGAATCGGGTGAACGAGTCGCCTGTTATGAGCACCATGCGTGGTGGATTGACGTGAACGATGAGGAGGCCCTGAAGAAAGCGAATGAACACCGCGCGAGTCAAAGTGATTCATGCTGCGCGACTTCCATAGGCGCGCGTCAAGTGAATGTCTGAGATAATTGCCGCGGCGCTGAAGGTGGCCGTCACAGGGGCGAACGGCTTTGTTGGGTCCGCAATCACGATGCAACTTGTTGCCGCGGGCGCGACGGTAAAGGCTTTGCATGGACCGGGTCCCGCCGCAGAGTTCCAGCATAAATACTGCACGGTATTAAGAGGTGACATTTCGGATGAGTCAATCCTTCACGAGTTACTTGATAGCACCGATGTTGTTATACATGTGGCGGGTCCTCCGTCGGTGGCCGCCTCATTTGAACGTCCGGCGGATGCAGTTCGTATTCATGTCGCCGGTACGGCATCTTTGTTGCAGGCTAGCGTTCGATGCGGGGTGCGACGTGTGGTTTATATATCGTCTGCGGAGGTATATGGCTGTCCGGAGACCGACTTCGTGCGAGAGGATCATCCCTTACGGCCGCGGTCGCCCTATGCGGCTGCGAAGATCGGCGCGGAAAAGCTTTTGGAAGTTTACGGGCTCGCCTTTGGCATGGAAACATTGATTCTGCGACCGTTTTCTGTTTACGGACCTGGGGCGTCTCCCGCCTCTGTGGTCAGCCGCGTTGTGGCCTTAGCGCGGCAAAACGCACCGATGGTGCTCAATGAACTACGGCCTGTGCGTGATTTTTGCTTTGTAGGGGATGTGGCGCGAGCGGCGGTTATCGGATGCACGGCCTCCTGTGCGCAAGCCGTTTTCAACATCGGAACGATGCAACCGACCAGCATTCTCGATCTGGCCCAAATGGCGCTTGCCGTTGCGGATTCAAGGGAGCGCACCCTTGAATCTTCAGAAACGGACCGGCCGTTCCAATCACAGATTATGCGTCTGGTATCCGATAACCGGCACGCGCGTGAGGCTCTTCAGTGGCAGCCAATTTGGAGTCTGGAGGACGGGCTCCGTTGCATGTTACGAGACCCAAAGCAGTGAGCGTTCGTTGGTTGATCACGGGATCGCAGGGGTTTGTGGGGCGCTATGCCGCAGCGTATATTATGCGTTCCGATCCATCGGCGACCGTAGTTGGGGTCGGCAGATCTGATGCCTTGCCCAATTGCTTTTCGCATACAATCTCAACTCAACGGCGGAAGATGCAGGCTCCCCTTCCAGCCAGCATGCAAAAGGATTTCGGCCCGCAATACCGATACTGGCGGGCTGATTTGCAGAACACGGAAGAAACGCGCAGCGCCTTTCGAGACCTGCGCCCTAATATTGTGCTGCACCTCGCCTCAGGGCTCAGGGGCGATCAGCGGATCGATCTATTGAGGACGAATATTGAAGGTACCGCCATTCTAATCGAAGCGGCTGCCGCGAACGCGCCAGAAATCCCTATCGTAGTAATGGCTTCATCGGGTGGCGTTTATGGCAGCGTTACCGACTATCATCTGCCCCTCAATGAATCCCAGCCGTGCTTGCCTGATGACGAATACAGCGTCAGCAAATTGGCGGCGGAACATTTGGGTCGGGTGCTGGCCCGAAAGCATTCGATACGGTTGATTATCGCCAGGATCTTCAATGCCATCGGCGCTGGGCAGAATGAGCGCCATCTTGGCGGCAAGCTCGCGGCGCACGTTACAGAGTTGCGTCGTAATGGCGGTGGAGAGTTGAGGCTCGGCAATCTTAGCCCGTCTCGCGATTTCATTGATGTCTTGGATGTGGCCCGGGCAATGGTCACACTTGCACGAAAACGCGATACGGAAGGTATCTTCAACGTGTGCAGCGGCATCGAGACCTCCGTTCGAGAGCTTGTCCAGCGATTTTGCGAGGTGGCCCAAGTGAATCCCCGAATGATCTCAGACGTCGAGCTGGAGGCGGGAGTGTCGCGTAACTGCGGCAGCATCGATCGGCTACTTCGATTCGGGTTTCGACCTGAGATTTCACTTGACCGCAGCATCCGGCAGCTTCTCGAATACTACGACGCCCTTTATCCGTACGCGGTCAAGATCGGACCGAAGCCCTCCGTAACCTAAATTTGCGGAGCCGTCGAAGATTAACTGCTCTTTACTTCATCTCTATTGCCGGGGTCAATCCCGCTCGGCCCATAGAAACCATTACCGCTATTGATGTACCGCAGCCCGCGATTGTTTTCCGACAACGTACAGCGTCGTACTTGCACTTTGCCTGCCATTGGATATTTGGATCACGACGGGAGTTGTGGCAGCCACGGACGGTGGTGCAGCGTAGAGGCCGCCGGGACTGATCGTTCCACCGGGGGGGCCGCTGACAATCGACCAGGTGGCGTCGCCGGCCAAATCGTTAGCGGCATAACTGGCTCCGTATGCGGTTGTCGCGTTGGTTGCGCCTGTCCCTGTGAACCAGTCAATTAGATAGAGCTGGAGTTTGCCACCTGGCTGCACATTCGGGTACCCCTGGTTGTCAATGGCCCAGTGCGGGCGTGTCGTTTTATCCGGAGTTATGAAAGCCCCATTAATCCATACCGCATGTTTATATCCGACGTTGGCCGTATTCGACCCATTTCTTTGTGTCTGAGCTCGTAGGGCCACGTTCAGAATTCCATCGCTTTTCACTTTCGCTGGGAATGTGTAGAATTGTGGCTGATGGCAAAGGTAAGGAGCCACTTTGTTCTGCAGTCCAAACTCTACGTGTCCGCCAATTGAATCATTCTCAGTAACGATCAATTGGCCCACATCCCAACCGTTCACCGTCGGACTCGATGTCGTGTAATTGTTTACGGATTGCGCGGTGGAAGGGCACATCTTATATGGTGAATTGGATACGTTGGACATGAATGTAACATCGTAGTTGCCTGGCGGCAGTACAAAGTCACCATATTCGACGTCACCGCCGTAAGTCGCATTCCAACCTGATTCCCACTGCGTGTGAAGCGGGTTACTCGCTGGCCAGCCCGGGTCGCTAAAGTTGAAGTTGTAGCCGCTGGCCAATGCGGGAATCGAATCGGTGATCCAGACATGGTTATCGGCATCCTTCGTAGTTCCGCTGGTCAGCCCGGAATCGATATAGATGCCCTCGGCGTTCGCGGACGGATTTGGAATAACCCAAATATTAACGTGCGTACTTGCCGCTGGGTCGGCAGTAGCAGTAGCCGTCAGATCGTAGACACTCGGCGACGACACAGAGGTCGTGATCGTAAACAAGCCCGAGCTGCTGACGTTCTTTCCACTCCAGGTCACTTTGTGGTTCGTGCTGCCGTTAACATAGGCCATCAGCTGATAATTCGGCTGCGAACCGGCGGGGATGATAAGGAACGGGTGAAGGGTCCCTACGGTGACTGGCAGAACAGCAATGTGCCGAGCTACGGCAGAGCCGGAGCCGACTTCAGTAGCGGTGATGACTGAGTATCCGTTGATCTTCTGATACCCATTCGATGGGTTGACCGCCGCGTACATGGGACTTGGCCCACACTCCCACCATGGGGAGCACGTAGACAAAGCCGATACGTTGACAAATTCCCAATTGCTGAAAATAAGCAGCGAGCTAATTGTATTGATCGCTTTGAGGATAGCCGGATCGCGATAGATATCCAAGTCCGCTTTGCTCGCGCAACACTGACCCCAATCAGTGAGGATCGCGCCGTAGTGACACAGCCCGGTAAGGATGTTCAGTTCAATGCCAGAGTATCTTGCGATATTTGTGGAACACCAGGATCGTTTAAGGCGCATCCATGAGCCTTGCCCCGGCAGCGTGTTCATTGGTGGATTCGGCCTGCTTCCGCAAGTAGCGACGTTAGACCCCAATGAGGTGTACGTGGCCGGCCACGCATAACCGCAAGCTGATGCCTGCCCGGCCGCTCCTCCCACGGAAGCTACGCACGATTTACAGCGGCAGGCATCATTGCCGCCTAATCCCTGAGAGGGTGAGCAAACATACTGGGGGATGACAAACGATACTGGGTGGTACAAGCCGTATTTGGCGTCATCAGCGCTCAAAACCAGGTCGAGATACTCTGTGCCGTCCACGCCTGTCGGTCCATTTGTAGTCCCGTAAGGCGACGATGTGTATGCGCCATAAGTTCCACCGCTCCCGGCATTAAATCCGTTAGGGTCATGGGGATCTGTCTCGTTATTCCCAACTTCGTTGTACAATTCGTAAAACGCACAGGTTTGGCGATTCACAAACCCGGAGTGGTGGTCGGTTTCTCCATCGAAGATGAAATTCCCGATCTCCCGTTTCCACGCGGCCCGGGGTGGATTTGGAAAAAGAATCGCATCCGCCGCACTGTTGTAGTGAAACGTGTACTTCGTTACAGGAGTCGCGTTGTCGGCAATGGCAAGACCGAACTCAACCGAACTTAGAGACACCTTAGCGGAAGTCCCCTGTAATGCTTGAATGTTTGAGACCCACGCATTCGAATTTGCATTGATAGGCATCGAATCAATGCGGGTGTAAAAGATGGAATCGATGGGCCGAATCGGACAGCCAGCACGGTTCGAAAGATTGTACATCGTGATGCTTGGAGGCGCGGAGAACATCACCGACCTGCAGTTCTGCGCGCAGGAGAGCGCCCCCCCGCCGACAAGCGCGAGATTCACTTTTTTGTTAAAGGTGATATTGCAGGATTCGCCTTGGGGCACGGAAGGGCAGCCCTTGAAAGTGATCTCGGCACAGCGCAGCCCATGAGCCAAGACAAGCATTGCGAAGATTAGTCCGAAATTCCCCGAATCGCGAAGTCGACTGAGAGTTCCCAATGGTCGGACCGCGCAGACCGGCTCTGCAGGCACGAAGTTAACCAATGACTTGTCGTGCAAACTTGTCTCCGTAATGCCAGGACCAAGCTGGTGAGAACTTTGCATTGGCGATATTGAAACATTATTAGTTTAGGAACTACTCACAGTGCTCGCGGGAATCGAATGAAGCTATTTTGGGAGGAGTTCATTCGTTGTTCTTGTACGACCAGCCGTTTGACTCTGCGATCCGTCGTCATTGGCCGATACTCGTATTCATGCCGGTATTATGCACATAATTCATGGATAACGCAAGGGCCCCGAATTAGGTCATCTGAAATGTAACTGAAAGGGTACTGGTGGTGTCATCTTGGTCTGCTCCCCTCAACCTTAACTGTGAAAGATTTTATGCGCTTTGAAGTTGCACCACATAATACAAGGGATCGACAGTTCGGCTCCGCTAAAGTCGGCGAAGTAAAGGTCTGCAGATGGGAAGCGGGTGCTTTCACCTGAGACGCGGCCTAGATGGGCATTGCTTAGGTCCGAATGTTCGAAGCGTGCATAGGAAAAGCTTGGCCCGGGCTAGATTGCAGCTACTCAGATTGAGTTTCTGGAGGTCGCGATCCAGGTTGGCCTCGCTAAGATCCGGGATTATTGCCGGGTTTTCCAATCGCCAGTCATTCCAGTCCTTAGCCTCGCTGAGTAACAGGCCGGCATACTCCCAATTCCTAATGTAATCAGCATAACAGTCGGAACGCGTATTGAGCCCCAGCGCATGTCGTACTCATGGTGACAGACGCGAGTGGGACCACTCTACGAGCGAATATCGTAAGGCCGCTTCCAACTCTAAGCTGTCGAGGAAAGTCTGTTGTAGGGCAGCGATGTGACGAATCGTAGCTGAAGTAGTGCGGCAGCCCGACATAGTCATTGTGGCTATCGCCATTCTGAAGCCGGAGTGAGGTTCCAAGCCGCCGGGATCCGCCAAAAACCGACCCGAACGGCGTGAACCAGCGGCAAAAGACTGACACTCGAGCAGCACCGTCGTTGGCCTCGAATTCACTATAGCCACTTAGCGCTCGTACTGTTGTGGCATGTCCAGAAACG
>JALYVD010000192.1 GCA_030853405.1 Acidobacteriota bacterium | reverse complement strand
TCTGCACCGTAGATTTACCGATCCCCAGTTCCTGGGCCAGTTTTCGGCAAGACCAATGCGTGCTTCCATCCGCCGGTTTCCGTTGAGCGCGGCGAATGATGCGGGCTTGTACCGCACCAGTGATGGTGCGCGGCTTACTTCCTTGGTGCCGCCCTTGCAATCCATTCATCCCACATTGCTCGAAGCGGCTCTTCCACTTCGATACCGTCGGCGCGCTGGCGCCCAGCCTCCGCTCAATCTCCCGATAACTGAGCCCTTCGGCCAAGCAAAGAATGATCCGCGCTCGAAATACATCGCCCGCCCGGCAGCGCCCTTGACTGCGCCCACCGTTCTAACTCTTCCCTCTGTTCTCCATTCACTGCAGCAATCCTCGGTTCTCAGTCACGCTTTATAGACGCACCTCTCATGCTGTATGTATCACAGGGACAACCCACTAGTCGTGATAAACGCGAGCGTTTCGGCGCTGGCGCCATTGATCGTGAACGGGCCGGACACCCGGGCCATTTGCACTCGTTATTAGGCCAATTATGCCGGATAATGTTAAAAGTCGGTGTGTCGGCTCGACCAAATAGTTGGTTCCTCGCGGCCCCATGTATAGGTGAGTGCCAGACGCATTCAAGACAGTATTGTGAGGGCCTACACCGCCGCTATCGATCGCTCCCGTGACATTGCCGCCCGAAGCTGCACTAATTACCTCCCAAAGGCCGCCAGCATTATTTTCTCCGGTCGGCATGTAAATCGTTTGGCCGTCCGGACTGATCGACATGCTATCGATCCCAAAGCTATAGATTCTGGTCCAGACG
Organism: Acidobacteriota bacterium; assembly: GCA_030853405.1. GTDB lineage: Bacteria > Acidobacteriota > Terriglobia > Bryobacterales > Bryobacteraceae > Bog-105. Next base: position 29,234 of record JALYVD010000192.1, on the reverse strand, counting down.
ATCCGAATCGGTTCTCAGATCGTATTTCAGCAGTGCCCATTGCAACATCCGTCTGGACATAGCTGATATAAAGCATCCCTGTGGCAGCGCTTGCTACTACTCCGCGGGTCCCGGCGCGATGTCGGCACATTGATTATTTTTACAAGCTGGAAGTTATTATCTGTGTCATAGACATAAATGTAACCGTCCGGAAACACATACTCGTAATGTTGGCTGCCGGTCTGAGCAAGCAGCGAGCGGCTAGTTTCGTTGGCGCCAGCGCCGTACTTGCTGCGTGCTCCAAGCTGTGCCGTTCCGAAAGCCGTTATGATCCAGATTGTAATCGAGACAACTCTAATAAATCGAGTGACGACTTGCATGCATCCCATCTCTCCATAAGCAATCGACAAAATTATACTTTGGTATGTAACGTAAGTCTGCTATGGAAACAAGGGTAAAATTGCGCGGCTCAAGACGCGCGCTATAGGCAGCGGTAACTTCTGCCACACTCTGGTCATAAAGTTAAACCGTGAGCGGGCAGCTGTTAAGTCTGATAAGTTGGCTTTCTTAACGGAGCAAATCTCATAAGGCAACTCTCGAATGTTTGTCCCCCAGTGTTTTTTGAAGTCGTAAACGCCGCCATCCCTCTTGGACCTACCGAAATCGAAGGTCTTGTATCCGTTCTCACCTGCCCAACGAAGGTGATCGAAATACATGAACGTATTCGGTGCAAACTGATTAAAGGTACTCTCCGCCGCCGCATAATATGTGTGCATTTCGCCTCGGTAAAGAAAGTTCAAACTTACCGCGACGGCATCTTGTCCGAGCCACACCTCACGTACGTCAACCAATGGACCAAAATTCCTAACCAGACTCTGAAAGTATTTAAGAGAAAAGCTAGGAGCACCGATCCGATGCATGTTGCTTGAGTACACACGAGTGAATACAGAGAGATCTGTCAATGCATAACGAGTGGCAAATTGGTGCTGGAATGATTTCCGAACAACATTCCTCGTCTTTTTAGGTAAAGACAGGAGAATGTTTTCGGCTTGCGGGTAGACCTCGCGAGTGAACGTGACGTAACGTGTGAGGTTACTCCCCGCAACGCACTGCTCGGGATAGCGGTTACGCAACTCGATGTAGTCGACTCCTAGAGACTCTCCCAAGGCGCGTGCCTTTTCGTACATAACGTCGCGCGCCATCTTCGTATCGGCGAGAATTCCTCCATATACTGCAAAGGGCGACGAAACTAGGACGCGGCCAAGTATGGGATTGTCGATCAAAAAAAGAGGGAGGACCGCACGAATGCGGTTGTTATCCCAAGCAACAAGATAGTGTGCTTTGTACGAGAAACATTCTTCAATGGTTTGCTTCCAGGCAGTGAGATGGAAGGGACTGCCATGCGGGTGTTGGTGAACAAAGCCATCCCAGATGGGCCATTCGGTTTCTAAGAGAAACCTGACCTGGAGTTGTTGATCGCAGGTTTGTGGTCGGAGTTGTGGATAATCTGTTTCGCTTGCAAGCGTGCCAGCTTCAGGGCGCTCTTTCATAGAGGACGCTCACGGGAAGCGTGATGATATTTCATTGTTATATCAGCTAACGGAGGTCGAGAAATACTGACGTCCGTATGTCCTATAAGTGGTGACGTAAACATCAGTGTATTTCGTCAAGGTGGATCGACGAACACGCGCCGTCAGCATCGTATTGTGCGCCGCGTTGTGCGGCCCGAGAAGATCATTTGAAGCTGGCGCCTAAAACGATCCAAGTGGAATCGGAAGAGTTGGCGCCGGTGGCGGTGACACTGTAGGTGCCAGCCGACGATAGTACACGGTCCTGGGCCACGGTTTCATCTGAATTGGCGAGACAGGAGGCGGTCTGGCGGCTGGTGTATCCGGTACCCGGGGTAGGAATGGTGTTGGGGTTGCAGGAATACCAGTCCGCAATGCCAATCACTACTTCATTGGCTTGGGTTGTCGTGAGGGTATTGCCGCTGCTCGCCGATTGTCCGCTCCCGGACGCGCTGGTCTTGGCATCGAGCGCATTGGTGGTTGCCACTCCGCTGTATTCGCTCGCCGCCGCCCAGATATAGCTGGTGTTAGAATTTCCCGTCACCGTGACAGTATCGGCGCCCCCGGTGATATTCATGGCGTACCAGATCTCAATATCCTGATTGCCGACTTTCAGAGAAACCGCCTTGGTAAACGTGTTCTTCTGGGTGTCGCTCACCGAAGCTACCGTGGCATCACCGTTATTAATCTGGACGGCTAGAAAATGTCCGGCTCCGGTGGCGCTCAACGTAACCGTCGTGATCGCGCCGGACGTGCCTGCCGTGCCATTCTGTGTTGACTGCAGCAGCGTGGCCCCGCCGCCGCTTGCTGCGCTGATCACGATACTCAAAGCCTGCGTCGCTTTCGTCGCATTACTGTCGGTCACCTGGACGGTGAAGTTACTCGTGCCTGAGGCAGTGGGAGTGCCGGAGATAACGCCTGTGCCCGCGGTCAGTGATAAACCCGTTGGCAGCGTCCCGGCGGTAACGGCCCAGGTGTAGGGCGTCGTTCCGCCGGTGGCCGCCAGCGTGGCGCTATAGGCTGTGTTCTGTATCCCATTCGGAAGGGATGTTGTCGTGATGGTGGGCCCAGCTGCATTGATCAGCAGACTCAACGCCTGCGTCGCTTTCTTCGCATTACTGTCGGTCACTTGGACGGTGAAGTTACTCGTGCCTGAGGCAGTGGGAGTGCCGGAGATAACGCCTGTGCTGGTGTTCAGCGATAAACCCGTTGGTAGTGTCCCGGTTATCACGGCCCAAGTGTAAGGAGTCGTTCCACCGGTGGCCGCCAGAGTCAAGCTATACGCCGTGTTCTGTGTCCCATTCGGAAGGGATGTTGTCGTGATGGTTGGCCCGGCTGATGCACCGGTGGCCTTGAAGCTGGCGCCTAAAACGATCCAAGTGGAATCGGAAGAGTTGGCGCCGGTGGCGGTCACGCTGTAGGTGCCAGCCGACGATAGTACACGGTCCTGGGCCACGGTTTCATCTGAATTGGCGAGACAGGAGGCGGTCTGGCGGCTGGTGTATCCGGTACCCGGGGTAGGAATGGTGTTGGGGTTGCACGAATACCAGTCCGCTATTCCGATCACTACTTCATTGGCTTGCGTGGTCGTGAGCGTATTGCCGCTGCTCGCCGATTGTCCGCTCCCCGACGCGCTTGTCTTGGCGTCGAGCGCATTGGTGGTTGTTACTCCACTGTATTCGCTTGCCGCCGCCCAAATGTAGGCGGTGTTCGAATTCCCTTTTACCGTGATCGTGTCCGTGCCGCCTACAATATTCATGGCGTACCAGATCTCGATATCCTGATTGCCCACCTTCAGAGAAACCGCCTTGGCAAAGGTGTTCTTCTGCGTGTCGCTCACCGAGGCCACCGTATCGTCGCCGTTATTAATCTGGACGGCTAGAAAATGGCCGGCTCCGGTTGTGCTCAGCGCGATCGTCGTGCTGGAGCCCGCCGTGCCCGCCGTCCCGTTCTGCGCTGACTGCAGCAGCGTAACCCCACCGCCGCTTGCTGCACTGATCACGAGGCTTAAGGCTTGCGTTGCTTTCTTCGAGTTGGCATCCGTTACCTGCACCGTGAAGTTACTCGTGCCCGAGGCAGTCGGAGTACCGGAAATCACGCCTGTGCCCGCGGCCAGCGATAAACCAGCTGGCAGCGTCCCAACAGTGACCACCCAAGTGTAAGGCGTCGTTCCGCCAGTCGCCGCCAAGGTGGCGCTATACGCCGTGTTCTGCGTTCCATTCGGCAAGGATGTTGTCGTAATGGAAAATTGTCCGCTGATAACTGCCGTGGCAGCCGATTGCGCGGTTGTAGAACCGACCGAGTTCGTGGCCGTGACAGACACCCTGAGGGTAAAGCCTACATCGGCGGTTCCGATCAGATAGCTACTGCTCGTAGCTCCAGATATTCCGTTGCAACTGTATCCAGCGGTATTGCAGCGGCTCCATTGATACGTAAAACCGGTAGGATTGTTAGTCCACGATCCGTTCGATGTAGTCAGCGTCTGTCCCTGTGCGGGATTACCGGAGATTACAGGTACTGCCGTATTGCGCGGCGGATTCCCGACCGTAACAGTTGCTCCATAGAATGCATACGTCCGATTGTCGCTGCCTAGTGCGCGAATTCCCAGCACGTGGGAGCCATTCGAGAGAGTAGTCGAATCGAAGGTTCCGGTCGTACTTTGGTTGTACTCGTATGGCGAAGACGGGATCGTCTGGCTGAGCACGCCATCAATATAAAAGCTGACAAAGTTTACCTGTTGAGCCGGAGTTGCCTCCCACAAAAGGGTTCCCCCGATATTTTGTCCGTCGCTAATCGTCGAATTCAGGCTGAAGGCAGAGACTGCTCCTGCAACTACCACACTCGCCGCGGATTGTGCCGATGCGGAACCTGAGGCATTCGAAGCTGTCACCGTGACAGCAATAGTTGAACCGGTATCCGCGTTAGCAAGCACTGCGTACATCTGAGCCGTTGCGCCCGGGATGATCGCGCAGTTCGTGCCCGTGCTGTTACACCGGTACCATTGATAGGTGAACGTGGCCGGAGCGCCGGACCACAGGCCCGCGGATGCGCCCACTACTGAACCAGCTTGGGCAACACCTGTGACAACTGGCGCTGCGGAGTTAACGGGCATCGCGGTCGAAACTGTCGAGCAGCCCGGTACTGCCTTGCAAACGTTGAGACGGCCGCCTGTGCCTACGAAACTTGTCAGCGACGAAAGCGTATCTACATTCGTTAGGATTGTCGATCTTAAGTTACTAACCGACAGATATCCTTTGGACAAGATCAACGCAGCCGCTCCGGAGACTTGCGCCGCCGCCATCGACCCACCGCTGATATAGCCGAAATTGCTGAGATCCAGCGTCGAGAAAATATTGACGCCGGGAGCAGCCAATTGAACGCTGGTCGGGCCGTAGTTCGAATTAGTCCAAAGATTATCGTTCTGGTCGCTCGCCGCTGCACAGATCATCCCTGGCCGGGCGTAAGAACACGGATACCGAGGCGTTGTGTCGTTATTTTGTGCCGTATTGCCGGCTGCGGTCACAAAGAGAATGTCATTCGTGGTGAGGAGGTCTATCTCATCGGAGAGCGCTTGCGAGAATGCCGTTCCCGCCCACGTCTGCGAGTCGTTCGCTACTCTGACGTTTACCCCGGCTTTTTTGGCTTTAATGATCCAGTCCATCGCCGTAATCAGGTCGCTCGTGTAACCGCTGTCGGTGCTGTCCACCCACTTCACCGCCATAAGGCTCGTTGTCCAGTTGACACCGGCAACGCCTAGCGCATTGTTCCCGGCCGCACCAATGATTCCAGCTACATGCGAGCCGTGGCCGCCATAAAAGGTCTCGTCGTCCATAGGGTCACAGAGGCTCGTCAGGACGTTGTACCCGTGAGTTCCGGCTGCACATGTGCCAACCCCTCCCGGGTTGTCCCAAATATTCGTGATGAGGTCCGGATGGGAATACTGAATGCCGGTATCAAGAACAGCGACAACAACGGAATTGGTTCCGGTGCTAATCGCCCAAGCGGCGAGCGCCCTCTCGTCCGCGCCGGAGGTGCCTGTTACTCCATCCGCATTCTGCCCAGTATTCTGAACGGCCCACTGCACTCCAATGTTCGTATCGTTCGGGAGCGCCCCGGGGTTTTGCTGGCTGAGGCCCATCGGTTGGATCATCATCGCCCTCTGCGTTGCTGGAGCTGTGTTCACAGATGCTGCATTCGAGGAGTTCTCTTGGATCGAATGAACGCTGCCTTTAACATCTTCGTGGGCGATGATCTGGTAATCCGGTTCGATGTACAGGATCTCGCTCCGTGCCGCCAGCGATTGCAGTGCGCCGGCAACGCGGCCGCTTCCAACGTTGAGAACAATCACCCCGTCACCTATCTGCTTAATGACACTACTTCCCAGAAGGTTAAAAATAAGCTGCTGTTGAGCTTGCGGAATTCCTAAGTTAAATTTCAGAAGGATCACTCCGTCGCGATGGGGTGGCAACGTATCGTCGGGAGCGGCGAATGCTGTGCCGGACAGCGTTAATCCCGCTAGCAGAATGAAAAGGACCTTAAGAGACTGCATAATGCAAACTCCTTAACCAAAATTCGGATTTGGATCGTCCGCGTCTTTTCGCGGATCATGGTTTCAGAAATAAAGGGGATTGGGTTAGCTTGGTTCAATACGCCCCGGTGCGACTGACAACCGCCTGGAAGGTTCTCGCCAAAACATACACGTCGAGCCACAGGGACCAGTTGTGTACATAGTAGGCATCCAGTTCAACCCGCTGCTGGTAATCCGTGTCACTGCGGCCGGAAACCTGCCATAACCCCGTAATGCCCGGCAATACCCGCGTGTAAGTATCGAAGTAACTTGCGTACCTTGGCACCTCGGCCCACACAATGGGGCGAGGTCCAATCAGACTCATCTCCCCGCGAATCACATTCCAGAGCTGGGGCAACTCGTCGAGGCTGAAATGACGCAAGACTTTGCCAATTCCCGTGATCCGTGGATCGTTGCGGAGCTTATGATTCTGCTCCCATTCCGTTAGGGCTGAAAAGTTTCGCGCGAGATATTCGTTGAGCACTCGATCGGAATCGACAACCATGGTGCGGAATTTCCAGGCCGCGAAAGGCTTCTGGCCTCTACCGATACGAACATGACCATAAAATACCGGGCCACGCGAACTAAGCTTGATTAACCCCGCAACGAGAGCAATCAGAGGTAATACGACAATGCTCCCAATGATTGTCAGCCCGAGATCCAGCGTTCGCTTGCAGATCCGTGGTCCCAGGCGAAGCAAGTTCTGACGTACGCCGATCGTCAGCAGATGCCCGAGACCTCTGGCCTCCATACAGCAGTTCGTTGGGCCGAGTAGATCGGAGACAATCAACAATTCAGAAAAATATTTACTGTATCTATTCACGACACGTGACAGGGAGCCGGCCCCCACGTCGGGAAGTGCGACGATCGCCGTCGTGATTCCGGATTGCCGCACCAGTTCGGCCACATCCGCTAATCCGCCCACAATCGGAACACCCTCGACGCTTATCCGCGGTTCGTTGTTAGCAAGCACCGCCTGAATACGCAATCCTAGACTTGGGTTGCGATTTAGTAAGCGCACAATGGTTCGGGCCGCAACACCCCCGCCCAAAATGACTGCGGGGGTACCCCACCACGGTTGTGAACCCAGCGTCTTTCGCACGAGTGCCCGGCCAACCGGCAGCAGCACCACCGAGCACAACCATGCCACAAGAAAAATAATTCGCGAGTAGGTTTCCGTTGAATGTTGCAGGAAGGTAAAGACAACCAGAATCGTCCAGACCATCGTGCTCGCAACGGAGAGACGCCGGAACTCCTCCACAGGCGCCATTCCTCGGGCTGGGTAAACTCCGCGCATCGCAAACGCAATGAGCCAGACGGCCAGCAAAGGCGAGAGGCGCGCATAGGAGCCGGCCTCAAGATTTCCGCCGCAAACATACCTGCCCGCCACGGCTCCGATCCACGCGATCATGATGGCCGCAAGGTCGGAAAGGACGTAGAAGCAGGTCGACAGGCGTGGACGGCAGGTGTTACGCGGGAGATCGAGAGATTGAATAGGAGCAATGGCGGCTGCCATGGTGAAATCCTTGAATTTCGGAGTTGAGGCCGCGGTAACGCCACAATCGGGAGCGGCTGCGCGGCCCGGAAGGTTCTGATGTTCTGTCCTGGTAATCTTCTAGGGCTCGCATATTGCCGTCTCGGATGTGCTCGCCGCGGACCGCTTTGTAGTATGGAGCGCGGGAACCCGGCTACTTGTCAGCGCACTCGAATACACGGCCAGTGTCTTCACGACCATTGCGTCAGCCGTGAAGTGCGCCAGGTATCGTCTCCGGGCATTGCCGCCCAGCAACGTACGAGCCGCCTGGCTCTGCAACAACAAGGACAGTCTCTCGGCTAACGCGTGGTGATCGAGAGGAGGAACCAGAAATCCCGTCTCACCCTCCTTCACGGCTTCTGGAATTCCTCCCACTCGCGACGCAATCACGGGAAGACCGGCCCGCATCGCCTCCAGAATGCTGATAGGAAAAGCTTCCAACTTAGAGGCCAAAACAAAAATCTGGCTACCGGCCAACAGCTTGGGAATCTCCGGACTTTCTCCGAGAAACTCCACCCGGTCTTTAATGCCAAGCGCCGCAGCCAATTCCATTGAATTCTTGAGTAGGGTGCCCGATCCTACTAACCGTAATGTCCATTGATATGGAGTAAGTTGCGCCAGAGCCCGCAATAGCGTGGCCTGGTCTTTGGGCGGATCAAACCGCGCTACCATGGTGATCACAACCGGCTCCCCCGCGGGGTCGGCGATCAATGCCGAATCGGGAATGCCATTGTGAACCATTGTGAGGTTCCGTGGGTGGATGACGCCGCTATCCGCTGCCAGACGCCACTCGTGCTCCGAGACCGTAATGGCTTTACTGCCGAACTGTCCCGCCAGCCGCTCCAGCACTGTAAACAACCGGTTTGTTTTGCCGCTCTTCCGATCTATGATGGAGAACCCGTGCGGCGTGAAGACGCACGGAAGGCGTAGGGTTGCCGCCGCCAGCCGCCCTAGAAAACTGGCTTTTGCCGTATGGACCGCCACCAAGTCAGGCTGCAGGCGCGTCAATTCGCGCAGGATCTCAGCAAAGGCCCGGCCATCGCGTATAACATGCAAAGGTTTCCGCAGCGAGGGCAAAACCCGGACGCCGACCCCGCTGTCCCTCAATTGCTCACAGAACAGCCCATCCGGATGTCCGGCCAGTACCGTGCAGTGATGCCCGCGCGACCGCAAACCAGCGGTCAGGTCTCGCACATGTGTTTGCGCTCCACCTATGCACTCCGAGCCGGTGATCAGTTGTGCAATCCGTAATGGCGCGCCGTTCTCTTCCATGGATTTTCCGTTCTTTAGCAAGGGCAGGGTGTTTACCGCTTGGGAGCAACCGCGAATTGCGGTAGTCTCAGTCCGTTCGTCAGTCTTGTATTTGTCAATGCCGGCGCGAATGTATTGGCCGCCGGGACTGCGGTTTGCAGGATGAAAGCAAAGAGAATCCAGGTCGGCTTGCGATGCTCCCACGTAAGTGTCATCACGCCCACCACCCACACCAAAAACGCGACGCTATACGTCTTCCGAAGGAGCGGCTCCATCTTCAAGATGGTTGCAACAATAGTTACAATGAAAATCGAAAACAAAATGAAACCGAAAAGGCCCAACTCCGCCATTACAGACAAAAACGTGTTGTGCGCGACATAGGCGTGGTCCACATCGAAATAGGAAATAACCGGCTCAACCGCATCTTGGAATGCACCGGCTCCAACACCAAAAAATGGTTTACTCCGCACCAATTCCAAGCCACCGGCCCAGATCTCCGTTCGGCTATCCAGGGTTCCCGTCCTTACTTCGTTGCCGATGGTCGACAGCCGCTTCCACGATGAGGCCGGTGTAAAGCTTATTGCGCCCAGGACCACCAACACAGCTAAAAGGCCGAGCGCTACCCGGCGCGCTCCGCTGACGCTCTTTATCGTGATAAGTGCGAGCGAGAGCCCTAGCACCACTACAAGCGCGCCTGTGCGTGAAGCCGTCAACAGGCATGCCACGATAACAGCGGCAATTTGCAACAGCCACGCGCAACCCACCCATCCGCGATGCCGGACAAACAAATAGTAGGACAGGGGAACGCTTATCGCGAGCGTCAGACTGAGATCGTTCGGATCGAAGCCCACGGCGGAAAATCTTTCGTAATAGGTGGATTGGTGGCTTAGAAACCGGTACACCGTTTCCCCACAGGAGATCAGCGTTCCACACACGTACGCTCTTATCAGCGTTAGTGCGTCCTTTTCCGGCGCGCAGAACTGCCAAACCAATAGAACCACCAAAACCAACTGCACTTCCGTGAAAATTCGTTCGGTAGTCAATACCTGGGAAACCGTCCAGAAGTAACTCAGCATGTTCCAGGCGGCGAACGCGATCATGCACCAGTGCGGGGCCGCCAGGCGGCGCATCCAACCGCGGGCCAATATTGCAAGAACTCCCACCGGCAGCAAAATTGCGCCAATGAGCCGGGAAATCGTTCCGAAGCCCGGCATCATGAATGTTGTTTCGAAAGGAACACTGAAGATCAAACAACAGAGCAATACGAACGTGAGCTTATCGAGACCGGTTCGCTGCGGGGCGAAATGCAGAGTGGAACTGGAGGTCGGCGATGGACGGACAATTGCGCCCCTGACGTCGGTTGTTTTTAACCAGCTCATTAGAAAGCCCTCGGATCAAGCATTGCGAAGGGAAGCCCTTTCTCCGGTGGGTGATTTAGATTTCGAGATGTAAAGTCGTGAGGTCGACAGCTATCTTGCCGCGAGATTCTGTAGGCGTCCGAAATAGTCCATGCCTCGAATGCAACCCGCCATAGCCAGCGCTCCCAATCGGTCGGATACACTCTTATGCCGCCCGGCGTACTGTTCGCATATCTCCGAGGGGCTCACGATCTGCTCTCGAAACCGGCGGACGTCTTGTCGGAAGCGCCGCAACTGTTCCTCAGTCCAGTCGTTGTGGTGGTAGCACACCGTCCAGATGCCGCGGGGTACTTTTCGGAACCGCCATAGTTGCTGTGGAATCCAGAGCATCCCGGCTTGATCCTGGTGTGGCAGCGGGAAGAGACCATCACTGACAATGCAAACACCGCTCTCATGAAGAACGCGAACTGTCGTTGCGTCAAACGAGTGAGAGGGGGCAACCCAAATTTTAGGATCGATATCTTCCCGCCGGAAAATTTCTTGTGCCAAGGCGAGTTTTCTCGCTTGTTCATGATAGGGTAACCCGGCGAATTCGCTGCGATTTTGCAGGCCCAGTAATCCGCAATCGTCCGTCACATACAGGTGTTGGAAGCCATGGATTGCGATCGCCCAGCCGTTTGCTTGCCACGTCCGGACTGCATCCCAGAACGATTCGCGCGCAGGGCCGACGTTCAACAACGGATCCTTGTTATCCGGCACAACCGCAACGATCGGTTTGACGCCGCTCTCGTACAGAATCGCTTCAATCTTCGCCCACATGTCCCAATTCATCGTTGAGCAGATGTCATCAAACCGAATGATAAATTGTGCCCGCTTCAAATTCGTTCACCAAAAACTCTCCTCACAGAGGGCCCTACCGTTGGGATTGGAAGCACCCGCAAAAGCTCTTTCCTCTTATCCATTGCATAGGCCTCGCGATTGTAGTCAGGCGTGTGGCGCAGCGCATCATTGGCGTATTCTTCAACGGTGCAAAGAGAGCGAGCTGGCACACCCGCCACCACTGTATTCGACGGGACGCTCTTCGTGACGACTGACCCCGTCGCTACGACGGCATTTGGACCGATCGAGACACCCGGCAGGATAATCGCGCGTGCGCCGATAAAGCAGTTGTCATGAATGACGATCCGACCATACTTAATCACCTCGCGATATTTTGGCTGCTCTCGAAATACCCAGGTGCCGCCATCATGCGTGATGAAGCTTACCCTGGAAGCAATCGTCACGTGCTTGCCGATACTGACCAGATAAGGTTCTGACCCGAACGTCTGCCACCCCATGAACCGGCAATCGTGCGCTATCTCCATACCCTGTGATCTCAGGTAGGAGCACCATAACCGTTTCAGTGCCTGCGTAATCATAATCGTTTGTCCTGCAGCTTTAGATGCGTGTATCGCCGAGCGCTGGCCGCCGCACACAGAAACTCCGTCGGTCGAGCAAGCTTGCGTACAATTCTCCGTACGCGTCCGCCATTCGCGTCAGATCGAACCGGGCGGCCTGCTTCGCGGCCGCGTTTCCCATCTCCGTCCTGCGCTTGGCATCGCCGCACAGAACCTTCATTGCCGACGCCAAGGAATCCACGTCGCGAGGTCTGGTTAGTATGCCAGTTTCCGACGTGACCATCTCGGGAACACCGCCTACCGCGGTGCCGGCGATCGGAAGACCGGAGGCCAGGGCTTCCATGATGGAGAGCGGACTGCCTTCGTGATTCGAGGCAAACGTGTACACATCGGAAGCGGCGAGGATCGTGGGGACGTCATTCCGTATACCTAAAAAATGCACTCTGCTATTCAGTTGCAGCTTCTCCACTTGTGCTCTGAGTTGCTGGTGAAATTCACCGCCGCCGACTAAAAGGAGATGCGCGGAAGACATGGTGAGACACGCTTGAGCAAATGCGTCGATAAGGACTTCATGGTTTTTAACCGCGTCCAGCCGGCCAACGCAAACGAACACCACGTCGTCGGCACGGAAACCTTCCTGTTCCCGCCATTCCGCTCGCATCCGGCGTCCTGAGCGATAGACATCGAGAGGTATCCCGTTCGGGATGAGCACACTATCAACCCCAAACACCCGCCGGATGCTGGCCTGCACTTCGCCGGCAATCGCCACCGGCGTCACGGCTCTCGAAAACAGCATCCTTGGCAGTCCTTTCACCAAGCGGCTCCGCTCTCTTTCGGCAACGCTATGCACGGTGTGAACCGCGGCTTGCACCCTTCCCGCCATCACCGCTGGGATCACATAATTAAACGCGTGTAAATGTGTGTGAACGACGTGCGGCCGAAAGTTCCGGATTTGACGCCAGATTTCCCCGAACATCCTCAAATCCAGACCGCGCTTTTTACCGAGAAACGTCACCGGAAGCCGACGTTGTTCGAGAATCTCCTCCAGTTCCGTTCCCTGTTTCGCATACAGACTTACTGCGGCGATCTCGAACTGTCGTGGGTCGAGAGCACTCATCAATTGAACTACGCAGCGTTCCGCGCCGCCGATCGCAAAGCTCGGGATGACCTGTAAAACACGAATCTTGTTCACTGGCGCTCTCTGGCCACTGTTTCGCTATAAATTTCTTGATAGCGCGAGACCATCCTGGAGATACCGAAATGCCCTGAAATTCGCCGCTGCGCTTCAAGTCCGCTCTTCCGCAGCAAATTCGTCCCACTGCTACAAAACTCCAACGCAGCCTTCGCAATTGCCGAGGGCTGCTCCGGCGGCACCACTCGCCCGGTGTCGCCCACGATGCGAGCGGAGTCTCCCACATCGGTCACAACGCAAGGAACTCCGCACGACATCGCCTCGCAAACGACGTTCGGGAAGCCTTCGCTGAAGCCGGATGAGGAAATGAACACGTCTAGAGCCGCCATGACCCGCTGGACGTCGTCACGCCGGCCTAGTAGATGAAATCGATCCGCAAAGCCCGTCTCGAGAACCCACGCTTTCAATTCCGGATTCTCCATATCCACCCGCTCGCCGCAAAAAACAAAATGTGCATTTGTGTTCTGCCTCGCGATTTCGCCCGCGGCGCGAATCAGATTCACATGGTCTTTCGCGGGATGGAAACGGCCGGCCGCTCCGAACAACAGAGCGTCCAGGGGAATGCCAATTTCATTCCGGATCAGACGGTAAGCCTCCGGGTCGGGCTTGAACCGGCTTGTATTCACGCCGTTCGAGATTACGACCATCTTTCGCGCCGCGTACCCGATTTTCACCTGTTCCTCGCGGGACGATTCCGAGCAACATATGATCTTGGCTGGAATATAAGCCGATAAGCGCGCGCAAAGCTGAGTTACCAAACGCGTCCGCCGTTTCGTCAGAACCGGATGAAGCGTGCTGTGCCGGATATTCCACAACACCGGACCGACCCCCGCGAACTTCGCCGCAATTCCGCCTAGCAGGTCGCTGTGCTGCAACCAGGTCTGTACAATATCGGGCTTTTCCTTGCGCAGCAGGCGTACGAGACGCAGCATTGCCGAAGCGTCCACACGTTTCTTTGACAAGCTGAGGCAGTGCACACGAAACCCCGCCTCGCGCAGCCTTTCTCCCAATGGACTCTCATGCACAAGGGCAATAACCTGCATGTCAAACGCCGCCCGGTCGGCGTTGGTCATCAGCCGAAACAACGCCAACTCGGCGCCCCCGATGCCGAGACTGTTGATAACATGCACAACCTTGATCTTCCCGGGCGTGCTTCGGACCGCGACGCCACTCCCGGCGTCTGTGTCGACGGCATCCTGCACAGCCGTGACATGCAATGAGTGCGTCATTCGGTGGCTGACACTCCCACGGAACGCTGCGAACCGGTAGACACTCTCGCTTCGAGGAAAGATGGCACGAGTGGGACCGAAGAGTGACTTTTTGAAGGCGCTTCTTCGTAAACGGAAGCTTTCGTTTTTTCGCGGCCGTTTACAATGCTGCCCAACACCGGTGCGCCATCTTCGGCAAACCGCTGCAGCGCGGAGAGAAGATCGTCGGGGGTTGTCTCATCCGCCCGAATTACGAAGGCTACTCCGTCTGACAGTTTCGCCAAGGTGCGCCCATCGGCAAACGGAAGCACCGGCGGCGTATCGATGATCACGATATCGAAGACGCTCCGGACTTTATCCAGAAATTCCGCAGTACGAGCCGAGTGCAACAATCCTGCCGTTCCCTCCGACGCAGGGCCGCTCGGAAGCACATGCAGTCTGGGCACATTCGTCGAATATCCGAGTTGCTGCGCGGTATACGACTCGCATGGTTTGGTATCCAAAAGTATGCTGCTGAGTCCCTGGCGATTATCCAATCGGAAGAGGTCGTGCAACCGCGGTTTGCGAAGATCCGCATCCACCAGCAGAACCTTGTGATCCGCTTCTGTAAGCGCAATCGCGAGATTCGCCGCGACCGTCGTCCGCCCATCGCCATGCGCGCAGCTGGAAATGACGATTACGCGCGGATACTGCCCATCGTATGCTCCCCTGCTACCCAATAAAATCGAGACCATTGTGGCGCGGAACGCTTCCGCGACTGTGTCTTGTTGCGACATGCTCCAGTTCAATTCCAGCGTGGACTTCTTGCCCTTGCTTTGTACAAACGGAATGGAACCCAGCTCCGGAATTCCAAGTTGCCGGATTACCCCACTAGGGGGATCGACTCTCGCCCGGCGTCTACGTGGAAACAACACAAACGCCATTCCGGCAAATGTGCTGAAGCCTAATCCCGTCGCTGCGAACACGGCGCGATTGGGCCGGAAAGGCATCTTCGCGGGCTTAGCATTGTCAACAATAGAGATGTCGCTCGCATGCATCGCGGCGGCCATCCGGACCCCCCGTTGCTTCTGCAGCATGCTTTCGTACATTTGCCGGTTCGTGTCCAGTTCGCGTTTTAGAATGTCGTACTGAATCGCGTTCACCGATTGTCCGGAAACTAACTGCACCTGCGCCGCGTAATTTCCGGCGAGAATTTTCTCTTCATGTTCCGCCGCGTCGAACTCGTTTTTGATGCGGCTGAGTATGTTCGCGCGTTTCCCGTCCATAGCGCCTTCCATTTCGGTGATTTGCGATTGTATCTGCTGCACCTTGTAGTGCCCTGGCGCCAAGACCGGTTGTAACTCCGCCAATTGCCGACGAAGTTCCGTCAGTCTCGCCTGGTACTCTCGCAAAACCGGATCGTCCAGTACTTCCGGAAGAGAATCGGCCGGGGCGGTAGCAACCAGATCGTAGCGCGATTGTTGCGCTACGCGTAGTTCATGCGCCTTGGACAGAGAGTCTTGGAGTTGCCGCAGTCGAACTTCGGCGATGTTGTCTTTTTCAGCGGTGAACAACAGGCCTGTTTTCTGCGCGTAGGCTTGCAGATCGGCTTCCGACCTCTGGACCTTAGACCTCAGTTCCGCAATCTGTTCGCCCAGCCATGCCGTCGTCCGTTCGCTCGAAGCGCTATGCATCCCGACTGTGCTGTCGATATACTCGTCAACGATTGCGTTCGCAAAATTAGCGGCGAGCTTCGGGTCGGCGGCTTCGACCGAAATTTCAATCATTCGCGTCAAACCGGGAATTCGGACGGTCAGGTGCGAAGAGCCCCAATCGATTGCTTGTTGCTGGGTAAGAGTTTTTCTTAACGGCGCGGCTAACCCCAGACTCCTTTTAAGCCTTTGCAGTAGCCCTTCGGAATAAAGCAGTTCGGGATGGTCCTCCAGTTTCAGCCGGTCGGCCGCCTTGCCGACGACCGACTCGCTTTTGACAATCTTGATCTGTGTCTGTACATACGAATCCATCGGGTAATTCAGTGTCGATGCGGTCGGATCGACATCCCGCGTGTTTAGAATGTTGTCATTTAAGCCCTGCACCTCAACGAGCGCTATAGAGCGATACATCGGCTTTTGAAAAGAAGCGAGCGCCAGCGCGCCAATCGTTCCCACGACGATGAAGACCGCGAGGACATTTCTCCGCCTCCAAAGTCTGGTGAACAGATCGTCCAAATTCGTCACTTGAATAGCGTTCGGAGGGACCATAAGATCCGTGACCATGTAGTTATTACGATTGACCACAGCGGGAACAAGTCCCTTGTTGTTGTCTAAAATCGGCCCCATACCACCACTCCAGTCCCCATCTGAATTGCTGCTTCTACTGCACGAAGAGTCGCGCTCTTTGCTTTGCTGTTTGGCAGATACAGCACGTCCTCCGGTTTGAGCGAGATGTCCGGCTGCTCGCGTTCCAGGATGTTTCTCAAATTAACCGGAATTTCCTGCCTCACGCCATTGGATTGCATTCGCAATATCCGGGCATGCTCGGTACTTGCCGTTCCGAGCGGTCCTTCGGCTAGTGCAAGCGCCTGGAGGACGGAAGCCGTCTCGGTCTCGTGCAAGGGAAAACCGCCCGGTTTGTGAACCTCTCCAAGAACGTAAATCAGCTTGGCGCGCGGTACCGTGACGGTGTCGTTCGAACAGAGAAGAATATTTTCCGATTCGTTGCCCGAGAGCAAAGCCGACAAATCCACTTCAACCGTGGACGACGTTCCCGATGAGTCCACACGCGCGTTCGGCAGCGGCAATTCTCCCCACACCATTTGCCGCGTGATCTCCAGTTTCGAACCGGCCTCCTGCGTCAACCCTCCCGATGCGGACAGCAGTTGCATGAGTGTTTCTCTGCCACGTAGTTGATGCACCGCCGGGTTGTGAACCTCCCCCATCACGGCAACCGGCTTGCTGCCGTACTGCGCGATATTGATTACTACTTGTGGCGCTGCAAAGTAGGGAGTCAGCTTTTTCGCCAGGCTGGTTTGAAGTTCCGCAACCGTCAGACCGGCTGCGCTGACGCGTCCGGCAAAGGGAATATTGATGTAACCGGCGGAATCGATGGGGACGGTTTTGTTGTTCAACTCGTCCGCAAACCGGACCGTGATAGTAATTTGATCCTCCGGCCCGAGCCGGTATTCATCGCGCGGGACCGCCGCGGCCGAAGCGTTAGCTTGTTCGGCTTGTTCCGTACGCTTGTTCGATTGTGCGGTCGAATACGTGTTGGCACAGGCGATCATTGCTAGCATTACCGCGGTTCTTATCATTGCGCGATAACTGCTGTTTCTCTCCGCGTTCATGAGTTAACACCTTCTTTGTCGTTCTTTTTCAGCCAGTTCACAGCACCGGCCTACAGCTTGTTGTGTCTCGTTCCGATCCCGCTTGGGGTGGCCGGCTAGCGCCCGCCGCTCGCTTGTGAAGCGCGCCAGCCGGTTCCGCACGTCAACGACCCAGATGTACAGCCGTCCCTTCGTGGTGAGGGCGCGCGTACAGTGGAAGGCTGTTAATAGCTCCCCGCCAAACCCGTCCTTAAATTTGTTAACGCGCAAAAGCTTCTCATCGTCGGAGCCCGCGTACCAACCACCCAGGTCGTAAATTGTCAGGCTGTCCGCCTTGAAACGCTGTATATCCTGCCAATGTAGAAATCGGTTTGCACGCCCGATGACTGCCCGCATTGCACCGTCCGTATCGCGGGAAACAGAAACGGAATATTTCAGCCGGGCGTGCTCGGCGTCCCGATAATAGGCATGCCAGACAAGAACATTGCCGTCTTCCGAAATCGCTCGCGACAGATCGAGTGAGCCGTGGCTGGCATGGGCTTTGGTCCATCTCCTGGTTTCGGCTATTGCCTTTGCAGTAACGGCATGCTCTTCGAAGAAACGGCAGAATTCTTCAACGCGATTGTGGACATCTTCGTGCCAGGATTCACAATGAAATTCTTCTTGGGCCGCTCTTCGAATCTCATTTCTTGTCGTCTTATTCATCTCCCGCAAAAGCTGCTCTTCCGGCTTTCTTAGATCAATCCAAATGGTCTTGAAATCGCTCGTTCTCGAATGGCCCAACGGCAACGCAAGTTGAAGACAGTGGAGAACGTCCGCCGGGCAACGCTCGACGGGCGCTGAATACCAACATTCCGCGGCCGTGATAAATCTGTGCTTGTAGAGAATCATGCAATTTGTTCCGGGGTGGCGCGGCTCTGTATGGCTCGTGTGCCGCATGCCCGCTAGGCAGCCAGTGACAGTACCGTCTGCCTATCCTGCTCACGTTTCAACAGTTCGAGCACGATGAACATCAAGCCTGCCATGTGAGTCAGACACCCAAGACCAACCGCCCAGACCGCGCCCCAGACTCCGAATTTCGGAACGAATAGCGCACTGGATAGGAAAGTGACCGTCGCGACAATCGACATCAGGAGTGCCTGGCTTTTAAACGCCCGGGCGGAGGTCGCCACGTTGCCGAGCAAGGTGATGATGTACACCAACGTTCCTACGCCCATGACCGCCACAAACAGCCAGCGCTGCTCGGCATACTCAGCCCGGTAGGCCAGAGTCAATATCTGCCGTCCTGCAACAATTGCACCGGCTACGCCCATTAATCCCAACCCCAAGCCAATCTGTAGGGCGTACCCGATGAGCCGCCTGAAACCAGCAATATCTCGCACGGCGTACAGTTTGGATAGCCTTGGAAAGATTGCTTGCCCGAGAGCAATGGCGATCATGTTCCCTGCGGTCAACATGGACCACATTGCCGCGAATATTCCCAACTGCCGGTGCCCGGCGTAGCTTTCAATGAAATACCTTGGGAGATTAATCACCAAGGAGGTGAGAATTGTGATGATCGTGAGCGGGAGAGCGGCGCTCGTGATCTTCCACACCGCGGGAAAGCTTAAGGCTTTAGAGACTCGATCCAGAATGCTCTTCGGGTGCTCTTCGCCGTCGTTATATGGGTCCTCTATTTCAGCTGCCACGGGTGAGTCTTTACCCATCGGCATGTCGTAGAGAAAAAGCACGGTCATTCGCGCGGCCGCCATCGCCAAAAGCGCCCAAACCAGATTTTTGGAATAAAACAGCACCGCGGCGGCCGTAGCAACCGAAGCGGCGCCTCGAATGACGAGCGACACTGCGATACGCGACATCCGCTCGGATCGCAGCATCACCGAACGGTATAGTTCGCTGAGACAGTCCGACGACTGCGAGATCGCTACAATCAGCGTCAACAAAACAACTTCCGCCGAGAAACGGGAAACGACGCAAATAATCACGGCGGCAATTAAGCTGGCCGCGATCAGAAGCAGACGAGCGGTCCTGTATTGCGCGAATCGAAATTGCCGGTTCGTGTCGGTCACAAGCATGATGCCTATACCGAAATTGGCAAAGTAAAGCAGCGGGGCCGTTACGGCCACAGCCAGCGCATACTCGCCTACCTTTTCAGGCGTGGTCAACTTTGCCAGTACGCTAAGAAGACCCCACTGACAGGCCGAATACACGGTGTTCCCAATAAACGTCCAGAAAAAATTTCGCCTTAATAGAGAACGGCCGGGGTGAAACGCGTTCAGGATCGCGAAGATTCGAGTGAAATTCATTTAGCTAAACTGTCGAGGGCTCTTAATTGGGCGTGTGTCGTCCATCCGCGCAAGACGTGTACTCGCATCCATCGTGTTTTTCCGTCGGCGTACTTGTGTTTTCATCTATTGCGGCGGGTTGCGCCGGTTGATTGCGGGACGCTTTTTTGATCGGTGGCAGAAACAACTTACGGACGTTGTGGATCATCCTTGCGCCAACTGGGATGAGATCGTCGGAGGCGAACAGTGCGCCCTCCTCAACTCCTCTGAGCGATTGCATCCAATCCTTAAATTGCAGCCGACCATCCCAGCCGTACCGGAAGCTGGACACCAGATCCGAGTCTTCGACGATCCACTTCCGTCCTTCCCGCATGTGGCCCGGCTGCACCGGCTGTCCGGTCATATCCAGATATAAAGCCCGCGCGACATCCATTCCTTTGTCATCTACAAAGAGCCGGAACGTCGCGCCAATCCGTGGATTCACGTCGTATATCTTGTATTTCTGGTCTCGCTCGTCAAAGCGATAGCCCATATCAATCACGCCTCTATAACCGATGGCCCTCATGAACTTTTTCGTCATGTCTTCCACCGTGGCGTCTCTAACGCACATCCCGAGACTGGTAACGCCGGCGTAAGCCGGGAACTGCCGGAGTTTCTTTCCTGTAAACGCAACTAAGCAAGTCGAGTTCTCATCGAAGTAGCCGTTGAACATGCAGTTTTTGTCGTCATTACCCGGAATATACTCTTGCAGCATCAGATTCGGATGCGTGGAATCTTCGAGTTGATCGTAGAGCGCGAGGAGCTTCTGCTCGTCCGTCACAATAATCTTGACGGCGCGGGGTGTCGTCGTGCCCATCGTGTTCTTCACGGTTTTGAGCACGATTGGGAAATGAGTCGATTCTAAAAATCGCAGAACCTCGGCGCGAGACTCCGGGAAAATAGTTTCGGGTGTTGCAATACCATGCGCCTTGGCCAGATGGTACATACCTTTCTTGCTGCAAAGCGCATGCACAAGGGCCGGTGGTTGCTTAGGAAAAATAAAGTATTGCCGCAGAGTCTCGTCGTGATCTGCGACCAATGTGGCGGTCACATCACAGGTGGGAATAAGGAGCGCCGTACTCGATAACCGCTGCCCGATGGACAACAGAAACTGGACCGTACGGTCCGCACCTGCCGTGTCGTGATTCCAAACAAAGTTCCCGCGCGAGTACTTCGAATAGAACACCGGGACGGAACGGAATGGCGCTTGATTATAAACCTTCACTCCAAGGCGCCCGAGGCTGCGGCTCAGCCCCAGAGCGCCATGGTGGATTGCGTTCAGAACCAGGACGGGAGTAGACGGGTCACCTATCGCGACAGACATGACTCAGTATGCGACCGTAGCGAGCCGCTTCTCTGGCAAACTCTGTACCGCACGCCGCACTGCGACCAATTCGCGGCCATCGAGCATGAAAACGGTTGATAGATCGTTAACATGCGCCAGCACGAAATCTAAGTCGTCCAATTGCCCGCTGCGTTGAAGATAAGCCCCGCTAGCGCCGATCGCGCATGCCGCAACTGGCTCCTCGCGCCACTGCTCGACGATATCGGCAGTCCTCGAATCCTCTGGGACATAGCCCGCCTCCATAAGATATCTGCCCATCCATGCACAGCAGAGCTGATCTTCTTCGCGAAACTCGCCCCGGCTTCCTGCACCGATCAGAGCGACGCGCGGATGACGTTCTGCCATGTATCTGGATACCGCGTAACAGTTGCGCAGGCACGCCACATATACATGCGGGCAGGAACTGGCGGTTTGCAGAAGCTGAGTCCCAGAGGACGATAGAAGGATCAGCGGTCGTTCTGTGTCCCCTCGCCGCACCAGTTCTGCTGGGCTGTTGTTCATATGGAAACGTTCCGGCATGATGCCCCGTAATTCGCCCGCCAGAATTGGGTTTTCCAGCACGCTTGCCAAGGCGTGCGCTTCTTCCACTGAAGTTACGGAATAGCACTTATGGCCCATCGCAACAGCAGTAACTGCCATCGTTGTTGCTCTGATTACATCTATCGCCACGATTGCGTAATCCGACACATAGCGGGGTGCGGATTCAGGTAAATAGTCGATAACAAAGGTCTTGGTCACTGTGCGGTTCTCCTGGGCCTGAGATTCTCGTGGCCAAACGCATCGGAATGCAGGCCTCTTCGGTAAATTTCCACCCGAAGAAGTTCCTCTAGCCTCACATTGCACAGGTGCACGCGCGAGCCGAAGTGATTAAGCATCGCAAATTGGCTGGGCTTTGTAGGCGCTTCAAAGATCACAATGTCGAAGCCGAAAGCCGCCGCAAAGCGGTCTGCCAACTCAGTGTTGAAAGCACCAGCCGAATCAAAGAGTCCTACACCTTGCGCGCTCTCTCTCGCCTCAACTACCAACTGACGGGCTCCCGCTTCAAGCCAGGCACGGCCTTGCGCGATCAACTCTTCGCAGCCATTTCCAGTAAACGCGCCAGTATGTTTCTTACCTATTTCAAATTGAACTTCCAGCCCGCGCTCCTCGGCCATCTTCACCACTTGTGCGGGTGGAAGCGTCATGTCCGTGAAACCTTCGCCGCATTCAATGCGGTCGACACCAATATCGGCGCAAAGGTCGAGATACTCGGGCAGCTTGCGTTGCGCGACCGCTACTTCGAATGGACCACCTCCCGTCACTGTACGTACCCGATGCTCGCGTGCGCTGCGGATCTTTCGCCGAGTTGCGCGTTCATCCGCAACCATCCAACACGCCATTGAAATCTTCAGGAATGAAATTAAATGAGAACTTTGTTCCAGATGACCTTCGAGTGTCAGCGGGTCATAGCCTGGATCAAACGGACTAGTAAGTGCCGGCAACTCGGCCACCCCAATAATTTGCAGGTAGTCGGCCGTATGGTGCCGGTTTTCGGAGCGGTACTCGTCTTTACCGATTCGCTCCTCCAGCCCGGCTATAGTGTTGGTCGTCATGTTCCACCTCCAATGGACATCAACGCTTTAAAAGGGACTCTCGCTTTTGCGGGCGAGCACAACATAATGAGAACCTCGCGAACGGACCAGCGGCATACCGCTATCCGCGTGTTTTTGAAGTGAATAGTGGAGCTGTAATCCGCAAAAATTCGGCAGCACTTTGCGTTTAGCAAAGGTGAGTGGGCCAAATCCAACCGTTCGCCCCATCTTCTTTTCGAAACCGGCTTCCGCCAATGCGGCGTCGAATTGTCCCGGCGTATACATTCGGACTACCGGTCCGTTCGATCGCAAACCCGCTGCTCTCAATGCATTGCCGGCCAGTTGACTGACACGCGCAAGCGGATCCAGCAGACGCACAAGCCGCATACTGTTATCTGAGGTCACAATCAGACGACCTTCGGGTGCGAGCACTCGGGCTAATTCGGATAGAGGTGCCTGCAGTGCCGGCATCCAGGGCATTACTCCCACTGCGAGCGCTACAGTAAATTCCCCATCCGCATAACCTAAGTTGTGAATATCCGCTATCTGTGAATGGACGAGGTCGTCCACTCCCCTTTCCCTTGCGAGTTTCTGCGTCGCACGCACCATTTTCTCGACGCTATCGACCGCCTCCACTCTGTATCCTTTGACGGCGAGCGCCACGCTCGTTGCTCCGGCTCCGCAGCCGACCTCCAAAATGCGTGTTCCGCGCGCGAGTTTCAGCGTCTCGACCATGTCGAGTACCGCTCGTTGCCGATCACGGTAAACTTGTCCGCCGACATCTAGCTGCCGATACACGTCTCGCCAGTACTGGGCGGCGCTGTCGAAATGACGGTTAATCGTGGCCTGTTGTTCGACTTTATGCAACGCTATTCACTCTCACTAGAAAGAAGCGGGAGCCGCTACCCTGTGCCGGACCGCGCTTGTGGCCTCATTCGACGGCACGATTCGCGGACTCACCACATCGGCTATATCGCCCATGGACATCGCGCGCATCCCGTACGCCTGTCGAAGCTGTCCAAACGCCTTCGCAACGATTCTGACGTTCTCCAAGCTTTCCTCTAGGTGCTGGCCCATATCTTCGGGATGCCACCAAAGATGAAACACTCGCTTCGAACGAGCCGCCGCCTCCATCCCTGCGATCACTCGCTGCAGACGCCGCCTCTCGAGAGCACGTCCGCTACGCGAGTACGGACGCAAATAGCGGCTGGCGCGGACATTGCATAATCCGGTCTCGTCTAGTACGTCATCCCAGGAATATGAGTTATCGCCGGACAAGTTGATGTACGCATCCGCCAAACGACTGGCCCTCTTCTTCCAATCGCGTTGCTGGGAACGTGAACCCGCCGAATTCATCCATGTCAATTCCGTACCTCGATAGGCGGCAATACCGTGCCTCACAAGAGCACTCAGATACGACGGGTTGACCTGATTTCTGGGGAACACAATCGATCGCAGTGAAATGTTGTGTTTCTCTGCAATTCTCTTTGCAGCGATGAGGTCGGCTTCGAAGTCCTCGACATCCTGCCCCGGCTCCAGACAGTAATAGTGTGAGAACGTATGAGTCCCCACCTCTTGCTTCGGCTGGTTCGCGATGAGCCGCACTAGCTCCGAGGCATAGTAAAACGTCTCATCTGCGCTAGCCGAGGAGCCTTTTGTGTACGCGCAAAATTCTCTGTTCTGATACCGAGGTCTCTTGTCCGGGAAATATTGTTCGGCATCTCTGCGGCTTTCTGCGAACACCAATCCGACCGTGCACCATGTGGCAGATAGACCCGCTTCTTCGAATAGAGCCAGTAGTCTGGGAATCACCTTCCGCGCGCCCAGGACATTTGCGTCATATCGGCTACCCGGAACATAGAGATCCGTCACTCCCCAATAAAGTTCAAAATCCAGCGATATGACTAACGCTCCGTAATCTGCGTGCTGCATAACTGATTCGGGTTTCTTGCCGCCTACGACGTAGGCTCACTCGTCTGCGACAGATGATGATGGAGTCTTCCAAGGTTCGACACCATCAATGTGTGCACGCGGTCCATAGCGGTGGCCAAGCTGTCGATCTTGCCGGGCAAGCATCTGCTGCGTGCTTGCTCGTCAGCCGGTTAAGGCCGGTACTGACTCCGATGTGAGGTCAACAGAATCCCGTTCCACTTTCACGGCGATCGAACGCCGCAGAAGATCGACCGAGACAACAAGCCACTTCTCGTTGCTCGCGTCCACAATGACTCCGCGCAGACCTCGTAAGGGCCCTGCTGTTAAAAAGATTTGATTCCCCGGCGCAGCATACGGCCACGGACAAGGAGATAAGCCGGACCGCACCATTTGCCGGACTCCTCCAATTTCCTCCTCCGAAACTGCTTGTGGGAACCGTCCGTTGCCCACAATCGTAAACACCCCAGGCGTGGTTACAACGGGCAGCGTGTCCGATAACTCAAACCTGCAGAATACATACCCGGGAAACAGCGGCAAATCGAATTGCCGACTGCTCTTCTGCGGTCTTCGATAAGTTGGTAGAAATGTTTCGTATCCCTTGCCATCAAGGGCGGTCGCAATGCTCTTTTCATGTCTTGCTTTAACGTAAATAGCGAACCACGGATGGCAAGCTTCATCTAGTGTGTGCACAAAATTTCTCTGTCTGGATGGGCGAAAACACGTAGCTCCGCCCTCTTACGACCAAAATTGTCTTTTAAAAGTTTGAGAGGCTTTCAAGTGCAGAGAGCCAGGCAACTTCTACTTCGCAATTTACGCACCAATGCGGAATATCCAGGAACTCCTTCCTTTCAGGAGCTTTCCCGGGCGCCCCCACCCGTATGTCAACGGCTGTATACAGAATGGATAATGGAAGAGAAGCGTGGTACACACTCGGGCAACGCTAATCAGGAGGCTTGCCAGTCGCGTCTGCAGCACCCGCATTCCCGGGCCTCCGGTGAGCAGCGGCACCCTCTTCGATTCGACTTGACATTTTTCGGCGGACTTTCTTTAATCGTTCAAAGGCTGTGTACTTCGGTAACATCACGCAAAGAGGTTCCGATCCGGTAACTTACATTTGTGACCTGAGCGTAGATCTCGTAAGATCGGTTAACTTCTAAAGTATGGTTTTGTGAAATAGTGCCGATGATGGCTGCCCGTAATGGAGGATAACGTGACCTCGGAAGACTTCACGGCAGAGATTCCTGCGAAGCAGTTATCCCTGTCTATCAGTGCCAAGGTAGTGGAACGCCTCAAGCAGGAGGTAAGCTCTCATCCGGACCTTTCCGGTGGTCTGTTGCTCGGCCACAAGAACCCGGCAGATAACAATAAATCGCTCGTCGTTGCCGACTGTTTCCCGGTTGCTGCTTCTGAAAGCGAGAAGGGTTGTGCTGTCAATCCGAAATTTTTGGCTCAGGCTCTCGCGTTGTGGAGGCCGCGATCACGCGCCACGCTCTATGCTGTCGGCCAATATCGTGTCACGTTCGGCTCCGCACAACGCAACTCATCCGATGTAAACATTCGGGATTTCGCGAGTAAAGACGTCTATTTGAAACTGAACGTACAAGGGACCGGTACCTCTGCCACGGTCTATATCATTGACGATAAGAGTTCTCTGACCGACGCGCCGGATCTCACACTACCCTTCGATTTGCTGATGGCGGGAAATGCCCACGGGCCGGCCGCTCGCAGTTCTCAACCGCACGCATCTTCGATCACCGAGCGTCCTGATTTCCGCATTTTTGAGTGGCGGGATCATCGGAGAGAGTGGGAATCCCGGGCACGCGCCATTCTCAACACGCACTGGTTGCGAGTTCTGTTACGTAAAGCCGAAGGCGCCCCACGACACTCTGTACCGGCCGCAACTAATCCCGTGGTTGAACCGATGCCAATATCTTCCCCGCCAGCGACCTCCTTTGTCGGATTAGGAACCAGATCGGACTTGGCCAATCGGCCACCGAAATCGAGCACAGACGCCACAGTCATGGTGAGTGACGCCCGCTCTGCGGGGGCCGCAAACATCTCTAATAACGAACAGGTTAAGGATGCTAATTGCCCGAACTTTGGCGACCCGAGCGTTTTGCGAAGAGGATTGTCTCATGAGGACGTACCGGCCGGTGAGCATCAGCCAACTACTTCGCCACTATTTGGTAAATCTAAAGACGGGTCCGGGACGATCATAGAGGAAAACGCTTCCACAAGACCCGCATCTTCGGCCACCGAAAGCCCGATTCCCTCGCTCCGGGAACCCAAGCTCATTCTTCCTAACAAATTTCGCCTGCTCCGTGTCATCTCCGCCTGGGCTGTCGTGCTTATGTTTGCCGGAATGCTTGGGCTGACTTTGCTCCGGCATCGCACTCTGAATCTGTCCAGGAGTAAAAGAGAGGGTGCGGACCCAGCCACGCCCCTGGGATTCGAGCCGGTCCGGAGCGGCTCGGCGTGGGAATTGCACTGGGATGTCCGCATGCCCGCGCTTAAATCTGCGAAAAATGGCGTGCTCACCATAACTGACGGTGTGCAGGTGAGAAAACTTGAGCTGGACAGGTCGAAACTCGATACCGGCTGGGTTCGCTATGTACCGGAAGCTCAGGACGTCAATTTTCGCCTACAGGTCTATACTTTGAACAACCGCACCTTGAGTGAGTCCGTCCGCACTCTAACGGGCATGTCTGCAGGTTTACAGCCCAATGCTCGCGAACGCCGAGTCTTGGTTCCACGGTCAGTGTCTGACCGGAACTCTCTTTCTAATCTCGACATTTCTCGTGCCGCGAAGCCCATTAATAATTTGAACTCAAGGCGTTCGTTAGTAGGACATGCCAACGCCCCAACCAATCCGGCCAACCCTAATTACGACCATTCGACATCGCCCGCCAGCGCACTCCGTGAAGCGAATGCAGAAAGACCCTCGATTGCTTCCGAACCGGCGGTAGCCCTCGCGCTTGAAAGCGCACAAGACAAACAAGTGGCAGGCCACACTGGCATCCCCTCAAATCAGGATTCAATAGCGCAATCGGCATCAGGGAATGCACAACCGGCCAAACCAATTCAAGACCAAAGAACAAACGCGCAGCCCACTTCAGTCGTAGCAAATCCGCCTGTCGCACCAAAGCCCATCACCCCAGGCACGACCTTGCATGGTCAGCCTGGCGAGGCTTCATACGTAGGACCACAACCTTTGCGAAAACCCATACCGAATCTGACATCATTCGGCACTACGCTAAGTTCCGTCCGAGAGGTTCAAGTGGAGGTTTATATCGACGCCTCTGGACGTGTGACGAACGCTCGTTTTGCGAATGCCGTCTCTGACCCGAATTCGATTTTGAATAGCGCGGCCATTTCAGCCGCGCGACAATGGACATTCGAGCCAGCGCGGTCGCATGGCAGGGCTATTCACAGCGTTTACAAGGTCATTTTTCGCTTCACGCCATCAACCTAAAGGATGTGCTTGCGAAGCGGCCGGATCCGGCATCCTCGCGCGGCGTGGCGGACGACTCAGGTATCGAAACGGTGAACATGATTCGCAAGGGACAGATCCGGTGATTGCCGAAGGGACGAGGGTATTAAGGGCAAGCCTTGCTTATTTCGGGTCTCTTCGGAGTCGCGATGGTTGGCCTGATGATGGGTGAGTAAGCGTCTTCGGTTCCAACTTCGCAACTCTTTCCTGCTGACTATGACATGAAGGATGCGTGCGTCTGCCGTTCTTAAATTCTCCCCCTTGATGCCGAAAGTCAACGAAGTGCGGGGAAAGGTAAATCGCTTTGCGCCAGTACGGAAATGAGTTACTATAACTCTATTCTGTCCCCTTCAGGTGATGGGGATAGTCTGTACTGGAGGAAAGGCCAGTTTACCATGCGGGGCGTAGAAACTTTGTTGCTCGCTGCGTTGGTAGGCCTGCTCGGTCTCGGTTTATGGCAAGGCCGGAACTGGGTGCCTGATTTTGGGTTGTACGCGCGATCTGCTGTTGTGGCCACCTCCATCCCCAAAGCGACAACTGAGCAGAAACCAAAATTGAGCACAAGAGCTGCGCACGGTCGTTCGAGAACAGCGCAAGACCGCGAGCTGATTTTGGCAATGGGAGAGCAGGACAATGCTAGCAACTCCATTGTGGTGGAGGTACCGGTGCCTGGCACTCCAAATGTAGGGAATCTGACCGTCGGTACGACACGGTCCGCTCTTCGGAAACAGTACGGCGAGCCAACGTTAGACGTGACGGCTCGGCGGGAAGGGCGGTTGGTCGAGCGTTATTACTATATGGCCGGGGACGGCGGGCGCCTCACGGTTGCCACACTGCACGATGGCAAAGTGGTAGCCATCGAAGCTCTGCCCTACTAACCAATCTTCCCAGTGCTGTGGCATTGGGCCAAGTGTGCGCTCTGGCCTTTAATTTTTTGCGCAACCAGGTAAACGGAAGCTTGCTCCAGTTGAACCCCTCCATTGCTTTTCAGGTACTCGTTGCCGGGCATGTTGATACCACTATGCCGCCTAGATCTCGTAAGAGCAAGTCACCATAGCGGCATTTATGAAAGCACGCCGCAAAAAATTCGTGTTACTAGTGTGCTGAGTTAGAAATTCGTTCACAAAGCCTTTGGATTTTGCCGAGGATAAGATCGGCATCCGCAGTCCAGACGAAAGGCTTCGGATGCTCGTTACTATATTCCAGATAGTCTTGGATGG
>JALYVD010000174.1 GCA_030853405.1 Acidobacteriota bacterium | reverse complement strand
CGGGCCAGTCAAGCGGCAAAGGAAATTCCGCGAACATACCGCGATAGTAAAGCGCATCTCCACGCCGTACCCAGAAGTGCGGTATCGGCGCGCCCTCGTCCACGAATTTCAGATAATCGCCGTTGGTCACACTGAAGCGCTGGATGCGGAACTCTGCTACGGGGCGGCGTACTTCCTCATACTCGTTATCCCATCCAAAAGTTTCATCATTGGGCTTACCTAAAACCGCCTCGCCCGCGGGGATGACCAGCCATTCGTTCCCGTCCGCCGTTTCTGTTTGGGCGGACAAGACGCGACCCACCGGCGCGTTCTTCAACTGATACGAGATGTTGTGGAACATATAAGCGAGCGTTTCCAGGTGCATCAGCCGGTGCTCCAGCGCCATGTGAATGACGCCCTCGGGTGCGTTGTCCAGATGAGCGTCTACATGTCGGCGGCAGCGGTTCACATACGCGAATACTTGATCGAGAGAAGGCCAATCCGAAGGCGTGTCCGATGGCAGATGGGTGGAGTCCGGATCTATGCCGGCTTGAAACAGGGCATCCAGTTCGGGATCAGCCGATTGCGCTCCGAGTCTTTCACGGCAAATTTGGATAGAGTCGAAGCCATCCAGATGGCCAATGTAGAAAATGATGCGATGGCGTGCGTCGATCGGACGTTCGTAGAGGGCGTTGCGCTTAATAATGTTGAAAAACCGGTCTCCTTCCGCGCGCGCGGACTGCAACTGACCGAGCAAGTGAGTGATGGGCGCTTCAATGGTGGGCACGTGGTTTTCTTCCGGTAGACTTTGGATGCTCCGAGGGCGCTCCCCATGTCAAAAAATCCGCAGTGATCTTATGCGCCGATGGTACCTAGTACTGACCTACTGAGCGCCAAAGCCTCTTCGCGTGTTTGAATCTGACCTTCGAGTTGCGCGGTTTCCACCGCTTCGAGCGCCCGGCTAAAGTCTGGGCCCGGTTTATAACCAACTTCGATTAGATCGCGGCCAGTGATCAGCCGCGCGGGCCGCAGTTCCTCCCGCCCAAATTCCGCAAGCTTCTGTTTGGCGAATTCGTAGGCCTCGGTGTATCCGTTACTGGCGAGGCAATCCAGCCGGTGCAGTTCCAGGTGTTCGTCGAAATGTGGAAGGCAAAGAAACCGCTTCAACGTGCTCACGCGCATCTGAAGAAGATCTTTGAATTTCATGTGATTCGCAACCAGTGAAGTTATCCGCTCGCTATCGTCATTCGAGAACCGGAAACGCCCAACGATATCCCTGGTCATTTCAGCCCCCACTTCGGCATGTCCATCGAAGCGGATGCGGTCGGCGACACGGAAGGTAGGCGGCTTCCCAACATCGTGCAGCAAGACGCCCGCAGCTAGAGCCGCACTCGGGTTCTTGAGTCTGTCCAGCATCATAAGCACGTGAGTCCAGACGTCGCCTTCCGGGTGGAACTGTGGCGGTTGCCGAACCCCCTGAAAAGCTTTCACTTCGGGGAGAAGCTCTTGCAGAAGTTCGCACTCGTCAAGCAATTCGAAACCTCGGCGGGCTCCTCCTTCCGTCAGAATGCGAACGAGTTCATCGCGAATACGTTCCGTGGAAATTCTATTGATGGATGGCGCAAGCTTACGGATCGCGACTGCGGTTTCGGGTGCTATCGAAAATCCGAGCCTGGCGGCGAATCGTATGGCCCGCAACATTCGCAGGTGATCTTCCGTGAATCGCGCCTCGGGATCGCCAATGGCTCGAACTACTTTGCTCGCCAGATCGGCACGGCCGCCGACGAAATCAAGGACCTCGCCCGATACCGGATCTTGCATCAATCCATTTATCGTGAAATCACGGCGTAGCGCGTCGAGCGCCGGGTCGGTCTCAAAGCGCACCTGATCCGGCCGCCGTCCGTCTGAGTAAGTCCCTTCGGTCCTGAAGGTAGCTACTTCGACCTGTGCCTTCCCACGAGTAACAAGAATGACCCCGAAATGAGCCCCAACAGTCTGTGACTTAGGAAAATACTTCAATAAGCGGTCGGGACTAGCATCGGTACTGACATCGAAATCCTTGGGGATGATGCCAAGGAGTCTGTCGCGCACGCAGCCGCCGACTAGATAGGCGCGGCGCCCTTGCCCGTGTAACTCCCGTACGATATCGAGTGCAAGAGCCTCTCGGTCGCTCGTGAGGAGGGTATCCATTGCCGGGCGAGATTAAACCAAATGGTCTGATCCGTTTGACTGATCGAACCGAAATAGTGCCGTGGCTACGCGCCTTTGCCGGTGGCGCTGGCCTGCTCTTCAGGTTGGGGTACTTCTTCCGGCACTTCGCCATTCTCTTGCGCCGCAAGCTTTGCCGCCGCTTCTTCCATTAACTTCAGTTCTTTCTTGGTAGGCGGCGCTTGCTCGTGCCGGTAATCATGATCGTGATAACACGTCCGGCAGCGGACCTTAGCTGCTTGCGTATCGACCAGCGAGACTATTGAATGGTTGGTGACACGGCGACACTTTACACAGTAGTCGTCGATAACATCACCTAATCTTTGTTCACCCATGTAGAGGCCTGACAAAGCGGAGTATACCAGGATTTGCAGCCAGAACTTAGCACCGAGAGCGAGTGCAAGTACCAGGAGAAGCTAAATCGGAGTGCAAGGGGGGAATGAAAGTGCTGTCTGGTAGACTGGGTTTTCCAGCCAAACGGCCAGGTAGCTCAGTCGGTAGAGCGCAGCCCTGAAAAGGCTGGCGTCGGCGGTTCGATTCCGTCCCTGGCCACCATCCTATCTCATTGAATTGGTTCATTCAGTTCACTCCTTTCCGCGTTTTTGCTCCGTCCAGCCCACTCGCCGTGCTGAATCACTCCTTGCCTTTGCTTCCGGCTTCGTCATGAAGCGTGCCGAGAACGGCTTCGACGTGGCCGCAGTTATTTTCCGCTTGCAGTTGGTGATACGCCTCAACGTTGCCTTTGAGCGATCCATGTAGATACTTCTCGACCACGACACCGCAGTTAAACGCGTCACGCATTCCCACGGCCATGTCGTGGAACGGCACCTTCGCGCTCTTGTCTTTACTGCTCAGTGTTGCGGCGCACGCCAGGAACGCTAATGCAACGGATGCCGGTTTCCTCATTCTGCAATCGTCTCAGATTTCCCTTCAAAGTTCAGGTCCAACTGGATACAAGGTTCGAGGCTGGATACAACAACGTTTTCTCCGATTCTTGCGACGGTTTCGTCGTCAACAATACGAAACTCAGTTCCTTCTTCGGATCGAGCCAACAGAGCGTGCCAGTCGAGCCACTGTGCCCGAATGCCGCGCTAGAGCAGCCTTTCCCAAACTGACCGTTGTTCAGCATCCATCCGAGACCCCAGCGTTTGTTGAGACCGGCTGTTTGATTAGAGATCATTGCCGCCGCCGTCTCGGGCTTCAGAACCCGCTGATCGGGATGTGCGAAGTAGTGCAGGAATCGAGCGAGGTCGGTCACGGTTGAATGCGCTCCGCCCCACGGCGATGCCAGATTGCGCCAATAGGAACTGTTCCAGTCCCAGTCGCTGACCTCCGGCACTTGGCAAAGCATCGTCTGGGAGATCGTGCGACCGCCGAGACCGAGTGAAGTGTTCCGCATCCCGAGCGGCCGGAACACATGTTCATGGACGAATGCGGGGAAGGGCAATTGGGTGACACGCGCCGCGATCTCCGCCGCAAGAAGGATTCCCATGCTCTGGTATCGAAGCTGTGTGCCTGGCGCGAACAGCAACGGAGTCCGGCAGGTGTGTTCCACAAACTCACTCAAAGGAGCATGCCGCTTCCGTAGATCCTCATTTTCAGGTAGCATGTCCGGAAGCCCTGACGTATGAGTCAGCAGATGCTTTACTAACACCCGCTCCCGGCCATCGCCTCGGAATTCTGGAATGAATCGTTGAACTGGGTCTGATAACGAGACCTGCCGCCGGTCCACTAGCGTCATCAACGCCGAGACCGTCATTGGTTTTGTGATCGATGCAATCAGGAACACGGCATCCGGAGTCTTCGCTTTGCCGAAAGCACGGTGCAGAGCCGTGGCGCCCTTGCGTACAAAGAGCGTTGCAGCCGACACCTGTCCTGAAGCAGTATGCTCGGTAATCAGCTGGATGCCCTCGTCCAGATTGCCGCGCTTAAATGCGAATGCGGCAGTCCTGGCCAACATCGTTCGTCGTGTCATAAGCCGTCAGCATATCGCTTCGCAGGGGCAACTTAAATGGACTTGGCATGGCTATGACGTTGTAACACTGTCTCTCTCCTACAGATCCCATCCACGGCGGCATGGGCGGAAACAGGCTCTGAAGATCAGGCAGGAACAAGCGAGCCGGGAAGTTCAAGATCCGAGACCGTGAATTTTTCGTTCAGAGGCGCCTCGCTTTTCACGTCGGCGAGCGGCAGCAACTGGCACGATCTACCATCGAACCGCACGATGATCACGTCCTCGCCATTGCGGGCTTCCTCGAAAAGCTCTGCGAGATGTTCTTCAGCATAGGGCAAGTGATAAGTGGCCATCGCTTAGAGATCCTCCACCCAATTGTAGCCCTGCTTTCGGTCGTGTAATGCGGTGCGGCGAAACGTGGATGTACCAACCCTGAGGGCCGGGCTTGGTAAGCGGCCCAAGCCGGCCGGAGATCGTTTTCAGGAGTCAGAATCCGCGCTGCTCGGCACGGGCCGGACTCTGCGGTGTTGACTACTCAGTGGGCGGGAGAGGCCGCTCCGTTGGAAGCAGCAGGGTATTCCAGCGTCCCGGCATGCCGCCGGGCAGCTTGACGAAATAGCCGGTTCCGAACCGGGGGTCCGCCACATAATAATCGGTGCTGATAACTTGCGCGCCGCTGATAAGAGCGGCTTGCCAACGGCTCCAATCGCCTTTACGCGCTTCCACTGTATCGGCATCGGCGCGTGTGCGAACATAGTAGCCCGAGCGGACCAGGTATTGGATGTAAGCCCAATCCCGCTTCGGCTCATTCACAATGCGAAAGGCGGCTTCCGGGTGGCCTTCTTGTTGATTCACAAACATCACCCGGCCCTTGAGCCCGGCGTGACCGGCAATGTAAGTCTCGAGTTTCGGTCCAGTCTCGTCGAGCACGAAGAAAAACTTGCCGCAGGCTTGCGACAGTTTCGGCCAAGCATGTGCAAGCGCGGCGGCCTCTAATGTCGGATACTCTCCCCGGACATCGTCCGGAATGATGAGTCTAGAGCGGCCAAGCCCTTTAAGTATCTCCGCATCCCACGCATCGAAGGCTGTTTTGTCGAACTTCAATGGCTGGACAAAGCCTGGTTGCTTGGGTGCGTCGTCCTTAGCGTTCATCGTGATCGGAATCGGCAAGTGGTTCGGGTGAGCATCCGACCAGATCTTCAACAAAGCAAGTTCCTGTTGCAACGTGTAGACGTTTGATCTGAAATCGATATCTGGCACGTGAATCACTTTGAATCCTGGCTTCGACATGAGGCCCTCCGGATCGTAAGGCGCGCCCGGAAGGTTGTTCTGCCTTTCCATCTCAAGCCCCATTGGGTGCGCATACAAGCCGCCCTGAGGGTCATAAACCACGTCAATTTCAAGTGCGCGGAGGCCCATGTCGAGTTGACGTTCGATGGGTAGATGCGAATACTCCAGGCCGTTCATGCGGTCGCCATATTTTGCGTGCAGAAACGTGAACAGAGCGGGATCGATGCCCGTGTGATAGCTGTTATGGCTGCCCAATACCTGAATCTGGTTCATGCGCTCATTACCGGGCGGTTGGCTGAATATGGGCATCGCCACACAAGCAGCCGCGATTGCAAGTTTCGTCAGAAGTCTGGTCATCTTCACTTAAGAATAGAATTCAGAGCGCGAACGCGGCGAGGATTGGCAGGACTGTTCGTCACGCCTGATCGTCACAGGCGTCTCAACCATCGTGTCCAGTGGGGCAAAGCCGATCCACTGAAAAGGAACATGGCTGTAATCCACAGGCCCATACTGGAAGGCTCCGGGACTGTGGCAGCGGATTTAACGGCAAGCTTATCCGTGCCTTGAGCGATGCCATAAGAGTAGGCAGCCGAGGGAATAGCTTGGCCCGTTCCATCAAAGCCAATTGGAAACAGCAACGCTAAAACATCGTGCTCTGTGCTGTTAGAAACGATGAGTTCATCGCCAATCCTCTTACGAGTTAAGGGCCGGACGGTGCCAGCACTGCCAGGTTCCGATGAGTTGAGCGTTAAAATTATTGTGCCCGTGGCGCTACGAAACGTAAGATCCCAATTGTGTAGAAAGACCTCACAAGACTGGCATTGTGACGGTAGAGGCAAATTGGCCGTGTCAAAGGCAAGCTCAAAAGTGCCGTGCTTTAAAGGACTGTCGTTCGTCTTGGAACCCGCGACAAACTGTCCCGTTAAAATTTCAGTAGCCTCAACGGGCTTAGAAAGCAGTAACGCCAAAGCGGCGCTGAACATAAAGAGCGGAATCTGAGAATGGCGCTGGTACATAAGTCGAGTGTGAAGATAGCATATGCGCCCGCTCTCGATCTGCAATCCATTAACGTAACCCATAAATGACATGCACGTAAGTGCCTGTGCGGGGATTGTAGGCAAGATAGTAGCCGGGATCG
Source organism: Acidobacteriota bacterium (assembly GCA_030853405.1). Classification (GTDB taxonomy): domain Bacteria; phylum Acidobacteriota; class Terriglobia; order Bryobacterales; family Bryobacteraceae; genus Bog-105. The sequence goes on along the minus strand of JALYVD010000174.1, from coordinate 32,943 downwards.
TTCGGATCGTCGTATAACACTAAATCGTCTGAGTTCCACAGCCAGCCGCTGGCGTAGGGAATGTCCTCCGGTGCAACGGAGAAGTAGAATCCATTGAAGAAAAAGCGCGATGGATTTCCGCCCCTGAGGCGGTAAACGTAGCTGGGTCCGATCTCGCCGGGGAAGTGGCCACGAGCCCACGGATGGTCCATGTGGTAACGGCCCCGGTTCTCATCATGCCCTACCCACTGCCCGTCCGGGTGAACATGTGGCGCATTGGGATGGCCCTGCTCATCGCGGAAATCGTGGCGTTGAGTTTCATGTCGCTCCGCGTCGTTGCGTTCGGCGTTGGCATGTCCGCTGTCATTCCGAGATCCCGCATTCTGAGCCGGTCCGCGCTGTGGAACGAAGCCGCCGCCAACCCGGCCGTGCTGCTCTTGGTGCTGCTGGCCACCGGACTGGGGGGTGACGCCCCGATCTCCGCCGCCGTGCTCCTGGCTTCCATGGCCGTCGCCGCCGCGTCCGTTCTCGTGTTGACAAAACGCCGGAAGGCAGACCACCAGTAATAATCCTGCGAGTAATGTACCCGTTTTCTTCATGTCGTGTTCTCTCCCCCGAGGTGTCACAACACCCCTGCTGAGATCAGGCGCTTGCAGAAGCGGCTTTGTTTCACAATCCTTCAATTGTTGCGCGGCTTCTGGCACGGATTGCACCTATTCCGTCCTAAGTGGTTCCGCCGGTTTTGGGTCCCTTAGTCTGCCGTTGGCAATATCACTCCGCGCCGAAACCGGCCAGAGTGGAGTTACGGAATGAACATGAAAAAATCAATTTTGTCCTTCTTTCTCTTCGGCGCGCTTCTCTCGGCCGCGCCTGTTTCGGTGAGCTTCGTCGATGCGGGCAATTCAGTAGTGTGGGGCTACGGTTTTGAAGTCGGACCCTATACGCTCAACGTAAACGGACAGAATACGCCAGCCATGTGCATGGATGACTTCAATGAGACAAGCGGTAGCTGGACGGCAAACGAGACGTCCGTCAGCGGGTCTGATTTCAGCGGCACGTATTTAGGGAACACCACTCTTAATATCGCCGGCTATACGGTGACAAGTGGTCAGATTTATACCGCTGAAGCTTATTTATTCAGCCTCATTACGACGCCCAACGCCGATCGTGCCAACATTCAGGAAGCCGCCTGGGCCATTATGGATCCCACGACGCTGAACAGGATTTTAAGCGGCAACAACACACAAGTGGAGCAATACTTGTCCATGGCTGTCGATAATTACTCCAGCTTTGATGCCAGCGGCTATCAGATTCTGTCGCAAGTGAATCCCGGCAGCCATCCTCAACAGGAGTTCATCACCGCTACGCCGGAGCCTGCAAGCTTTGCTCTTCTCGGCGCCGGACTTCTCGCGGCAGGAGCATTCCGCTTCGCTCGCAAAACCAAGTCAGTAGTGGTAGTAGTGGTAAACGCGTAGATTTGTGTGACCGGCCAGCTCATCCTGGCCGGTCAACCCGCATCACTGGTGCTGGCCCGTTTGCGCCGCGGCTTCTGCATGCTCGTGATGCGGCTCTGGTTCGCCTGGATAAAGCGGCCGCGATAACGGGTGACTATGTCCTTCGTGGCAAGTAAAACAGCGTACTTCAGGCCTGCCTCCAAAATTATTCGTGTCAATCGACCCAACCATCGCGATCATGTCGCGGGCCGTCCGCTTCTCCTTTTTGTCGTCGGAATCGAAGTGCCCTTGCACGTGACAGAATTCACAATTCTTACCAAGCGACCAAGCGAAATAATGCATATGATCGATGAACTCGGAGGACGGCAGCGTCTTGAGCCGCGTCTTGACATTTTTGAAGCGTTCTTCAGCGGTGGCCTGCGGTTTTCGAAGCATCTCGCCAGCGGCATCGGGCTGCTTCAGAAGCACAAGAGTACTCTGCCTCTCGTGCCCGTTCATGGTCGCGTCGGATGTGATTGTCAGCGTCTGGCCGTCGGCTGACAATTCGTATTTCTTCTTCATAACGTCGGGGCGGGCGGCGGTCTCCGCAGTCAGGTTAAGCGTGTTGCCTTCCCACTGTGCGGTGACCCGCGTAGGAACGCCTTCATAAGGGTTCACGGTCGGCTTATCGGTCTGAAAAATCAGCACCGAACGCGAGTCCCCGTGCTCGCTTATCGAGCCGGTAGTCTCCGTAATTTTGGGGCCGCTCTGTTCGATTATTTCTAAATAATCCTTTAACGGCGGACCAGGCAACTTGCTCTTCTGCAAGTCTGCTTTCCAGACGCCGCTGAGCGCGTCCGATTGGGCGAAGAGCAGGGAAGACCCAAAGAGAAGGATACAGATTGTTCGAAGCATCAATGGCGGGAGTATAACATTCTAAGGGATGAATCGACGAACTTTTTTAAAATCCGCGGCCATTGCACCGAGCCTCGGCCTGGCTACCCGTACCCGGATGCAGGCTGCACTTCCGAAGATGAAGGTCACGCGCGTGCGGGCCTACGCGCCTCCCAATGCAAATCCGCTTTTCAATCAGAGCGATCTGGTAATAACAATCGAAACCGATGCTGGGATTACCGGTATCGGCGAGGGCGGCTCAAAGGAAATGCTGGACCAATCCGCCGGAAGACTGATTGGACGGGACCCGCAGTTTATTGAGCGATTGTGGCAGGATATGAACCGCGCCTTTTTCTACCCCGCCGGGCGCGAGAAGGAAGATGCAATCGGCGCGCTCGATCTCGCGCTTTGGGATATCAGGGGCAAGGTGTTGAAGTTGCCCGTGCACGAAGTGCTGGGCGGCATGGTGCGTAATTTTTGCGAATGCTACAACACGGCGGGCATCATTCCCGGAATCGAGCGCGGCATGGGCATAAAAGACCGCGCCCGGCTTACCATCGAGGCAGGTTACCGGGCGTTTCGGATGGGCGCTACCGACCTGCCGATCTATTCAACCTTCAATACGCGGGAAAGAGTGAATCAGTTGGTGCGGGATTGCAGTGACGCGCGCGAAGGAGTGGGCGAGAACGGCGATTGGGTTGTAGACTTCCATCAACGCTTCGACTTATCAGATGCCATTCGAGGTTGCGATCTGATTGAGAAGTTCGCTCCATTCTTCGTCGAGGATGCCGTTCGGGCGGAGGCGTTCCTTCAAGATCTCCCCATCCTGCGCAGCAAAGTCAACGTGCCGCTCGCGGCGGGCGAGGAGTGGGGCAATCGCTGGGACTTCAACAAACTCGTTGAGAATCACGACATCGACTTCGTGCGGGCCACATTGCCAAATGTAGGTGGCATCACGGAGATGATGAAGATTGCGGCTATCTGCGAAACGCATTTCGTCGGCATCGTGCCACACTTCACAGGACCGATTGCCACGGCGGCCCTGGTGAACAGCCTTGGTACTTTCTCCGGTCCCGTGTTGATGGAATACAACTATCAGGGACGCACGCTTCCTTACTTGCCACAGTGTCTGGACTTTAAAAACGGCAAGCTCTATCCAAATGAACGGCCAGGCTTAGGCGTTGAAGTCGATTTCAAGCTGCTCAAGATGATCACTGAGATCACTGAACCGGTAACGGCCCGGGCGCAAACCTACTTCCGGCCCGATGGGTCAATTACTAACTGGTAAGCCAGTTGCTCAAGCGCGTGGTTCTGTCTGCGACAGAACCGCGGCCCTAAGGAAGCGGCCTTCGATTTTCTACGGCTTCTCATTTCGCCGGCTTCGGGAGCGCCCTGACAGCGCCCGTCGAGATGCCGCCGTCCACGAGCAGCAGCTGACCTGTGATGTAGCGGCTCGACTCGGCCGCAAGAAAAACAACCGCGGAATCGAGATCGTTGGGCGCGCCCGGGCGCTTCATGGGAATCCGATCGCTCAGGTATTCCACCCATTCCTTGTCTTCGTACATCACCTTATTCTGTGAGGTGCGGAACCAACCGGGTGCAAGGCAGTTGACCGTGATTCCGTGCTTGCCCCAGTCGTCGGCCAAACTCATTGTCAATTGCCGAATCCCGCCGCGGCTTGCGCCATAAGGAGCGAGGCCCGCGTAGCCAGCGACACTGGTGACCGAGCCGATATTGATAATGCGCCCATAACCGCGCGCGACCATCCGCCGGGCAACCGCCTGGGCGACAAAGAAGCTCCCGCGCAGGTTTGTATCGAGAATCGCATTCCAGTCGTTCCATGTAACGTCCAGCGAAGGCTTGCGAATATTCATTCCCGCGTTATTCACTAGAATGTCGATCTTGCCGTAAGCCTTGTGGGCGGCTTCCGCCATCCGTTCGATGCTATCGGGATCGCGAACGTCCAGATCGAGCGAAACGGCGCGCACTCCGAATTTTCGAATCTCTTCTTCAAACGGCAAACACTGCGTATGATCGCGGCTGGTAAGTACCAGGTCGGCTCCCGCGCTCGCGAGGGCGCGTGCAAAATACTGACCAAGTCCCCGGCTTGTGCCGGTCACGATAGCCACATGCCCGGTCAGATCAAACAGGTTATTACTCATTGCGCACCCTTTGGCGTCAGAATGACTTTCATCAGATTAGGTTCTCTTGCATGAAGCCGGTCGAACCACTCAGCTCCCTGTTCGAGCGGTGCAACCGCCGTGATAAGCGGATCGACGTTCACCGCGCCGCGCGCCAGAAGTTCGATGCACTGCGGATATTCTCCCGAGGAAGCCGCTGAGCCTCTCAGTGTGAGTTGCCGGCTCACAACCACCTGAAGCGGCAATTCAACCGTGGGCACAACATTCCCGATCAGCACCACCGTGCCCCCTTTGCGAACGCTTTCTACTGCATTCTTCACGGTAGGCGTGCTGCCGACTGCTTCGAGCGCGACATCCACGCCCGCGCCCGAAGTAAGGCGCTGCACTTCTGCAACCGTATCCGCCGTCTTGGCGTTGATCGTCTCCGACGCGCCGAGTTCTTGCGCGAGTTTCAGCCGAGTATCGTCTACATCCACGACCAAAACGCGCTGGCATCCGGCATCACGCAAAACCTGCAACACCAGAATCCCAATCATTCCAGCGCCTATCACCAGTGCCGTTGTGTCCTTCCCGATTTCGGCAAGCGATACGGCGTGGACTGCTACGGCCAGCGGTTCAATCATCGCGGCCTGCGCGAAAGGAACGTTCTCCGGCAGCTTGTACATCACGCGTTCGGGAACTACAATGTACTCGGCGAAAGCCCCCTCACGGCGGAACTCAGGCGTCGAAACCCCTAGCACCTGACGGTTATTGCAAAGGTTTACCTCGCCGCTGCGGCAATACTCGCACGTTCCACAGTAGATCGTTGAGTCGAACGTAACGTGGTCGCCTTCAGTGAACACTGTAACGTTTGCCCCCCTCGCCGCCACTGTTCCCGCCGCTTCGTGCCCCATGATTATCGGCGGGATGCGGCGTCCCGATGAACCATCGAAACCGTGGACGTCGCTTCCGCAAATTCCGCACGCCTCAACGCGTATCAATACTTCGTCGGGAGCCGGACGCGGCATCGGAACATCAACCACGTCAAGACGCCCGTAATCGGACAGCAAGAGAGCCTTCATGAAGGCATCGTACCGAATGGCTCTATCAACTTCCGTCAGCCGGACCATTCAAGGAAAGCCGGCCAGCGGACCTCGCCTTCAATTCGCGCAACAGACGATCCACCTGATCGGCTCTCTCCATAGCCGTGAAGCGCTGGTCGACACTCGGCTCGCTAATCGCAAGCTGTCCATGTCCCACCGCTTCCGCTTCAATCACCTTCATCTTGAGCCGGTCGAACGCCGCATCGTGTTCAACCTCGTTTACGGATGTTGTCCCTGCGCGGGCCGCCAGCCTCGCTCTTCGGTGCTGTGCCATCAGCAGTTCAGACTTCGCCTTCGTGTCGGTCATCTTCTGCTCCAGTCTGTGAAGCGCGTCACGCAATTGCTGCACCTGCTGCGACTGATCTTCTATCTGCTGCGAAAAATTCTTCGCTGCGTTTTCATAACTGAGAGAACGCTCTAGAGCTACGCGTGCCAAGTCTTCCTGATTCTTTTGCAGGGCCAGTTCGGCCTTGCCTATCCACTCCTGTTGCTGTTGCAGATTCTCCTGCTGTCTCTTTCCGAGCAGGTGCTGATCGGCAATGGCGATCGCCAACTGCGTCTTTACCTGCACGAACTGATTCTGCATATCGAGGAGAAGCTGTTTTACCAGCTTCTCCGGATTCTCCGCCTTATCGACAAGGTCGTTGATATTCGCTTTGATTAACGTTGCCACTCGATCTAATAAAGGCATAAATTCTCCTTGCCCGATTGATTTTTATACGCTTCCCGTTTTGCCCGCGCCGTCGCCGTTCGGACGGTCGGTAATTCCACGGACTTTCCCTAACAGTTCAGACATCTGCATGCCCGAGAGGCTCTCGAACAGCGCTGGAATCTGGGCGGCAATCTGAGTCATGTCGCCGGTAATTTTGTTCATCCCGGCAGCATGTCCGTCGCCCGTCGAGACAATCGTGATCTTGTCTATGTTGGCGAGCGGCGCCGCCAGCGCTCTCACAATTTCCGGCATCGATGAGATGAGTTTGTCTACAACCGCCGCCTGGTTCCATTCCTGGTAAGCCTCGGCTTTGACATTCATCGCCCTCGCTTCCGCTTCACCCTTGCGAAGGATGATGTCGGCGTCGGCCTCACCTTGCAGGCGCGTGGCGGCGGCGCTTCCCTCGGCTTCAATCGTCATCTTGCGGCGTGAAGCCTCGGCCATCATCTCGATCCGCTGTCGTTCAACTTCAACGCCTTTCAGTACGGTCGCAATCAGCTCTTTCTCGTGGCGCAGGATCTCGGCTTCCTGCACTTTAATCTCCTGTTCCTTCTCCACCTGCCGGATCTTTACGGCTTCCATTACGACCTGCTGCTGCATCATGTTGGCCTGAATGTCGTATGCCTTGTCGGCCTGCGCTTGTTGACGTTTGATGGTCTCGACGTACTGCGCTTTTCGGATTTCAAGATCGCGTTGCGCTTCCGCCTGCGCAGCCAGCGAGAGCGCTTCGGCGAGTACGCGTTCCTGGTCCGCTTGCGATTTGGCGACGGCTGCGGCGCGCAGGGCTTCGGCCCGCCGGATGGCCGTATCGCGCTCGGCTTCGGCGGACGCCACGTCGGCGTCACGTTTAATGCGCGCCACGTCGGGACGGCCCATGTTCGAGATGTAGTCGTTCTTGTCACGAACTTCTTTGATCGTGAACGAGATCACTTCGAGCCCCATCTTGTTCATATCTTCGGCGCAAGTGGCGCGCATACGATCACCCACCATTTCGGGCTCTTTCACAATCTGCTCGACTGATAACTGGCCGATGATCCCACGCAGATGGCCTTCCATCACCAGCCGGATCAGTCCCTCGCGCGCCTGATCGGTCTTGGTAAGGAACTGTTCCGCGGCGGTCAGAATAGATTCGGGATCGCTCTTGACCTTGATCTGCGCGACCGCTTCCACCGTGACCGCGACACCTTGCTTGGTATAAAGATCCTGCTGCGGCGCGACATCGAAGGACATCAGCTGTAAAGAAAGTTGCCGATAGCTCTCGACCATCGGAAAGATAACCACGCCCCTCCCTTTGACCACGCGGGCGCCGCGAAGACCATAGACAATCAGGGCTTCATGCGGACCCGCCTTGCGGTAAAGAGTCGCCATGGCCATCATCAGACCCAACAGGGTTAAGACGATCGCTATGGCAATGAAAAATATCTCGTTCGACATACTTGTCTCCTATGCGGTTTTCTCGCCAGAACCCGCTCCCTTACGGTCGCGGTTCCGTAGCAGCTTGCTTGCAGAACCGCGCACGTGAGCAAGCGGTCTGGCTTCCGGATTTACTGGGTCATCGCTTCCCAGGTGCGTACGTACGCAATGCCTTTCTCGTAACGGGTCACAATCACTTCGCGCCCGCGTTCAATCTCGGTTCCTTCTTCACTGCGCGCTGCAATGGGTCGGCGCGCGCCATCCCGGACGTAAATCAGCTCACCCACGCCATCCGGCCTGATTCGGCTCGAGACCTGCCCCAGCACTCCGACCATCTCGTAATCCAGAGGATCGAGCGCCTGTTCGCGCGACTGCAAGAAGTTGAGGAACGAAGCCAGCAGCCATGCCCCTCCGAGCCCCATCGCTCCTGCAATCACCAGATCCATCCAAAAAACCAGGCCCGAATGCCGCGTGAGCAGGTATCCGATTCCGCCAAACCAGGCGAGAAATATCGCTACACAACTCGGGTTCACCATACTCGCCAACCGTCCCGCCGACTGTACATGATGATGCACATGTGCGTGGCCGATCTGGGGGTGACCAATGTGGACGTGACCGGCGTGGACGCTACCACCGTGGCCGAGGTGCATCCCTCCGAGTAGCAGCGACGCAACGCTCCATAACACGCCCACCGCAAAGCAAAGCAGATAAATATCAGGCCAGTTCATCGTCTTCTCCTCTTTCTTTGGGCTGCAGCACCTGCCACAACCGGTCCACCAATTCGGGCGTTTCTAGAACTGCTCCAAGCAGCAGCACGCATCTGCGGGAATCGTGATGCCGGGCCAGCTTCAAAAGTGCGTCCGAAAGGCGTGGGTCGCGGCGAAAGCGCTCCACACCCCGGATCAGCCAGAGATCGAGTTTGTCCTCCTGCTGCTTGAAGTCCGTAATCAGTTCCGTTTGGAAGCCCTCAGGATCGTCCACGAGATACCCAGGATGGACCCCGAAAAATTTAGCGAGTAGCAGCCGGCTGGTGTTGGTCAAGTGCTTACGATGCCCGCCCTCCAGCTGCGAGAGGTACGGTTGGCTAATCGATTTGTTCAGCTCGGACTTCACCGCCGAGACGATCTCTTTTTGCGTCATCTCCCGGTCCAGTCCTCGGAGGTGCCCCTCGACGAGCCGTAGGTAGCGAATTTTCTCCGCAACAGTCATATAGCAATCTGCTAAAGATATATCACGAATAGCAATAGCTGGCAAGTGAAATGTAGAGATGAGAAACTAAAGTTCTAAACCTTTCAATCCATTGAGCTGCGGCTTCGTTCGCAGTACAACTGAGCTATGCCGCAAACAACTCGGTCTTGCCGAAGGCGAGGGGTTTCGCTGGTTTGCACCAAGCTTCAGAGACTTCAGGAGCGCCGTTTGGGCGTTTTAGCCGCTATTCGGGAGCTGGAACTCGCGAAACAGGCAAATACGGCGAAATCCGAGGCGGTGATCGCCCCTGGGAGCTTGGACATTTCGGCAAAGCCTTGTAACCTAACAAATTGCCGGAACGCCTAAGCAGATCGTAGGCTGACGAGTGACCGGCGGTTTGAGCCTGGATGCTTGTTGACCATGAACTGATTGAAAAGGCAGTATCGGGGGACGCGTCGGCGTTCAACGAAATAGTTCTGGCTTACCGCAGGCGAATTCTTGGGACCGTATCGCGGCTAATTGGCCGGCCAGACGACGTTGAGGATGTCGCGCAGGAGGTTTTCGTCAGGCTTTACCAGTCGCTGGCCCAGCTTCGCAGCCCGTTGGTGTTTGAGACTTGGCTCTATCGGCTAACGGTCAATTCTGCTTATGATTATCTGCGGAGGGCAAAGCGGCGCCGCGAATCGAGGATGTCCGATTTGAGCGAGCAGCAGGTTTCGGCCGCTGACGCTGTCGCCGGGAGCAAGCAACAGAGCGAGGATCGCCAGAAGAGCGAGTTGCGGGAGTTCGTTTCTTCACTTTTCAGTCATGTTTCCGACGAGGACCAACTGCTGCTGAAGTTGAAGGAAGTGGAAGGACTCTCTTTGAAAGAACTGGAACAGATATACGGCGTTAATGAAAGTGCGCTGAAGGTCAGGTTGTTCAGGGCCCGGCAGCGGGTTCTGAAGGCTTACCAAACCGCTTCGGAAACCGGCAGCTTATAAGAATTCAGGGGAAAATCAGGGGATAATGGGTTATGACTGAGGGTGATGAAAGGCAGCTTGACGAGCTGTTTCTGAGATATCGGGAATCCTGTCCGGATTTGGAGCCGGGTGCGAATTTCATGCCGGAACTGTGGCGCAGGATTGAAACGCGCCCGGGTTTCTGGTCGGTGTTCTCGCACTTTGGCCGGATCGCCGCGCCAGCTTGTGCTGCGGTGTGTCTGCTGTTTTTGCTCCTCAATCTGAGTTCCGCTTCCGAATCTCCTCTCGTTCCAACATATACGGATGCCCTCGCGGCTGACCATAGCGTGGAGATGACCTACTACACCGAAGCGATCCGGACTAGCGCCGATGTCGATTATCGTCCCGCAGTTCCCAATGTGGGGCGTTGAGTCCACAAAACGAATGCAACGAAACCAGTGGTTGGCCGTTCTTCTTGCGGTTGTCATATTTTGTTCGGGCGTAGGAGCGGGGGTGCTTTGGCACCGCTACTACGTACGCACTGCGAATGAGAAACGAACGTCGGAAGATTTCCGGCACCATTATGTCTCCGAGATGCGTTCGAAGCTAGATCTTACTCAGTCCCAGGTAGACCAGCTGAATGTCATTCTTGACGAGACGAAGGCGCAGTACAAGGCGGTGCATGATTCCGTCCATCCCGCCATGGTTAAGATCAAGGAAGAGCAAACCAGCCGTGTTAGAGGGATTCTGACACCTCGTCAGGTTCCTGTCTACGAGCACATGGTAGCGGAGCGGGAGCGGCGAGCCCGCCAGCAGGAGGAACGCGAAAAACAGGAAGAACTGAGAAACGCGGCTACGCGCCACGCCAGCGCAACTTCACATTGAGTCCCATTTCAGCTTCGACTCCGGTCCGCCGCGATTTGCTCAGAAACGTAAGTCTTTGCTTCTTCAAGCGTTTCCATTACTTCAAGATGCATTCTGTTACTGATCTGAGAAGCTCGCCGGTACACGTGCCAAGGACGATAGTGTTCACGGGGACCATCCCACTCTTCGCCTAGCCAAGCCGCGTAGCGGATTAGATAGTCTCCCACGCTGTAAGCTCCCGCGCGCAGTCTTTTCATGGACAGTTGTAAGAAGCAGATTTTCCAGGAACCCGTCCATTCATTGTGAACGGTTGAACTTGGGGTAGTCTAGGAAAGCTGGGGAAGAATTTTAAGTGATCAAAGTTACACTGCTGGCGATTTTGGCCGTTTCGACGGTCTGGGCACAAACCACCGTGCGGTTTTCGGCGGATTCAGGCGACGGATCTTATTCAGTCGGTCCATTCCCGACTAATGCACTGACCACGCCTGATGCGAATCAGTTGACCGGGCTGCGCGTGAACTTACCCGAATCCGAGGGACACTGCACGGCGGGAATCAATCCACTTGCGAGTCCGGTTTGCAGTAACACAGCTCTTTTAAACCTGATTGACGGTTTCAGTGTGAATCCACGCTTGATGGTTTGCTTCTCCAGGCCGGTTAACGTAAACACTCTGTCCGCCGGAATTAGCATCGTTCCGGTCAGCGTACCTGGGCACAACCAGCACGGGGTAGCGGCTGCCGGTATCGGTCAGATCATTTTCGACCCTTCAACCAATTGCGCTTATGCGAAACCTAGCCAGGTGCTCGCCCAGGACACCTCATATCTGCTTGTCGTAACGGACTCCGTTCAAGACGCCGCCGGCAAATCCGTAGGGTCCGATCCCGCCTATACGGCCTGCGTCGGCAGCCAGCCCAGTTCCTATTGCGACCAACTTGCCGATGCCGTTCAGCATTCTCACCCTATTCCGAAGGGCAGGGTAGTGGCTTCTTCACTGTTCACCACGATGACGGTGACAAATTGGCTGGAACAAGCTCGTGAATTTGTCGATTCGACTCCAAGCCTTGTGATTCCGCTCGGGAGTCCCTCGTCCTTCCAGCTTTCGACCGTTAAAGCGATTACATGGAATCCAGCGCAAACGGGCGGAATCACTTCTCAGGACATCCCTCTCGGCGCTCTTCAGGGCGTCGATAGCGTGGCCTTTGGGCTATTGTGTTCCCCGAATTATCTGGCTCCGACTGCTCTATTTCCACTCGTTCCAGGCACGATAACCGGGTCCCCTTCAAGCCCGAAGGGGTATGCTCCGGTCTCTTATCATGTGTTCCTGCCACCCACGCCCGCCGCACAGGGCAAGCACGGGAATAACGGCAAGATCCCAGTCGTGATCTATGGACACGGGCTGGGAGATAGCCAGTTCGGGGCGCCCACTTTCATCGCCTCGACCTTCGCGAAAAACGGTTTCGCTACTTTGGCTTTCGAGGTGACCGGCCACGGTTTCGGCCAGGGCAGTACAGTAACCGTCGATATGAATAACGGCACCCCGAGCTCTACGGAGTGGACCCCAGGCCGCGGTATCCAGCTTTCATCGGCAGGGATTGGGCCTACCGACGGTTGCATTGTGCCGGGCGCCTTCGGTATTCGCGATTGTGGCCGCCAAACCGCAGTTGATTTGTTCGCCCTTGTGCATGCCATACAAAGCACCCAAGGACTCGGGCTTAATCTCGATCCTAACCGGATCTACTACGTTGGCCAGTCTCTCGGCTCAATCGCAGGTACCCTATTTATGGCTGTTGAGCCGACCGTGAACGCTGCCGTTCTGAACGGAGCGGGTGGAACCGAGGTGGATATTGCACGGTTAGCGATCACGGCCCGACCGCTCGGACTCGGCTATCTGATGTCTCTCAAACAGCCCCTATTGTTTAACGTTCCCGCCCTGGGCGCGCCCCCGGAAGATTACTTCGACGATGCTCTCAACGACAACTACGTGTTCCGCGACAGATCGCCCGTCAGAAACGCAGTTCCTGGAGCGTTAGCGGATCAGGCTGCATTCGAAGCTGCTGACTGGATTGGCATGGTAGGCGACCCGCTGGCGTTCGCTCCACATTTGACAACGTCTCCGCTCACCGGTGTCCCGGCGAAGAATGTGCTATTTCAGTTTGGGCTCGGCGATCTCGAAGTTCCCAACCCGACGGAATCCGCCGTGGTACGCGCCGCGAACGCTCAATCTTCTACGTCGTTCTTTCGGTTTGATGTCGCTGCTAGCAAGCAGAAGAAACTGCTGCGCGTGTATGACCCTGCTGTTTCGCCCGAGCCTCCCTTTTTTCCCATCCTTCCCCATCGCGTGCTGAGTAATCCCACTATTTTCACTGGCGGGAACGAGGCGGAAAGGTCCGTTGCTCTGGCCGAGCAGCAGCAAACCGCCGATTACTTCAGCTCGAATGGGACTCGGATCAGTGACCCTGATATCTACCTCACCCTGCCATTCAGCGCCAAGGACAACCTGTTCATAAACGGACCGGCTGTTCTGCCCGATGAACTGAACTATCTCCAGATCCCGCAATAATTAAGAACTCTTAAGTTGTTGGTGTGCAACAAAGAAATGAAACAATCTGCCCGTCGGCACTGTCCAACCAACCTTGAATCCGCAGTGTCGTTTAGGGCCGGATGTAAGCCATATTTTAGTTTGGAACTGGGACATCTTCCCAGTACTCTCGTAACCGGTCTAAAATGGGTTTTATCTCCAAAAAAGCATTGACGGCAACCGCCCTTATGCCATACATTCAAGGAGTGGATTAAGCTTCTGGCTTAACCTGTATTCTTGCGGAGGGGAACAAATTTGAAAATAATTAAACTAGGAGCAGTATTACCTGCTCTCGCACTGGGGGCCTTAATGGTACTCCCATCATTTGGTAGCACTATCGACCTTGGATTTTCTGGGGACGCTCAGGTAAGTAGCAATTCATTGGCTTTCGGTAACTATCCAATGGGCGCTCCTTATGCACCGGCACCTGGATACGGTGTCTTTGAAACGACATCGCCGATTACCAGCATTTTCGCGTCTAACAATGTCTTAAGCGGAGAGTATGGGAATCTCCAGAGTTTAAATTCGACGCTGGAACCGGCTGGTACCGTTCTATCTACTCCCGTACTTTTTATGACCTTCAGCGGCACGGGCATTAGCCCCAACCCCAATGTTCATTATGGCGGAACCAATCTGGAATTATTCCTGACTGAAGTTTTCCAGGGTAATCTCCCGAGCCCCCCGCCCTCGCCGTTTGTTCTTCATGACACACCGGACGGAAACGCGACTGCTGCAGTGGATTTTATGGGATACATTCTCAACACGACTGATAACAGCAAGACTCCGTATAGCGGTCTCTTTAGTGCAACTTTCGCGGGCTCCACGGTTGCTCAGTTGCTCACATCGCTTCCGGTTGACACTGCGTTCTCAGGAACGTTGACGTTGACCTCCACGACCGCAACTCCCGAGCCGGCTTCCTTGCTCTTGATGGGCATTGGCCTCCTCGGTGCAGGTGTTGTTGCACGCAAAAAGGTTCGCAACTAAGTAGGCAGCCTTAACCCTCATCAACTCCAAAGCCCGTGTTAGGCGATCCATCGCTTAACACGGGCTTTTGAATTATCCGAAGGCTTCTCTCTGTTTACGACAGTTCTTCGTACCGGCCCGGCGCCAGTATCCCATTCGGGTCCACCGCTTTCTTCACAGCCGCAAGCAGGGCGCTAGAAGACGTTTGCGGCTGCAGTTTACCCATGGACTGCACTCCAAGCCTATAGGGATAGTATCCTGCTGCAGTACAGCGTTCCGCGAGCGCATGGTAACAGTCCATTGCGTGGCCATCCTCTCCAGGCAGATCCCGGTCATACGTGAGAGCGGTAACGCACTGCACCGTACGCGGAGTAAGCATCGTCAGCGAAAGCATTGGCTCAAACCCAAACGACAGCATAGTGTCGATAGCGATCCGGCTCAGTTCTTCGACTTGCTTGCCTTCAGCCGCCGCTACTGGCGAGTACCAAAGTAACCCGCAGCGATCACGGTCAGGATCCGGATTCGCTGGGATAGCGGTCCGTTTCCGCCAATAGCAGGAACCCAGCGCATGAGCGGTCGGAATTCCACGCATCAGGTTGACTACCGGCTCGACTAGCTCCACGGTTCGCCGGATATTCCAGCCCGTCATCAATTTGAATGGTCCGGCAAATCGTTTGGCAATCTGCAGTTTCCTCGGACTCACGAAGTTGGGCTTGCCCGGCAGGTGGGCCAATGTCTTCCTGAGCAGCCGTTTGGCTTCCCCCACCTGGGCCTTCGTCCCGTACAGTCCGCCTGAAACGTTCCAAAAACCGAAGGTCATTTCCCGACGAAATTTGGACATCATCTCCGGCGTAAGCGGCGTTTCGCCCTGCATCTCGTCCCACGGGTACTGCCGGAGACCGCCGATCACTTTGTAGTCATTCGCGATATGCATCGCGCTACGGAGCAGTTCCTGCATCTTGAGAGGCCGAAGGGCGTCAACAAGCGCAGCAAGCCCGTCCTGGGCGTCGCAGCGGTAAAAGAAGGCTTCGAATACTTCGGGTTCGGGCATCAGCATCACGCTCATGCGTGTGACAATGCCGAGATTGGATTGCGAGAACAGCCCGTCAATGCTGGGACCTAGTCCCCACCGGCTCACCGCCGCCGTTTTGGCATTCGGAAAGCGCGCT
The DNA here is from genome assembly GCA_030853405.1 of Acidobacteriota bacterium. GTDB lineage: Bacteria > Acidobacteriota > Terriglobia > Bryobacterales > Bryobacteraceae > Bog-105. The sequence continues at coordinate 17,586 of JALYVD010000174.1, read as the reverse complement.
GCACCCGTCTCAATGATGTCACCGGTCGGAAGCACCACTTCCAGGCCGCAAACGTGGGCAAAATGGTCTCCATACGGGGTGTGGCCAAAGCCGCGCTCCATGGCGTTCCCGATCAGACTAGCGTCCGGACTGGTCCCGCTGGCGTCCATCCACAGACGGGAGCCTCGCTCCTTGAGAAAAGCGTAAAGCTGCCGCTGGGTTACCCCCGGTTCGATGGTTACGTATCCGAGGGTTTCGCCGAAGTCCAGAATACGGTTCAGCCGTCCCAAGTCCAGGAGCACACAACCGTTCGCTGGGGGAACCCGGGATCCATATCCCCAATTCTTACCGCTGCTAAACGGATAGACCGGAGTCTGAAACCGATTGGCGACTCGCAGACACTCCTGGATCTGCTCCTTGTTGGCAGGCCGCAAGATGGCTGGGATGGTTCGACCGGTCGCAAAGGTCGCGGTCTCCGCGCTGGTCAGCGTATCCCGGTCGCAGATGACATGCTCCTGACCCAGCAGCGCCGCCCATGCTTGAATTGCCGACGCGAGTTGCAAGTTTTACCGGGTCAGAAGGAAAGAGGGGCCATCCTGAGCATCCCCAAGCTGCCAATCTCCTGGGGCAAACGGAGCCAATCGCGTGCCGGACCAGGGGTAATCGCGACCGCATCGGCCAGCCGGTCCTTAAGCTGGGAGATCAGTGGAATGAATCGAGCTCCGGGCGTGCGGCAATCAAACCGCAGAAGTTCCATTTTGCAGCCGTACTGCGGATCGTCGTAGGAAGGCAATTCCTGAGTGCCTGCGCGCAAACTGGCGCCGCCAATTCTGCGCAGCATGGAGGACGAACCGTGCCGCACTGTCGCTGTGCAGGAGGCGAGACACCCTCCCCATATGTGCGCCAGAGCATAAGACCCCACCAGGATCTCCAGAGCGGCCCGTGTTCCGCGCCATTCCTCGGTAAGAGCCCAGCCCCCAATCTCTAGATAAGAAAAGCCTTTCGCCTTGGCCACGGCAAGATCCGATTCGACGGCCTGGCGGACGCGCGGTCCCCAAATTTCATCTTTGGCCAGCGCCGACTGGCTGATCCGGAGACGGTCAAACGAAACATCGCTCGGATGAACCAGATATCTGGCGCAACCAATCACATCCCGGTTTTCGTCAATAAGCAACAGGTGCCAGCTTTGTTCATCTCCACGCATATGGAATCGTCCATCGTCGTCGAGTTCACAAGGCTGGATGGCGCCGTCTTTCAGGTACACACGTCCACGCAAGCGCTGAGCCGAGTGAAGGTATTGGTGATGTAATTGCTCGCTAACTTTCGAGCGGCCAAGACTGGAATGAGAGTTTGATTGCTGAGGGGCGAGAAGCTGGAATCTGTAGTTCTGTCGCATGAGCAGCGGGGGTTTTTTCTCCAAAAATTCGGGTCAATCAAAAACGAGGGTCGCCTCGGAATACAGTTTTCAAGTTGCGCTTTCCACAGCCAGGCTGCGGGCGCATACTCATCTATTCCGAGATGAATGCGTTTTCATCATTGTATTACTTAAGGGGGAGTGGTTGGCAACGAAAAAATTTCTTAAATGCGAAAAAAATTTCTCACCTGGGATTGATCTTTGTAGAAAAGTGGCCAACAATTGAATACCGGTTGGTCTCGAGGTAAGAAAATTCTCCCATGTCCGCTTGTAGTGGTATGTGCCCGGACGACTCAAACCAGGTTCTGCTCCGCTGGTCTGATCCTCCCAATTCACCGTCCCGTGAAGAGTTAGTACAGATGGTGAAAACTGGATTTTCTGAGGCGATCATCCGTAGCGCTCTGAAAATCGGTGAAGAAACCTCGGTCTCCCTAGTTGGAACCTATTACAACGAAAGTGGGACGGTGCGCTCCTGCAGACCTGAAGGAAGTAAATTTATTGTGACCATACGAATTAAAGCTCATCTCCCTACACCTAAGTACGGGATAGACCCCGGCGTCTTCGCCCTTGAAGATTTCCTCACTGAGGAACAGGAACTCAAAATTTTGGAAGAATTGGACCAGGATCTCCAATAAACGCTAACCTCCTCCTTTTCACCCGCCAACTACTGCGTTTTCCTGTTGTGCAATCAGATCGTCCTGTGTTGTAATAGATTTTCACTAATTCGTAGGTCTGGGAGTTGAACGCGGTTCTCCCATGCTCCTCTCAATGTGAGAAGAGCATGTGAGAAGAGCATTTAGCAAACGCAACTCTATCCAGGGGCGCTTAAGTTATGATTTACCTTTCCTCGTCGCAGGTTAAGGGGAGTTCCACATGAATCGGGTGACGGTCTCGCACAGGGACGCGCCTGTTCAGGCATTCTCCTTGGACGACGCGGAGATGAAGAGCCTGGTCCGCGAGCTGCACCGGCCCGACCCCAAATTGTATTGGAGCGATCTTCTGTTGACATCGGCAACGGGCTGGATCGCTTTTGCCTTGGCAGTTAATTCCCGGCCCCTTTCACCTGTGATGTTCATATCGGCGATCCTCGGCGTTTGTGCCCTGTACCGGGGACTCTGCTTTATGCATGAGATCACGCATCAGAGCCCGAGAGCGCTTGCCGGGTTTGAGACTGCCTGGAACTGCCTGATTGGGTTTCCGCTGCTGATGCCGACGTTTGTTTACATGGGGGTACACCAGAGCCATCACCGGATCGGTACTTACGGCACGGACCAGGATCCCGAATACATGCCCTTCGCGCGTTCAAGGCGCATGACCACGGTTTTCGCTTTGGAGAGCTTCTTCATTCCTCTCGGGCTGATCGCCCGATTCCTTTTTCTAGCGCCTTTGGGCTTGCTGCTGCCGCGCTTGCACCGCTGGTTGGTCGTCTACGCGTCGGCGCTGACCATGAATCTTAAATACCGGCGGCAAGCGACGCCAGAATTGCTGGACCTGGTGCGCCGCGACTCTGTGATTCTCCTGCTGTTTTGGGGAACGTTCGCCGGTCTGGCGATAGAGCATGTCATTCCCTTGCGAACCTTCGCGATCTGGCTTGCCGTCCTTTCGATGATCAGCTTCGTAAACACGCTCCGCACCTTGGGAGCCCACGAATACGAGAGCGACGGTGAGCCGCTGGACCGAATGGGGCAACTTCTGGATTCGATTGATACGCCTGGTGCGTTCTGGACCGAACTCTGGGCCCCAGTTGGCCTCCGGTATCACGCCTTACATCACTACTTCCCGGGAATTCCTTATCACAATCTGCGGAGGGCGTACCGGCGCATTATGGCCCACTTGCCCGTCGCCGACGCTTACAAACGGATGAGCAGCCCCAGCCTTCAGCATTCGCTCCAAAAACTCTATCGGAAAGGGTCTGGATGACCTGTCCCGATGCATTTCGGCCTGATTAGCCCTCCCGTTCCCGGTCATCTCCACCCATTCGGCGCACTCGGCCGGGAGTTAATGGCGCGCGGACACCAGGTCACGGTGTTTCACATGCCCGATCTGGAGACCCGGGTCCGAGCAGAGGCGCTTGGCTTCGTTCCAATAGGATTGAATAGCCATCCACCTGGAACTCTTTCCGCTTCTCTCGCGAAGCTGGGACGGCTTGACGGTCTGGGCGCTCTCCGCTTTACCATCGGAGAAGTTCGCAAAACGACGGATATGATGCTGCGCGACGGCCCAGACGCGATCGCCAGAAACGATGTGGGTGCGCTCCTTGTCGATCAGACCGAGCCGGCTGGAGGAACAATCGCCGAACGCCTCAATATTCCGTTCATTACAATTTGTAACGCTCTGGCCCTGAATCGCGAAGCATCTGTTCCCCCTCCGTTCACCGGGTGGAGACCGCAGGGCGGTGTTTTCGCCCAGGCCCGGAATCAGCTTGGTTATGGTCTCTCGAACCTGATCTTAAAACCAGTTCGCCAGACTATTTCCGAGTACCGGACAAAATGGAATCTACCGCCGCACTGCGGTACCGAAGCTTCTTTCTCGCAACTGGCGCAAATCAGTCAGCAGGTCCCCGCTTTCGATTTTCCTCGCCAACGGCTGCCAGAGTGTTTTCATTACGTAGGGCCTTTAAGGATGTCTTCGCCCCGGCCTGCTTCATTCCCCTGGGAAAAATTGGACGGCCGCCCACTTGTCTATGCTTCGCTAGGAACCCTGCAAAATGGCAAAGAGCGGGTCTTTCGGACTTTCGCGGAAGCTTCGTTGGGATTGCCCGTTCAGCTTGTCATAGCGCATGGGGGCGGGCTGGATGAGAAAACGGCAGCATCGTTTCCCGGCGCGCCGATCACGGTGAATTATGCTCCGCAGCTCGAGGTTCTCTCGCGAGCGCGTCTGACCTTAACCCATGCCGGATTGAACACTGCGCTCGATTCTTTAGCGTGCGGCGTCCCGATGGTGGCCGTGCCCATTACCTACGAGCAGCCGGCCATTGCGCGCCGTATCGTCTGGTCGGGCGCGGGACGAGTGATCCCATTTTCCAGGCTGAGCGTGCGCCGATTGAGAGCGGCAATGCATGACGTTTTGTCAAATCCAGTTTACACGGAGCGCGCACGTGTCGTGCAGCGTTGCATTCAAGAATCGGGCGGAGTTCGCCGCGCCGCCGATCTGATCGAAACTGCCCTCGCGGCGTGCTAAAGGGCGCGCGATTCAGTTCCCGATACCGGCTCCGGCACCTGTTCAATGCGTCCGAGCAGAAACAAATAGCTGCACACTCCAATCCCCAGAATCACGGCTGCCACTGCAAACGCCACCCCGAAAGAATTCGTTCGTGCAACCAGCCATCCCGTGATCATCGGAGCCAACACGCCCGCGGTTTGATTTCCCGTATTGAGAATCCCGCCAACCTTCCCAACGCTGTTCCGTGGCGCAATCAGCGAAGGAATGGACCAGCCAACCGGAGCCGCCGCCGCGAGTCCGCCCAGCGCGATGCTGATCCAAACCACTGCAATCACCGGATTTCTTGTATACATGGCTCCAGCCAGCGCCAGGCCCAACACCGTTCCGCCGATCAGAACGGACTGGCGCACCACGGTTTCCGTATGACCTCGCTTGACAAGAAAATCGACCAGCCATCCTCCGATAAATAGGTCCGTGACAGTAGCTACCAACCACGGCACACTTGTGTAGAGAACAGAGTGCATGGCGTCCAAATGCAGCGAAGAAAAGTAAGTCGGCAACCACGTAAGAAGTAGATAGAAACAGTAGTTATAGCCAAAGAACCCCACAACCAAGCCAAGCACCTTGGGCTGCCTTATCAAGTAAGTGAGCGGCGCACCCGCCTGTCTCGCCGAGTGATCGCTTGGCTGCGAGCCGCCCGCCCGCATGTGATCCAGCTCTCGTTGCGATAGTTTCGGATCGTCCTTCGGGTCGCGATAGAAGATATAGAACGCCAGAAAGAAAAGGAAACTGATCAGTCCGGTGGCGGCGAAGCTCCAACGCCACCCGAACTTAACGGTTAACGCGCCGACCAGCAGGACGCCCACTGCCGGTCCGAATTTCGCCGCCGCGTCGAAGAAGGCCGTTGCCAGGCTGCGCTCCTGGCGTGGGAACCAGTAGCCGACTGCCTTTGCGTTGCCGGGAAAACTAGGAGCTTCACCCACGCCCAACAGCAAACGGCTCGCAAATAAGCTGCCGATGCCGGGAGATATCGCCGAGCCAAAGGATGCGACGGACCACAGAAATGCGCCTATCCGTCCGACCGTTGCAATGCCGAACCGGTCCAGCAAGACACCCACCGGCAACTGAAGAATCCCGTAGGTCCAGTTGAATGCGCTCGACAACACGCCGAACATGCTTGTCGTAAGCCCGAATTCGCTGTGTAGCGCGTCTTTCGCTACCGACAGATTGACGCGGTCGAAGTAGTTAACCAGAACGCCCAGGGCAAGCAGTACCGCTATGCCCCAGCGGCGCCGGCCCACGGTTCGCTCTTCAGTCGAAGTAGATTCTTCCACTCGCCGATATTACCGTGAGTCCCGGCCCTTACTAGAACTGTCGCCGACTTGTTTGTGAACTGCGGTCGCGGAGAGCATTCGCCGCTGGACCCTTCCGCCCGCGCCCTCAAGGAACAACCGGATGCTGGTGGGCAGCTTGCTAGCAATGGACGTCAACGTCCGGTAACGCCAGTTCGGGATGACAAATAATTTGCCACGTTTCAGCCCGTACAAAGAAGCGTCAACTATCTCATCGGCGGAAAGCCAGAAACTCCGGGGTGCAAGCCTCTGCCGCTCAACTCCCATTTTGTCGTGAAACTCCGAGTAAGTGAACCCTGGACAAAGCGACTGAATACCGACATTCGATCCCATGCCTTTCAACTCCAGATACACAGTTTCCGTTAGTGCGGTCATCCACGTCTTGCTGGCGCAGTAACTCGCGCTGCCTGGACTACGCAAGAAGGCGGCTACCGACGCCACGTTGATGATACTGCCGAAGTCACGTCCGACCATGTTGCGCAGTGCCGCGTGGGTCAAACGAGTGACAGCCGTCACGTGCAGCTTGTTCATGTCGGCGTGGATCTTAAACGGAATCTCCCAAAACCTTCCCTTGCTGCCGAAACCCGCATTGTTGATCAGCAGGCCCAATTCGGGTTCGTTCTGAATTCGTTCAGCGACCTTCTCGAGATCGGCTTCGACGGTCAAATCCGCCGCCAAAACTTCGACATTTGAAGGCGAAGATGCCATCAGTTCGGCTGCCAGCGCGTCCAGCTTGTCTTTACGCCGGGCGATCAGCAGCAGATCGTTTGTTCGAGCGAGTCTCCTCGCAAAAGTCGCGCCGATTCCACTCGACGCCCCCGTGATCACAACCAATGATTTATTCAAGCTTTCTATACTACAATTTCCTGCAATCAATCAAATACGACTGTCTTGTTTCCGTAAGACAGAATGCGGTGATCCAGATGCCAGCGTACCGCTCGCGACAATACGACGCGTTCCAGATCCCTGCCTTTCTCGATCAGGTCGTCCAATTGGTCGCGGTGGGTAATGCGTGCGACATCCTGCTCGATAATCGGTCCATCGTCCAGCGCTTCACTGACATAATGGCTGGTCGCGCCGATCAATTTGACGCCTCTTTGGAACGCCCGATGATAAGGCTTCGCGCCGACGAAAGCGGGCAGGAACGAATGGTGCACGTTGATGATTTGGTTCCGGTATTTCTTCACAAATTCGGGCGAGAGCACTTGCATGTAACGCGCGAGCACCACCAGATTGACCCTGTGTTCTTCCAGTAATTCAATCTGCTTCCGCTCGGATTCCGCTTTGACGGCGGAGGAAATTGGAATCTCGTGAAACGGCACGCCGTAGAACTCCGCTAGCGGTCGCCCGTCCGGATGGTTGCTGACGACCAAGGGAATGGAGCAAGCGAGTTCCCCGGCGTGCTGCCGGTAAAGAAGATCTATCAAACAGTGCAGGTACTGTGAAACGAAGATGGCCACCCGGGGAGTCTCGGAAGAGGTCTCCAAACTCCAATTCATTTTTAACTCCGCCGCGAGAACTTGAAACTCGGCGCGAAAGGCCTCAACGTCGAACTCCTCAATCGCCCATTCCACTCGCATAAAGAACAGCCCGGCTTCGTGATCCTGATGCTGGTCTGCGTGAATGATATTCGCTCCCCGGGCATAGAGTAGGCTTGAAACACGGGCAATCAGCCCTTTCCGGTCCGGGCAATCGATCAGTAATGTAGCCGTGTTTTTCACGATGAAGCTGGTCCCAAGTTGCTCATGAAGTAATATTTCTCACAGGTGATCTCATGGCTCTTCTTCGCAGAAACTTTCTCGCCCTCGCTGCGGCGCCGCTCGCCGCGCCCCTCCTTCGTGGAATGTCGGTTCCCACTATTAAAGATGTTTCCGTCATCGCTACTCAACCCGCTGGAGTGCGTCTCATCATCGTAAAGATCCAAACCCATCAGGACGGACTCTACGGTTACGGGTGCGCGACTTTTACCCAACGCGCCGACCTTGTCGTGGATGCGGTGAACCGTTATCTGAAACCCTTTCTGATTGGCCGTCCCACCGATGCCATCGAAGACCTTTGGGAGGCCATGTACAACTCTTCGTATTGGCGTAATGGACCGGTTCTCAACAATGCTATCAGCGGCGTGGATCAGGCTCTCTGGGACATCAAGGGACGGCAAGCGAATATGCCGGTCTACGAATTGATCGGTGGCAAATGCCGTCACGCCGCTATGATCTACTCGCATGCCTCGGGCCAGGAAATTCCCGAGACTTTGGACCAAGCCCGGAAGATTATGGCGAAGGGGATCAAAGCCGTTCGTCTGCAAGTGGGAGTTCCCGGCATGGCTGCTTACGGGGCCGGCGGCTCGCCCACTCGCAATGCACAGTCCTCGCCCGCCCCTGTTCCGCACGACGAAGTCTTCGAGCCCGAACCGTATATGCGCCGCACTCTGCAACTCTTCGAAGCGGCGCGCAAAGAACTCGGGCCAGAGGTCGAACTGCTGCACGACATGCATGAGCGCGTATCGCCTCGTCAGGCCGTGCAGTTCGCAAAAGACATGGAGCAGTTCCGCCTGTTCTATCTCGAAGACGCGCTGTCGCCGGAGAACATCGCCTACTTCAAACAGATTCGCACTAACTGTACGACGCCGCTTGCGATGGGCGAACTCTTCAACAATCCGCACGAATGGAACGAGTTGATTGAAAAGAGCGTCATCGACTACATCCGAGTTCACGTGTCCGAGGCCGGTGGTCTGACGCCGTGCCGCAAAATAGCCGCCATGGCAGAGGCGTTCCAGGTGAAAACGGCCTGGCACGGACCCGGCGACGTTTCGCCCGTCGGACATTGTGCTAACGTCACTCTCGATCTAGTCTCCTATAATTTCGGAATTCAGGAATGGACATTCCCCAACGAGAGGATTGAAGAAGTGTTTCAAGGCTATCCGGTCGTTAAGGACGGGTATGTTTATGCCAACGAGAAGCCGGGTTGGGGCATTGAAATCGATGAAAAAGCGGCCGCGAAATATCCCTTTGGATCTGAAAGAGGATCCCACAAGCTTTATAACGGCGGCTGGGGCGTTGTCCGCCGCGAGGACGGCACGGTGATCAATCAGTAATGAAGAGGGTTTTCGCCTGTCTCGTTGCAGCGGGCATCTCCGTCTGCGTTGCCCAGGAAATGCACAGCGGATCGGAGAAAAAGAATCCGCTGGCGGGAGAGAAATCGGCGATTGACGCCGGTCAGCATCGTTTTCGAGAAGGCTGCGCAGCCTGTCACGGAGCCAACGCCGAGGGAGGCCGCGGCCCGAACCTAGCTCAAAATCGGGACCTTCTCCGGATGAGCGACGAGCAGTTATTCAACACGATCCGGCGCGGCATTCCCGGCACCAGCATGCCTCCATCGCAGATGCCCGATCAACAGACCTGGGAAGTGGCCGCATTCGTCCGAAGTCTCAGCAGCCCCGCGGCATTTGCAAGCGTCCCGGGTGATCCACATAAGGGTAAGGCGCTCTTCTACGGAGAGGCCCATTGCGCCAGTTGCCACGCAGTTCGTGGCGATGGTGGGCTGGTCGGCCCGGATCTGAGCGGAGTCGGCGGAACTCTCACCGTTAACGAACTGCGTGAAAGCATCGCGCAGCCAAGCGCCAGAATTACTCCGGGATTCGATGCCGTGACCGTGCGCCTGAAGAATGGAACGGTCATTAAAGGCGTGGCTAAAAACGATTCCGATCATTCAATCGATGTGCTCGACATGACGGGAAGCCTCCACCTTCTAAGTAAGGCGGATGTCCGGGAAATCGAATTTAGCCGCAAGTCTCTTATGCCAGATAACTTTGCACAGACGCTCGGGCCCGATGGGGTCAACGACATCATGGCCTTCCTCGCCGAGCAGGTAGTCCGGCCAGGCGCAGCGCTCCCCGAGCGGCGCCGCTGGCGGGGAATACAGTAATGCGCTTCTACATTCTTGGATTTCTACTGACTACGTGTGTGCATGCGCAAGTACGCTTTGACGATGTAGTAAAAAGTCCGAACGTAAATTGGCTGACTTATCACGGTGACTATTCCGCGCAGCGGTTTAGTCCTCTGACCCAGATTAATAGGGGAACGGCCGCAAGCCTCGTTCCAGCGTGGACCTATCACTTCGACCGCGCCCGGCGTCTGGAAGCTACACCAGTTGTTTACGAAGGCGTGATGTACGTCACCAACAGTAACGAAGTGGATGCCATCGATGCGCGGTCGGGGCGTCTTATCTGGAGCTTCGAAGACGAGCAGGCGACTAGAGAAGATGTGAATCGGGGTGTCGCCATCCTGGGCAATGCGGTATTTTTCGTGACGTCGGACGCGCATCTTGTGGCTTTAAACCGCACTACCGGCGGTCTGCTATGGCAAAAACAATACGCGGATGTGAAGAAGGGCTATTTCGCTACGTTGGCTCCGCTTGCATTGAAGGATCGCATCCTGGTTGGCGTCTCCGGGGGAGATTCGGGAATGCGCGGCTTTATCGGCGCTTACTCGGCTTCGAATGGCGACGAGCTTTGGAAGTTCTACACCGTACCCGCAAAGGGTGAGCCCGGCGCCGAGACCTGGGGCGAATTCGATACACAATACGGCGGCGGCGCAACCTGGATGAACGGGACTTACGATCCTGAGTTGAACCTTACTTACTGGTCAACCGGAAATCCTTGGCCCGACTATTACGGCAACGGCCGGCGCGGCTCAAACCTATACACCGATGCGATTGTCGCGCTTGATGCGGACAGCGGAAAGCTGAGGTGGTATTTTCAGTTCACGCCGCACGACACGCACGACTGGGATGCGCAGTCTATTCCGGTTCTCGTCAATCTTAAATACGAAGGCAAGATGCGTAAGTTGCTCGTGCATCCGAATCGCAACGGTTTCCTATATATCCTGGATCGGGAAACTGGGAAGTATCTGACCGCGCATCCCTACGTTAAATTGCTAGATTGGGCAAAGGGGATTGACGCCAGTGGCCATCCCATCGAAGTTCCGGATATGGACCCAACCCTGACTGGCCGGAAAGTCTGTCCCTCCACTCGCGGCGCTTCTAACTGGATGTCGCCCTCATTCGATCCGAAACAGGGATTGTTATTCGTGCCGACGTTAGAACAATGCGATCTGTACGTCAGCACCATGCGCAATCCGGAGCCGATGCACGGCTTCATGGCTGGCGGTGGCGGTCCCGTTCCAGGCGAACCGGGCAAGTTCTATTTGCGCGCTCTCGACCCTGTTACCGGCGCGAAGCGTTGGGAATATCCGATGGCCGGGCCCGCAACCATGTGGGCCGGAACCGTAGCGACGGCGGGAGGTCTGATCTTTTTCGGAGATGACCAGGGACAGTTAGTGGCCGTCGATAGCTCGAATGGGAAGGACCTATGGCACTACAACATGGGCCAGTACCTTAGCGCTTCGCCCATGACATTCTCGGTGAACGGCAGGCAATACGTTTCGATCGTCTCCGCTACGGACGTTTTTGCCTTCGCGCTATTCGAAGCTGCCAAACCATTCACGCCGCCCAAAGAAATAAAACAGTAGCGATAGGTTCAATGCCGTGCTCCCGTCAACTGCTGTATCCGTTGTGCAATTTTCGCCCTAAGCTCAAACAGATCGGCCGGATTGCGTGAAAACGCGCTTACGTCAATCACCATAGTTTTCACCGCCTCATCCGCGAACTTGCCGTCTCCAAGGTTCTTCAACATCCACAGGCGCTCGTAATCCTGGATGCCTTCGCGAAGCAATTCGAAACGGATGGAACTTACTGGCCCGTTCACATTCCTTTGACCGGTATATTGTTCGACTTCACTTCCGGGGTAAAGCAGTGAGCCTTCCCCATTCAATATGTGTTGATCGCTGCAGAAATACCCTTCGGGATAAGTGACAGGGCTCACCCAGGGATCGGGCGTCATGGACCAGAATTTCACGTCCCAGTAGAGTATGCCTTGCATGCCGTAGCGCCACGTGATCCATGGCACCATAACCGGGTCCATCGCGGGAGCATCGATAAAATAGTTCGGTTGAGGATAGCTCTGATCGCAGGAGATATACCAACTCATCTGCCCGCCTTTGGCCTGTTCCTCACGGATCGCCTGCTTCACCGCTGAACTGTTCAGCGCATTGCCGTGAATGGAGAAGTCGTTCACGAAGCCGCGCAGTGTGCCCCATGCGGGATTTTCCGGAACGGGAGTTTTAGTAGCCAGAAAGGGCACTCCGGGGGCGGCCTGGTGAACCAATGAGGCCCACTTCCGGGTGTTCTCAAAATCCTGCGCCGTGTTCGGTTCATCGATCGGACTGTTCAAAATCAGGCGATCTAGCCAGCCATGTGCCCGGTAATATGCGACTACCTGCGTCAGATAGGATTTCACTCTTTTGTTGCCAGCTTCCGAAAATGCTGTAAACCGCGTGTCTTGCGTCAGCTGTTTCGGAGCCGCTTCCAGGATCACCTTTTTTGTTTTCAGTTGATCCAGATATAAGGTGTACGCACCCTCGTCGAAACTTAGTTTGACCTCATCCCCATCTCCGGCGATTCGCGGCCGCAACTCTTCGTTGAACCAGGGCTCCATGCGATGTTCGTAAAGAAAAGCATAGTAGTTCCGCAGCAGCTCCTTCGCCTGTTTCGAGGAGGGCGGAACATGATGCAACTCGGCAATTCTGTCGCTGAAGAGCCCCATGTACGCGATCAGGTGAGTGTCGGAGGAAAGCGCAAAGTCGTACACCTTCAGGTGAAGAGCCAGTCGCTCGATCGGCTGCCCGTCCTTGGTGATGCGAAGGGCGCCTGAATAATCGCCTGCTGGCGCATCGGGCGGAGTGACGACGTCGATCCACAAGACCCTGTTCTTGACAGCCTTGCGAAACTCCGCCGCCATGCCGAAGGGTCCGGATAAGGGTGCTAGTGCGTCGGGCCAAAACCCGCCCGCTCCGATGACACTCGACGGTCCCGGACACAGGATCTCGTGCTCGAAATAAAGCTTCACGTCTGCGCTCGGAATGCGGCCCTTAGGAGAGGTCAGATCGCTTGCGGACACCAAAAAACCCGATGCGGCAGGCTCTCTGGGAGGCGGCGGCGGGACTGAGACGACGAGTTGAAAGGGTACATGTTCGTTCTTCGCCCCCTCGATCGAAATAGTCTTGGATCGCTGTTCCCAAATCCAATTTCTCGATTGCGGGGAATCGTCCGGACGCACCTTTGAGTCGCTCGGAACTACCCAAACTTCAGCCGTCGCCGCTGCTGCCATGCACTCCGCTGCAATCAACGCAAATGAAATGGCGAGTACCAGTTTCATTGGCGTGCCGGCGTGGCAAGCGCCTGTCCCCGGCTTATCGGCATCACCATCAATTGACTGAGTGCCTCGTCCTCACCCATCACGATATAGCGGCCATCTTCGGACGCCGTCACAGTCGCAATTTGAAAGGCACGCCACGGGATTCCCTGTTCGATTCCTGGAGCGGTCATCGGACATACGAGGTTCCCGAAATCGGTGAAACCGTTGCCCGTTTGATACGTGAAAACATGCGCGTAGCCGGGCCGCCCGCCGGTCACGCCATACAAAACACCATCGTCTCCGAAGGCTATTCCTTCCATGCGCGGCGTCATGGCCGGCTTTCCCAGATTCACTATTTTGCCGCTGTCCGGATTCAGCGTGAAGAGTTGCCCATCGGCGGCATTGCTTCCGTAAACCATTCCGTCGGGCGCAACCGCCCACGCGTCCGCGCGCGCCAGGCTGAGGTGTCCGGAAACACTGGGAATTGCGTCTTTCCGAATATCCACTTTCTTAGAAGCGGGGTCGAAGCGAAACAATCCGCCAAGAGGACAGCTTCCATAAACGCGGCCCGCTGCATCAATGACTAACCGCCGGCTCAGGTAGTCGTCTGGCTTTAGAACATACTCTGAAAGATCCTTTAAAGCGGCCTTGTCGGGAGCCGTCTCGCCGTAGAGTGTCACTTTTCCATCCGGCAAATGGAAGCTGAAAAAGCGCCCCGACGGGTATGCAAGTCCGTAAATCGTTTCCCGCTTCGGGTCCGCGATCACAGTGAAAATCCCTTCGCCGGGCGCCGGTATTCCAAGGTCGCGGACGGCGAGCCGCTCACCCTTCACTGCCACACGGATCAAGTGCCCGCTTCCGCCCTCCGACTGCGGAATTGTCCCGGCGTAGAGCGCCCCGCCCGCTCCACGTCCGAATCCACCCGGAATCGATCGTTGACCCGTTACGGCTTCATCGAGCGGAAACACCATCTCCGTCTGGCGTTTTGAAATAGAGGCCATGAATAGATACGGGCTGAACCCGGCGTCCGCCGACGTACCGCCGATCGCGTAATCGCCGACTATCTCCAGGGATGTGATTGCATTCCGGTGCATCGGCAAGCGCGGCATAGACGAATTTTCGAGAGAGACTTCAATGGCAAAAGCGCCCGGCGGATCAAACGTCTGAGCCGCCGCGGGCGTCACTGCAATTCCAACCGCGAGGGCCGCTCGAACTAGCATTCTCAATTTATCGCCCCTTCAGGATGAACAATAATCAGAAAAGGCCGATTGCCACCAGACTCGCCGAACTTGGTAACCGTCGGATCGTCACGCCGGCCCGCGAAATAGAGGTTGCCGTCCCGGTCCTTCACGTCGGACCCGGTCGCCTCCGTTAAAACATTCAGCGGATAGGAACCGAGAACGCGTTTTTGCCGTGTCCGCGGGTCGAATTCCATCAGCGTCGTTCCCTGTAATCTTCCCGCGTGAGATCCATGTCCGCCGATGAAGTAATAGAGTTTGCCGTTTTTGTGCAGAGCGAGGTTCGGACAGTAATAAATGTAAGGGGGACGGTCCGGATCGTCGTAAATGCCGCCCAGATCCTCGACGGTTCCGATGCCGTGCCGCTGTGGATGGAAGGCCAGCATTTTGGCGCCGTACGTGATCAGGTAGACAGTACCCGATTGTGAATCCGACGCCCATGCCGTGATGCCGGTAATAATATCCAGTCCGGGCGTCCCCGGAAATGCAGGCAGACTATCCCGATTAAACAGCAACTTCTTCGTATCGTGTTCGTACTTGATCAGACGTTGCCGCCAATCGACGTAATAGATGTTCGACCACTTATCCGTGAAGATCACTCGCGGAACGTGACCGCTTCCTACTCGCCCCAGATCTGTAAGTGTATTCTTCGGAGTGTCGTAAGTGAGTAAGTGGACCTGTGGATAAGAAACGGCGAAAAGCGTCCCATCGGTGTGATCGACGGCAATGTCCTTCAGACCCTCATAGGGAAGCGCCATACCGAGATTGGTCAAATGCCGTTGTTGCGGATCCCACTTGAAGAAAAACCCTCCTCCGTAGCCATGCGGATGTTCCTTCAGGTCTTCTTCGCGGCTCTCGCCTCCATCGGTGCCAAAGTACATCGCACCGTCCGGCCCCTCTACAATTTGGGTGTGGATTTTCCCTTGCCACTCGAAGGGCCGAAGATGCCCCATCTCATCTACGAAGCCGCACAAGCGCAATTTACCGCTGGCAACGTCATACTCGAAAAGGCCCTGGCGGTCGCGATGGTTCGTGACGCCGATGTAGACCTTGTTGTAACGCGAGCTGTACCCGATCGAACCCCACGAAGAATCGGCTTGCGGGAAGTCCGGATACGGCAGGAAGCGTACGCTCGTCCCGCCGCTACTCCCCCTCGAAAGTAACGCGAAGCACAAACAAACGAATGCTGTTCGTAGCGCGGGCGCCCTCCCCAGCAGGCCGGTCCCCTGACCGGCCTTACGTCGATCCTTATAACTCAGCATCCCGTTAATTAGAAAATAAACTTTGCCGCGTACTGGAAGGTTCGTCCGACGTTGCTCTGTTGCAAATTAGCTTGGCCAAAGGTAGAATCGCCGTAATTGGAATCGGCGGGTCTCCACATTAGACTGTTAGTCAGGTTGTAAGCCTCCATCCGAAATTGCAGCTTCAATCTCTCCGTGATGGGAAAAGTTTTGGATAGATTCGCGTCCACGTTCCATTGGATCGGAGAGCTTACGCCGGGAAAAGTTCTAATCGCCGGTTGCGCCGTGTAAGCGGGTAAGCTCACGAACGCAGCGGGATCGAAAGAATAGCCTTGCGCCACATTCTGGGCGGGATTTCCCGCCATGGCATACGCGCCGTTAAATGCCAGACGCCCACCGCCGTTGACGCTGAAGATAGAGCCGAGCGACCATCCCCCTAACGCTCCATCCACCAACCGGTTGGCATTGCTTAGCATCGACCGCCCCCGGCCGAAGGGCAAATCGTACACGCCAGAAACGATCACGCGTTGACGCGGGTAGGATACCCCCGCGCCGTCAGTCCAGGCCGGAGTTCGATTGTAATAATACAAGCCGCTGGTGGGATCGCTCTGCGGCCACCAAGTACTCCATTCGCGGTTGTAAAGATACGAACCGAGAATAGTAAAACCGTTCGCGTAGGCGCGCTGCAGTTGAACCTCGAAGTTTCTAACCACGTCCTGCTCTATCGGTACGCTCGTCTCCTCCAGGTCGCCGTATTGGGGGTATGGGGACAGTATCTGGTTCAGCGCCACGTTCTTTTGGTTCCGCAGGGCTCCAGGAAATTGCGCCGGAGTCAGATAATTATAAAAGGGATTCGGGACTGAATCGTAGTAGTGCGGGCCGGTCTGCGGGTTGTAATAGAAATTAGGATTCACTTGGTTTAGAGGAAAAGTGTCATACCAGGCGTTTGAATCCAGGTTGCGCCCATTACTCGCGATGAAACTGACGTCCAATCGGAACTGGCCCGGTAACTGGCGCTCGATTGTAACGTTGAAGCGATCGAGGGAGCCGTCTTTATAGTTCTGATCCCGAATGCTGCCGCCGTTCCCCAAATTCGTGTTAATGCCCAGGCTGTTGCCTGTTACCGGCTGCAGTGGATTATTACTCGGATAAGGATTCGATAGCTGAGTTACCGGCACTCCTTCCTGACTCGGCGAAATGCTCGACGTGACGCTATACCCAACGAAGTTCGGCCGTGCGAGAAGGCCATCCTGCACCTCTGAATTCAACACCAGAAAACGGCCCCAGCCCGCCTGCAGCACCGTCTTGTCGTTCAGCCGGAAAGCTACGCCCAAGCGCGGCGCGAAGTTAAAGACGGGCGCTTTGAACTGCGAACGGTTATTGCTGTTCGCATAAAGCCACTGGCCATTGGGCGGCGGCGTTGCCGACCCGGGGCCCAGGTACTGGGAGCGTGCCGCCAGTTCCGCTGCGGTGTAAGGCGGCGGGTTATTCTGCAGAGTCGGATTTACCGCGTTCAGGTCCAGGTAGCGCGTATACCGGTTCTGCGCATCCACCGGAGCGCTTTCAAATTCGTAGCGCAATCCCAGGTTCAGCGTCATCCGGCGGCTTAGTTTGTAGTCGTCTTGAAGGTATCCGCCGTAATAATGCAGCGAAATGTCGGCTGGTCCGGTAAACGACGCGGAAGTTCCGCCGTTGTTTGGCGTTCCAAGCAGAAAGCTTGCATAAGAGTCGCCGCTTAAATTGACGTTGGGAGAGACAAAGGTATTCGCCGTATTGACGGGCGTGAATTGGAACTGAAGATTACCCGGATAAGAAAGGTGGGCCGTGGCGTAGCGTGTTTCGAATCCGGTTTTTAGATTGTGGGAGCCCCACGTCTTCGCGATTTTGGCCGTGAAATTGTAACTATGCGGCTCCTGGAAGTAGAGGTTGCCCACTCCGAAATTATTCG
>JALYVD010000147.1 GCA_030853405.1 Acidobacteriota bacterium | reverse complement strand
CGATTATCCGCCGCAGGCAACCGCCGCAATGCTGAACTTGATCGATTCTCACGACACGAACCGGGCGCTCTACGTGCTCACCGAACAGGGCGACAGCGGACTCACTCAAGGCAAACAACGCTTGCAGATTGCCGCCATTTTCCAGTTCACCTATGTTGGCGCACCGATGACTTTTTACGGTGACGAAGCGGGCTTGAACGCACCGTCGCGAGCCAACGGCGACAACGGTCCGATAGGCGACCCCTATACGCGCGCGCCTTATCCCTGGACCGATCAGCCCGGAGATCCCGCGATCTATGGCCCACCAGACCAGATCTTGATTAGCTTTTATATGAAGCTCTCTCACCTGCGAAAGCAACACGCCGCACTGACGAGCGGAAATTTCGCGACGCTGTTGACTGGTGACTCGCAACAACCCGCAACCGCCCCGAATACCTATGCCTATGCGCGCGTTCAAGGACGTGACGTAGTTGTGGTAGCTCTGAACAACGGTTCGGCTCAGAACACCCCAATCATTTCCGTATCCGCCTACTTCGCCGATGGCACTCAGTTGCAGGACGTGTTGACCGGCACGATGTATAAAGTGTCCGGAGGATCCGTCTCTTTGAACCTGAATCCAAGAAGCGGCGCCGTGTTGATCCCCGGCGTCCGGCATACTGGAAACTAGTGTTTCAGGACATAGAACAGAAGTTATCCGCCACCCTTGAACGGCAACTCCGCGAGAAATTTGGCCTCACGCTGAAGGTCACGCTTGAACAGCCCAAACAGAGTTCCTTCGGAGAACTCGCCATACCTGTCGCTTTTCAACTTGCCCGGCAGCTAAAGAAACCGCCCAAGCTAATCGCCGAAGACCTGGCTGCCAGCCTTGGCCAAGTCGAAGGCATCGCCTCGCTCGAAATCGCGGGCAACGGCTACATCAACGTGCGTCTCGATCGCGCCGGCTACGCCATGGGGCTGCTGAAAGATACCGCCGGGAACGCCGCCAGCCGAAGCTCCGGGAAAATTGTAGTCGAACACACCAACATCAATCCGAACAAAGCCGCTCACATCGGACATCTCCGCAACGCGGTTCTTGGCGATACCTTTGTACGGATGTTGCGCAAACGCGGCCGCAATGTCGAAGTGCAGAACTATATCGACAACACCGGCGTCCAGGTTGCGGATGTCGTCGTCGGCTTCCACTATCTCGAAAAGCAGAGCGCCGCTGACATTCGGGCCCTCATCGACGATCCGGCGAAGCCCTTCGACTACATCTGTTGGGACCTGTACGCGCGCACATCCGCCTATTACAAAGAAGTGCCGGAATCGCTCGCTTGGCGCGGCGAAACGCTCCACGCTATCGAGTCTGGTCACGGCGATATCGCCGAACTGGCGCATGTCGTGGCGGATGCCGTCGTGACGGCGCACATCAAAACCATGTACCGCCTCGGCATCGAATACGACGTTCTGCCGCGCGAAAGCGAAATCCTCCACCTCAAATTCTGGGCAAAGGCCTTCGAGCTTCTCAAACAGCGAAATGCCATCTACTTCGAGGAGCAAGGCAAGAACAAAGGCTGCTGGGTCATGCCGTCTTCTGCCTTCCGCGAGTCGGCGTCGGACGTCGAAGGCGAGTCTGAAGACGACAGCAAGGTGATCGTGCGCTCGAACGGTATCGTGACCTACGTCGGCAAAGACATCGCTTACCAGCTTTGGAAATTCGGTCTGCTCGGGCAGGATTTTTTTTATCAACCCTGGTTCACCTACCCTGACGGGCATCGGCTTTGGGTCACCACCTGGGTCACTACCGATGACCCCGCCGCTCCCACTGCTCCCAGCTTTGGCCACGCCGCGAAAGTCTTCAACGTCATCGATTCGCGCCAGTCCTATTTGCAAGACGTCGTGGTCGCTGGCTTGCGTGCCCTCGGCTTCAACGAACAGGCCGACGCCTCTGTTCATTTCTCGTACGAAATGGTCGCGCTCTCTCCTCGAACCTGCATCGAAATGGGGATCGAACTCTCCGATGAAGACAAGCGCCGTCCCTATGTCGAAGTCTCCGGCCGCAAAGGCCTCGGCGTAAAAGCCGACGATCTGATCGACAAGTTAATTCAAACTGCGCTCGCTGAAGTCGATGACCGGCACCCCGAATCGCCCTCCGATCAGCGTAGGCGCGTGGCCGAACAGATCGCCGTCGGCGCACTGCGCTATTTCATGCTGAAGTTCACGCGCAATTCCGTCATCGCTTTCGATTTCCACGAAGCTCTTAGCTTTGAAGGCGAAACCGGCCCTTACGTACAGTACGCCGCAGTCAGGGCGGGGAACATCCTGCGCAAATTTATCGACCGAGGGGGCACTCTTCCTGATTTCAGCCTCGTTCTAACTCCTGAGATCCTGAAAACGTGCCTCGAATCCGAAGATCTCTGGCAAATTCTGCTGCTTGCGTCGAAATCGGACCACGCCATCGAGCGTGCCATCGGCTCCGGTGAGCCTGCGCACGTCGCGAAGTACGCCTTTCAGTTAGCACAGGAGTTCAACAACTTCTATCACGGCACTTCCGTTATCACGGAAGAAGATCCGGACAAGCGCAACGCCCTACTCTGGCTCACCCACTACGCGCGCACTCAACTGCTCGCTACTTTGTCCGTACTTGGCATTGAGCAGCCCGGCTACATGTAAGCCGGAACTGGTCGGGCAGAACCGCGACCGTGAGGAAGCGGCCTTTTCCGAGCTGACTTATCCTCGTGTAAACACCGCACTGCACTACACTAAAGATAAAATGGCCAGTAAAAATAGCTTCGGCGCTGCCTCTACCTTGCGCGTCAACGGCAGCGACTATCAGATCTTCCGTCTCGATGCGCTGGAGAAGGCCGCCGGCGGCAAACTATCGCGAATTCCATACTCCATCAAAATTCTTCTGGAGAACCTGCTTCGCTTCGAAGACGGCCGCACCGTCAAACCCAGCGACATTGAGTACGTCGCGAAATGGGACTCCAAAACAGCGGCCCAGGAAATCCAGTTCCGCCCCGCCCGCATTCTGCTGCAGGACTTCACAGGCGTTCCTTGCGTTGTCGATCTCGCCGCCATGCGAGACGCACTCAAGAAACTCGGCGCCGACCCGAATCTCGCGAACCCACTGATTCCCGCCGATCTCGTTATTGATCACTCCGTCCAGGTCGATGCGTTCGGCTCCGCGCAAGCTTTCCAGGAAAATGCAATCTTGGAGTTCTCGCGCAATCAGGAGCGCTACGCATTCCTCCGCTGGGGACAAAAGGCTTTCGGTAATTTCCGCGTTGTCCCGCCCGATACCGGCATCGTTCATCAGGTGAACCTCGAATACCTCGCCAGCGTTGTGTTCAGCGATTCCTCGAAGGGCATTCTTCAGGCTTATCCTGACACTTTGATGGGAACTGATTCCCACACCACCATGATCAACGGAGTCGGCGTGGTTGGTTGGGGCGTGGGCGGCATCGAAGCCGAAGCCTGTATGCTTGGCCAGCCCATCTCCATGCTGCTTCCGCAGGTTGTCGGGTTCAAGCTCAGTGGAAAACTGCCTGAAGGAGCAACGGCTACCGACTTAGTACTCACCGTGACACAGATGCTCCGAAAAAAGGGCGTCGTCGGTAAGTTCGTTGAATTCCACGGCCCCGGAGTAAGTGCTCTTTCGCTAGCCGATCGCGCGACCATCAGTAACATGGCTCCCGAATACGGCGCGACTATCGGAGTCTTTCCTATCGATGCTGTAACTCTCGACTATCTTCGTCTCACGAATCGCTCAACGGAGCGCGTCAACTTAGTCGAAGCCTATGCCAAAGAGCAGGGCCTTTTCCTCACCGCCGACTCTCCAGATCCCGTCTATTCTGACACACTCTCGCTCGATCTGTCGAAAGTCGTTCCTTCCATGGCCGGTCCTCGGCGTCCTCAGGACCGCCTCGAATTGCCGGATGTGAAGGAGAATTTCCTTTCCTCTCTGAATGGTTCGCCCAAGGCAGCCGATCTGGCGGTTGATGGCCACAAAGAGAAGATTCACGATGGCGCGGTAGTCATCGCCGCCATCACCAGTTGCACCAATACTTCGAATCCATCCGTGATGGTTGCGGCCGGTCTTTTGGCCAAGAAAGCCGTCGAGAAGGGCCTCACCTCAAAGTCCTGGGTGAAAACGTCGCTTGCCCCCGGATCTAAAGTGGTCTTCGACTACCTGAACGACGCCGGTCTCATGACTTACCTGGAGAAATTGAGTTTTCATTTGGTAGGTTACGGCTGCACGACTTGTATCGGAAACAGTGGTCCACTCCCGGATAACGTAGCCGAGGCAGTAACTCACGGCGGTCTGAACGTCGCTGCCGTACTAAGTGGAAATAGAAACTTCGAGGGCCGTGTCAATCCACTGGTCCGCTCCAACTATCTCGCATCTCCGCCGCTGGTAGTCGCTTACGCCATCGCCGGGCGCGTAGATATCGATATCACCAAAGAGTCGCTCGGCAAAGACGAACACGGCAAGAATGTCTACCTGAAGGACATTTGGCCGTCCGCCGAAGAAGTCGAATCCGTCGTGAAGAAGTCGGCCCGAACCGAATTCTTCCAGAAAGAATACGCCGAAGTATTCACCGGTGATCTAAGTTGGAATTCCATCAAAGTACCGGAAGGCAGTATCTACGAGTGGACCCACGACTCCACTTACATAAAGCAACCGCCCTACTTTGAAACTCTCGTCGATCCCCGGACTTTCGTCAAAGATTTACTCGGCCTTCGCGCGCTCGCCGTTTTAGGCGATTCTGTTACGACCGATCACATCTCGCCCGCAGGCTCGATACCGAAGGACAGCCCGGCAGGCAAGTATCTGATCGGACTCGGCGTGAAGCCGGGAGATTTCAACAGCTACGGCGCACGCCGCGGAAATCATGAGGTGATGGTACGCGGGACGTTTGCCAACATCCGTCTGAGAAACCAGATGGTCCCGGGTATCGAAGGTGGATGGACACGGCACATACCGGACGGCGAGAGAATGTTCATTTACGACGCCTCTGTAAAGTACAAGGCTGAGGGCATTGGACTCGTGATCATCGCGGGCAAAGAGTACGGCTCCGGGTCCTCGCGCGACTGGGCTGCCAAAGGCACGCTGCTCCTCGGGGTAAAGGCCGTCATCGCCGAAAGCTTTGAGCGCATTCACCGCTCCAATCTTGTACAGATGGGCGTCTTGCCGCTGCAATTCCTCGGCAACGATACCAGCGAATCGCTCGGCCTCACGGGCGAAGAATCGTTCGACCTGTTGGGCGTACCCTCCGCCCTTGCCGCCTCCGGTCAGGTCGATGTGATCGCCACGAAACCCGACGGGAAGCACATAAAATTCGAAGTCAAAGCGCGTATAGACACGCCGCAGGAAGCCGAGTATTACCGCAACGGCGGAATCCTGCCCTATGTCCTGCGGCAGATAGCCGCGACGGCGCCAGTCTCGCCGTCCGAAGCGATATGACAAACTAACCCAAAATGAGAAATCGAGGACCGCTGCTTGTTTCGGCGGCGGTAATCCACCGCGATGGGCAGGTGCTAGTCGGGCAACGGCGCAAAGCCGACCGCCATCCTTATAAATGGGAGTTTCCCGGCGGCAAAGTTGAGTTCGGTGAGACTCCGCAGCAGGCGCTTGTCCGCGAACTGCGCGAAGAATTGCGGATTGAAGCCATTGTCGGTACCGAACTCGCGCGCTACGAACACGATTATCCAAGCGGCAGCCGCGTCCACCTGCTCTTCTTCTGCGTACAGGTTTTCAAAGGCGCCCCGGAGGCCAGAGTTTTTGAGCAAATCTGCTGGACCGATCTCGAATCTCTGCCCACCCTCGATTTCCTCGAAGGCGATCTCGATTTCGTAAGACGCCTGGCGACGGGTGAATTCTCAAAACAATTGAGCGTCTGAGCCGCCACCTATTTTTCAAAACCTAATCCAGATCGAACAACCGCTTGGGGGGCGCGCCGGACTTGTCTTCTTTCGCCTGCTTCAGCAATTCTTCAAACTTCCTTTCCCGTACCTTATCAGCGTTCAAATGCGACGCAAAGCTCTTCTCAAAAACATCGTTGCGACGGTCCGCTTCACCCTTAAGCGCCTGCGCCGCCACGCGCAAATCATCGATCAGCGGCTTCTTCTCCGGCTCTTTATGCTGGAGAACAACCCGGGTCTCGGGATCAATCCGCAGCGTCGATCCACAGCACGGACACTCGACCTCAATCAAATCGCTCGGTTGACTTCCCACACGGGTTCCCATATCGGAATCGTAGCGCAGTGACCTGTTATCCTCTGAGTGCCTGCGCACATGGAGCTAGTCCTCTCGTGGATTTCACATTACGGCTACGCAGGCGTCTTCGCACTGTTGATGTTCGGCATCGCCGGACTTCCCATTCCCGATGAAACCATCCTGGTCTTCTGCGGCTATCTGATCTGGGCGGGACGCATGAATCCCGCCTCCATTTTCATCTCGGCGCTAGCGGGCAGTATCTGCGGTATTTCGCTCAGCTATGTAGTCGGCCGCACCGCCGGCCATCGTGTCTTAAACCGGTACGGGCGCCACGTTCACATAAAGCCAAAGGACATCGACCGCGTGCACCGCTGGTTCCAGCACGTAGGCGAGTGGCTACTCACACTGGGTTATTTCATTCCGGGAGTGCGGCACTTAACCGCGATTGTGGCGGGCATGTCCGGACTCGAATACCCGGTATTTGCACTCTTCGCCTACCTGGGTGCGGCTCTTTGGGTCGCGACATTTCTCGCCGTCGGCTATTTTGTTGGCGATAAGTGGCAAGCCGCCGTCGCCCTCGTGCATCATTACTTGCTTTTGGCGGCCGGCGCGGCGGTCCTTGTAATTGCCTCAATTTGGTTTCTTCGCCCATTCGCTCTCAAACTGCTCAAGCGGAACAAATGATTTCTGAGTGCCGACCGAAAGCGTAGACAAAGCCGCATAGACATTGGCCCGCGAAATAGCCGCGGACTCGTCCAACCCTTGCGCCAGGAAGCACGCGAGACTTCCAATGAAAGCGTCGCCCGCCCCGGTCGTATCCACCGCTTGCACCGGCACTCCCGCCAGATGCTCCAGCGTACCCGGCGCACCATATAACGCGCCGTTCGCGCCTAGCGTGACGATCACCCGCTGCAAACCTTTTCCGAGCAGAAACTCGGTACACGAGCGAGCGTCATTCAGCGTGCGTACTTGCATACCGGTCAGCGCCTCCGCCTCCGTCTCATTCGGAATCACGTAATCCGCATTACTCAATTCTTTGAAATCGAGCACTCGCCCCGGAGCCGGATTCAGAATCGTGCGGACCCCATGCTCGCGTGCAAAACGCAGCGCATAATAAACTGTGTCGAGCGGAATTTCAAGCTGCACAATCACGAAATCGGCTTGTGCAATGACCGCTTCCGCCGCATCGATATCTTCTGGCGAGAGCCTGTCGTTCGCGCCCTTCACCACCAGAATGCGATTCTGGCCCGCGCTATCCACGAAGATAGGGGCCACGCCGCTAGACACGCCAGGCGTGATCGACACGTGATTGGCGTTCACTCCCTGAGCCGAAAAATTGTCCACAGTGGCTTGTCCAAACAGATCTCCGCCCACACGCGCGATCATCGAAACTTCGGCTCCGCAACGCCGCGCGGCCACCGCCTGGTTCGCCCCCTTCCCGCCAAAGCCCAAATGAAAAGCCCGCCCGAAAATCGTCTCTCCAGGGCGGGGAAACTCATCCGTAAACGTTGTCAAATCGACATTGGCACTTCCAATCACGACAATTTGTGGCGCACTCTTCATACCTGGAATATATACTCTTAAGTTCCCGCAACACTTCGTAAATCATGCACCAGCTACTTGCAACTCTCATCACCGCCGCAATAACTACGCTCACCCTGAATGCCCAAAACGCCCCTCCTCAAATTGTTCTGCCTCAGCGCATTCTTCTATGGCCCGATGGCGCGCCTGGCGCGCAGGGCGATACGGACGCTGACAAGCCGAACCTCAGCATCTATCCAATCGGTGGAGGTCAGAAGGTCGCAACCGGGGTGATCGTCTTTCCGGGAGGCGGCTATGTAAATCTCGCTATCGACCACGAGGGAGCGCAAATTGCCGCCTGGTTAAACAGCTATGGTATTCCGGCCTTCGTGCTGCGTTACCGCCTTGGACCGAAGTATCACCACCCCATCGAGATCGGCGACGCGCAACGGGCTATTCGCTATGTCCGCGCTCATGCGGCCGAGTATGGAATTGACCCGCACCGCATCGGAGTATGGGGCTTTTCAGCGGGAGGGCACCTCGCCTCTTCCACTGGGACCCACTTCGATAACGGTAAGGCCGATAGCAGCGACCCCATTGAGCGGGAAAGCAGCCGGCCTGACTTCATGATTCTTGCCTACCCCGTGATCACGTTCAAGGAGCCGTTTCTACACCGCGGTTCACGCGATGCGCTCCTCGGCAATAATCCCGATCCCGCGTTGATCGATTTGCTGTCCAACGAAACCCAAGTCACCAAGGAGACGCCGCCCGCATTCCTGTTCCATACGTCCGATGACGCTGTTGTTCCGGTGCAGAACAGCATCGAATTCTATCTGGCAATGCGCGCTGCCGGGGTTCCTGCCGAGATGCACATCTTCCAGCATGGCCATCACGGCGTTGGTCTCGCCCGCGACAATCCGGATCTCTCCGTCTGGCCCGATCTTCTGGCGAAATGGCTGAAGGAGCGCGGCCTGCTGGCTGAACCGCGCCCGTAAGGAGCGGTCCGGATTCTCCTAACCTCTCCTCGCATGCAGCAAAAACTCGCGATTGCCCTCCGCGCCCAATATCGGGCTGTCCATCAACTCAGTCCTAAACCCCGCCGCTTCGACCACCGCCGAAACCTTATCGCACGCGAGTTGATGCGAAGCCGGATCGCGCACAATGCCGCCGCTTCCTACTAAGT
>JALYVD010000066.1 GCA_030853405.1 Acidobacteriota bacterium | reverse complement strand
AATGCCTTCAACATCCGCGGCTTCGGCACGTATGATTCGAAACTGGGAGACCCCTATTTCGGCTTCATCACAAACGCCGGTAACACCCCGCGCGCGATCCAATTGTCGGCGCGATTTATCTTCTAGTAAATTGGAACCAACTACACGTAGTGCGACATGGCTCGCGCGGCATTTCCTTCCAGCAATTGATCGTTTGGATAGAAGTGATTGACGGTTTCGGGCGTAATGAGTTGGTGCTTCACGAAAACAGCCGGTGGAACTGGTCGGCGGCTCAGGATATCGAGAGTCAAACGCAATAGGTCCTCGCCGTATTTCTCCGGGAAGAAAGCGACCGAACCGATGAGGCGCGTACCGGGTTGACGGAGTTCGACGCGGCCTTCGGGCGAGGCGTTTTGTCCCATAATGGCGCAACCGTCCGTGCGGCCGACCTCTTGAAAGGCGCGTAGCGCTCCGAGGGCGCTGGCGTCGTTGATGGCGCCGGCTAAGATGCGCTTGCTGCGCGTGGTGCGTAGATGTTTACGCATGATTTCGAAGCTGTTGCCGAATTTCCCATCACCATCGAGGTAAGTAACACGGCAGTTCTCGAGAGCCGGGACAACTTCCTTCAATCCGGCGAGCATCCCTGTTAGCCGCATCTTGGGCAGACTGCCGGCGCGCGGCAACTCGAACATGACAATTTCATCGACAGTCGCTTGCCAGCGCTGCCGGGCCCAGCGCCCGAGATAACGGCCTCCAATAAGTCCCGCCTCGTAGTTATTCGCTCCGAAGTAAGTGGCGCCGGGATGAGGAATATCAATGGCAATCAGCGGTATGTTCGCTTCCGAGTATTTGGCCGCAACGATCGGCGCGACGTTCTCGTCTGTTTGAAACTCGATGACAAGATCCACTTTTTCGCGTACCAGAAGGTCCGCATTCCGCTGCGCGATTTTTGCGCTGTAGCGGTTATCAAGTGAAATCAACTCGACGCCTTCGGCCTGAGCGGCACGTTGAAGACTCTCGGAGACGACTTTCGAAAAGTGATAATCAGTACCCTGGGCGGCGTAACCGATACGGTAGAGTTTTTGCTTGAAAGGCCGCAAGCACGATACGTAGAGATTCTCGCCAATCTTTTCGATCATGGCGCATTTCTCCAGCGTGTAGAGAAGACGGAATACCATGGTTTTTGGTAAGCCGCTTCGAAGCGAAATTTCCCGCAAAGGCAACGCTTCACCGGACGAGCGGAACGCGGAGAGCAATTGAGAAGAATGTACGACCGATTTAACGAGATACGGGTCGCGGGGAATACCTGTGGAACTCATACATGCCTCAAGCCAGGAGACTGGGTGATTGTAACACCATTTCTTCTGCACTACGAAATGGCGGATCGAGGCGTGTTGGCTGAAGCTTGAAAATAATGAGAGACTTCATTGTGCAGTGCGAAACGAGGCCCCGCCTCGCGGAAATTGTTTCTATCTGCCGGGCGGGAGACCTACTATCTTTATTTGGCCAGGTGATGATTGCTTATGGATTCCAGACTGACGGATACGGTATTTCGCGGACTTGAAGGATTCCGTATTGAGATCCCCTCCTGGGGTTTCGCTAATACCGGGACGCGCTTCGGCAAATTTGTTCAAGCCGGAGCGGCAAGTACCACGGAAGAAAAGTTCAGCGATGCAGGACAGGTACACGCGTTGACGGGTGTCTGTCCAACCGTCGCGCTGCATGTATTGTGGGATCTTCCCGAAGGAATCGAGAGCGCTCAGGAGGTGCTAAAACTCGGGGACCGTTATGGCGTGAGACCCGGCTCTATCAATCCGAACCTTTTCCAGGATCAGATTTACAAGTTTGGCTCGTTCGGCAATCCGGATGAAGTGGTGCGGAAGCAAGCGCTTCAGCATTCCAAATTGAGTATCGAAATCGGCAAAGCGCTTCATAGCCGGGATATTTCGTTCTGGTTTGCGGACGGTTCGAATTATCCGGGAACGGCGAATATCCGGGAGAGAAAGCGATTGTTCGAAAGGTCGCTTCAGGCGACACATCGAGAACTTGCGCCAGATCAGCGGCTGCTAGTGGAATATAAGCCATTTGAGCCGGCCTTTTATCACACTGACATCGCGGACTGGGGCATGGCGTCGCATTTCGCTCGGGCGGCGGGACCGCAGGCGAAAGTCCTGGTGGACACGGGCCATCATTATGCCGCGCAGAATATCGAACAGATTGTGGCGTGGCTGCTTTCAGAGGACGTTCTTGGCGGATTTCACTTCAACGACCGCCGTTATGCGGACGACGACTTGACGATGGGTTCGATCGATCCCTATCAGGTATTCCGAATCTTTCACGAGATCCTGTTTTTCGAATGGGAAACTGGAACGAAGGCGGACATAGCGTACATGATCGATCAAAGCCATAATCTCAAGGGCAAGATCGAAGCTATGATTCAGACGGTTACGATGGCACAGGAACTCTTCTCAAAAGCCACACTGGTCGATTATGAGCGGCTTGCGAAGGCGCAGCGTGCGTCGGATCTGGTGCGGGCTGAATCCTGTTTGCAGGATGCGTTCGCGACGGATGTAAGGCCTGTGATTCGCGATTGGCGGGAGTCGAAAGGGCTTCCAGCGGATCCGATGGAAGCGTTCCGGAGGAGCGGTTACCTGGAGCGCATATCGCTTGAACGCGCTTCGCGCAATATGTCCAGCGTCTCTTCCTATGCATAGTGGGGGCGCCGGAAAGATTTACTTAGCGGTCGATTTGGGCGCGGAGAGCGGCCGCGCCATTGCTGGACGGCTGAACTCGGGCAGTTTGCACGTCGAGGAGGTTCATCGTTTTCCTAACGAGCCCGTTGAGTATGGCGGCAGTCTCCACTGGGACGCGGCGCGGCTCTGGCTTGAAATACAGCGCGCTCTGCACATAGTTCGAGACACTCCACTAGACGGTATCGCGGTGGATACCTGGGGCGTTGATTATGCGCTGTTGGGGGAAGACGGACAGCTGCTACAGAATCCGTTCCATTACAGGGACGGGCGAACGGCGGGGATGATGGAAGCGGTTTTCGAAGTAGTGGGCCGCGATGAGATCTACACTGCGACCGGCATTCAATTCATGCCGATTAACACGCTTTATCAGTTGACGGCGGCCGCCAGGAAGAATCCGCGGCTGCTGCGCGCGGCGGACCGTCTGATTACGATGCCGGATTTGTTTCACTACTGGCTATCGGGAAATGCGGTTTGCGAATACACGAATGCAACGACCACGCAAATGGTGAACCCGCGAACGCGTACGTGGACGACGGCGATTTTGGACCGGCTGGGGATTCCGAGTGCGCTTCCAGGGACGCTGGTGCAGCCGGGCACCGCCGTCGGCAGTTTGCTTGCGCGCGTGTCGTCTACATTGTCCGGAACACCCGTGATTGCTCCCGCATCGCACGATACGGGATCGGCCGTAGCCGCTGTTTCGGCTCGCGAAGACACGGCGTTTATCAGTTCGGGAACTTGGTCGCTGGTGGGAATCGAAGTGGATGCTCCGGTGATTACGCCCGAGGCACAGCGCTTGAACTTCACGAATGAGGGCGGTGTCTGCGGCACGACGCGGCTGCTGAAGAATGTAATGGGGTTATGGATGCTACAGGGTTGCCGCAAGAGTTGGGCTGCCCGCGGCACGAGTCATGAGTATCGTGACCTGATCCGGGTTGCGATGCGGGAAAGGCCATTCGCTCATCTGGTTGATCCCGATAATGGCCGTTTTCTAAGGCCGAACGACATGCTGAGGGCCATCGATACCTTCTGTGCAGAGACGCAACAAGCCGCGCCAACAACACCCGGCGCGTACGTGAGGGCGGTGCTCGAGAGCCTGGCGCTGAAGTATCGGCGTGTGATTCTTGAGATTGAAAAGCTGACGGGTCTGGAGATTAGGCAGATTCGCGTAATTGGCGGCGGCGCCCGCAACGAACTGCTGAACCAAATGACTGCGGATGCCGCGGGCAAGCGTGTTTTGGCCGGTCCGGTTGAAGCGACGGCGTTAGGGAATATCGGGATGCAGATGCTGGCAACTGGGGCTACGAGTTCGCTGAAAGAGAGCCGGGCGATTATCGACGCCTCTTATCAAACCGAAGTATTTGAGCCCTATGACACCCATAAGTGGGACGAACAAGCGAAGGTATTCGAAGAGTATTGCGAGGTAAGGTGTGCCTGAAGCAATGGAATTAGTTCATCTGAAAGATCTTTGGGATGAGCGGCAAGCGAAAGCGCTTGAGAATGACCAGCTAGCGCTGCTGCGGTATCGATCGAATTTGTTGGGTGCGGATCTGCGTATCACGAATTTCGGCGGCGGCAACACGAGTTCGAAGATTGAATTGCCCGATCCGTTTACCGGTGCTCCGGTGCGTGTACTGGCGGTAAAAGGTAGCGGCGGCGATCTGGGGTCCATCAAAGAATCCGGATTCGCGCTTGTGTCTCTCGATCGTTTGGAGCAGTTGAAGAGTTTGTATCGGGGCGAAGCGTTCGAAGACGAGATGGTGAGCTACTATCCCATTTCGGCGTTTGGACGAAATCAGGTAGCGGCTTCGATCGACACGCCTCTGCACGCATTTCTTCCGTTTCCGCACGTCGATCACCTGCATCCGGATTGGGCTATTGCAATTGCGGCAAGCGCGAATGGCAAGAAGAAACTCGATGAATTCAATAAAAGATTTGGCCGGAAGATTGTTTGGCTTTGGTGGCAAAGGCCCGGCTTTGAGCTCGGGCTGCAGCTCGAAAAGCTGGTTAATGATAGCCCGGGTTGCGATGGCGTGTTGCTAGGAAGCCATGGGCTCTTTACTTGGGGCAATACGCAGCGCGAATGCTATATGAGCAGTATTCGCACAATTGACCAGATGGGCGAGTTCATCAGTGAGCATCAGACTAAGTCTGGCGTCTTGTTTGGAGGACTGGAGCATCAACCGCTAGCGGACCGCGAGGCGGTTGCGGCGAGTATTCTTCCAGCCTTACGCGGCATTGTTTCATCGAACAAGCGCGTGATTGCGCACTACACGGACCACGAAGATGCCTTAACGTTCGCGGGTTCGAAGTGGGCGAAAGAGCTAGGCGGGCTGGGAACAAGTTGTCCGGATCATTTTCTTCGCACAAGAATCTGCCCGATGTTTGTCGATTGGAAACCGGGCGAAGAAAGCCTGGACGTGCTGAAGAGCAGGATTGAGGGGCGCGCGGGGCTTTACCGGCAGGAGTACGCGTCGTACTACAAAGATTGGGCGACACCCGATTCGCCTAAGCTGCGCGATTCGAACCCATCGGTTGTAATTATCCCTGGCCTGGGACTATTTGGGTTCGCAAAAAATAGAAAAGAAGCGCGGATTACAACGGAGTTTTTCATCAATGCGATTCATGTGATGGCCGGGGCGAATGCGCTCGATGGCGGCGACGCCGAGCATCCATATCCGCAGGCGCGGCTTGCTGAATCGTCGAAGGAGTTCGCCAGTTATCAGAATTATGTGGCGCTGCCTCGGTCGGAGGCCTTTCGGATTGAATACTGGGCGCTTGAAGAAGCCAAGCTGCAGCGAATGCCGCGCGAGGCGGAGTTCAGCCGTAAGATCTTTCTGATTATTGGCGGCGGAAGCGGAATTGGTAAAGAAGTCGCGCTGCTGCTGGCGCGCAAAGGTGCGCACATCGTAGTTGCCGACCTGAATGAAAGCGCTGCTGAAGCAGTTGCCGACGAAGCGGCACGGGCGGCATCGGCGGATGTTGTTTCGTATACGAAAGTGAACATCGGCTCGCCGGAGAGCATCGCCGCAGCGGCGAAACACACGGTTCTGCAATTTGGCGGCATTGACGGCGTCATCAACACGGCGGCAATTTTCCCAGTAGGGGCGGGCCCAGGCGGGCATCTTACGGAGGCGCAGTGGAATACGGCTTTTCTGGTGAATGTGACTGGGAATTATTTGTTGGCGCAAGAAGCGGCCAGGATTTTTCAGGAGCAGAAACTTCCGGCTTCTTTGGTGTTGACCAGTTCCGCCAATGCCGTAGTGCCTAAAGGCGGCAGCGAAGCCTATGACGTGAGCAAGGCGGCGCTGAGTCATTTGATTCGTGAGCTTGCAGTCAAGCTTGGTCCGCTGGTGCGAGTGAACGGGATTGCTCCGGCCACGGTTGTGGCGGGCTCGACCATGTTCCCGCGAGACCGCGTGATGCAGTCACTCACGAAGTATAAGATTCAATTTTCGGATTCCGAGACTACCGAAGAGCTTCGGACAAAGCTGGCTGAATTTTATGCGCAGCGGACGATCACGCGCAGGCCGATCCTTCCTGAAGATTGTGCAAACGCGATCGTGTGGCTGGCGAGTGACGAGAGCGCGAAAACGACGGGTCATACGATTCCAGTGGACGGCGGCTTGCAAGAAGCCTTTCTGCGCTAAGAGCCGGGAATGCAGCGAGTCTGTTTTGTCCTTCAAGTGCGCCCCGAACGGCTCGATGAGTACAGGGAGAAGCACCGCACTGTCTGGCCGGAGATGCAACAGGCGCTTCGAGAAACAGGTTGGAACAACTATTCCTTGTTCTTGCGGGAGGACGGAATGCTGGTTGGTTATCTGGAAACGGAAGATTTTGAGCGCGCACGGGAAGAGATGGCCCGGCGCGAAATCAACGACCGATGGCAGCGCGACCTGGGGTCGTTTTTTATGAACCCGCCAGGGGTATCGCCGGATCGTGCCATGATGCCGTTAGAAGAAGTATTCCATCTTTGATCCGAAGTAGATAACTATGCCTCCAAATCCCGCACTGGGCGTTTTCTTTCACTGGTTAGGCGGCCTTGCGTCCGGCAGTTTCTACGTCCCCTACCGGGGCGTTAAGAGATGGTCTTGGGAGACGTACTGGCTGGTCGGCGGCATTTTCAGTTGGATCATCGCACCATGGTTTTTCGCGAGTCTGCTGACCCGGCACCTCTCTGCGGTTCTGGGCGGTACACCCGGATCGACGCTCTTCTGGTGTTTCTTCTTCGGACTGTTGTGGGGCATCGGCGGGCTGACGTTTGGTCTGACGATGCGGTATCTCGGGCTGTCGCTCGGGATGGCGATTGTCATGGGATTGTGTGCGGCTTTCGGAACGCTGATGCCCCCCATTTTCAACGGTACGTTCGTCACGGAAGTCCTGGGAACGACCTCGGGCCGCGTGATTCTGTTTGGTATCGCCGTGTGTCTCGTGGGAATTGCCATAGCCGGATTGGCTGGAATTTACAAAGAGCGATCCATGTCGATTCAGGCGCAGAAGGCTTCTATCGAGGAGTTCAATCTACGCAAGGGATTTCTGGTCGCGGCTCTTTCGGGAGTGATGAGCGCGTGTTTCGCGTATGGGCTCGCGGCGGGTGCGCCTATCAAAGCTCTGACGTTGCGTGCGGGAACACCAGCGTTGTGGCAAGGTCTTCCGGTGCTGGTCGTGGTCTTGATTGGCGGATTTACGACGAACTTCATTTGGACCGTTTACCTGAATATTCGTAATAAGAGCGGGCATGAATACCTTGCTTCCGAGTTGCCAGTGAATCCTGCGACCGAGGGTAGTCCACAACTGGTCGAGGAGACGGCGTTCACCGGGCCTACGGCCGCCGTTCTTACACACGCGCCTTCAAAGTCGATGCGCGAGACGGTTCGCGTTCCACTGCTTGCAAATTATTTGCTTTGTGCCGTCGCGGGTGTGACGTGGTACATGCAGTTCTTCTTCTACACCATGGGCGAGACCAAGATGGGCATTTACAACTTTTCGAGTTGGACACTTCACATGGCAAGCATCGTGATTTTTAGCACGTTGTGGGGCGTGGGCCTAAAGGAATGGCGAGGCGCAAGTAAGGTCGCGATTCGTCTGCTGGTGCTCGGGCTGGCGGTGTTGCTGGGCTCGACGCTCATCATTGGTTACGGGAACTATCTCGCCGCGCCGCCGACGCATTTATAAAACAGACTTTTCCATCGCGCGCAGGATTCCGCCGGGCTCCTGTACGGCCAAGTCTACGATAAAGTTGGCTCGCGCCTGCGAGTCTGCTACCGCATAGACTCTGAGTTCATCGGCGTTGCCGGATGACCGGATATGCACGACTTCCCCGTTATCGAATGTGATTCGAACTCCGTCCAAATAGTTGACGTTTGCGATGCATCCGAATCCGCTTGACGCGGGGAAAAACTTACTCAGCTTCTTCCGGATTTCAGCATCTTGCGCGGGGTCCGAAGACGAAAAGCTCTGGATCAGTTTGGCGGATACCGGCCTGGGGAAATCTCGTATCAGCGCAGCGCGGCTGAAGCGCTTCGGCAGAGCCGCGAACAATTCGGTAAGTGGAACTGCTTTTTCCTGAGCGGCGAACAAAGTGCAAAGAATCGGAAGTACCGCGTCGCGCGTGGGCAGCGCTTTTAGCGTGCGGCCTTTGCGCTCCAAGTCGCAGCCGAGTAAGAATCCGCCATTCGCCTCCCACCCGCAAATCGCTCTGCGGCCTTTGGCACTGGCGCTCTGCATTCCTGCAATGACGTATGGGGAGCCGATGCGCGTTTTCGGTTCAAGAACGCCCGCAAGATTGCCTCGATCGATGGCGTCGTTACAGCTGATGGGCACGACCACGGAGTCGGCGTTCAGGTAACTGGCAACGATCATTCCGACGAGATCGCCGCCGAAAAAGTGAACCTGCCCTGTTGAGGGACAGACGCCCAGAAGGAGCGGGCGGTCGCTGTCGCCATCGACGGACAAGACGGCATCTATCGGGCCGTGCGCGGCGGCGGCTTCAGTAGTCAGTCGCTGGATCAGATCGAGTTGAGCCGCGTCGATGTTCTCGGTATCGATCGGGACGAAGGAACTACTGCGGGCCGCGGGAATAACTTCAGCGTCGAACCACTGCAAAATTTCACGAAGAATGTCGCGGCCTACCGCCGAATGTTCATAAAGAACGATGCGTTTTCCGCGCAAAGTCGAATCGGCGAAGAAGCCGGTGTAGCGATCCACGTAAGCGGATCGGCCTTCACTGTGTTCCTGAGGCAACGGGGAGTGTCCGCGCTTTAGTTCTCCTCGCGCAGTAAACAGCGATTTCCCAAAAGGCTCGGTGTAAATACGTTCGCGGACTTTCGCGACGGCTTCGGCGATGGGCGCCTCATGCTCTTTCAGCAGTTCTCCTTGCGAAGTATTCGTTTTATAACCATTTCGATCGAACGGAATGTGGCTACCGGTGACCATGATGCTGGCGCGGCAGCGTGACAAGGCGTAGCAACTTAAGGCTGGCGTGGGGAGCGGACCCAGATTTACCGGAATCATGCGGGCGTCCGTGATGGCCTGGACAACGGCTTGAGTGAGTTCTCCGCGGCCTTGTTGATCCGGCACGAACGAAGTGGAACTTGGGCGTAAATCGTAAGCGAAAAAAACTTCCTGACCCGCGGCAATTCCGCCTTGTGAAGTAGGGAGAGACTGCAGGTAGCCGAGTTCCGCGACTACGTTGATGTAGATCTCGAGTTGAGTTAAGTCGATGACAAGACCACGCCGTCCGCTGGTACCGAAACGAAGCTCTTGCGGTTCATAATTCAGAAAAGAACGAAGCACGTGATTATGCCGATGGTAGCAATTACTTGGGCCAGGATGACACGGGTGATACTCGAATCATGACAATTCTGAGCGTGGCCTATCCGCTGTTTCCAGTGGCACAGGATTCCGGTGGCGGCGCGGAGCAGATTGTGTATTTGCTCGATCGCGAGTTTACTCGCCTGGGTCATTGCTCGATCGTTGTTGCCGGGAGCGTCAATGCGATTCAGCGGATTCTGCGGGAGCGCCCGGTTGATCTGATCCATTTTCACGGTTTGGATTTTCACGAGTACGTGCCTGAGACTTCAGTCCTTATGTTGGCGACTCTGCACCTGCCGCTCTCGTGGTATCCGGAGTCGATATTTTCGTTGCTGCCGCGTGTGAAACTCAACTGCGTTTCAGCGTCGCAAGCGGCAGGGACCGGGTTACCCGTTGTTCTCAACGGAATCGACACGGCGCGGTTCCAAGTAGCGGCGGCGAAAGAAGACTATCTACTTTGGCTTGGCCGGATCTGTCCGGAAAAGGGTACTCATCTCGCGTTGCGCGTGGCGCGGCGGCTTGGCATGAAGATGATTGTGGCAGGACCGGTGCACGACTTTGAATTTCACCGGCAATACTTCGCGAATGAAGTCGCTCCTTTGCTTGATTCGGAGCGGAAGTACATCGGACCGGTTCAAGGTGAGGACAAAACAAAGCTGCTGGCGGAGGCCCGGTGCGTTGTTGTATCCAGTTTAGTGGCCGAAACCAGTTCACTTGTTGCGATGGAGGCCATCGCGTCGGGTACTGCCGTGGTGGCGTTTCGGTCTGGCGCGTTGCCGAAAGTTGTTGAAGAGGGAGTCACTGGATTCATCGTGGATTCAGAAGAGGAGATGGCCGAAGCCGTCGTAAAGGTTCATCGGATTTCTCCCGGGATTTGCCGATCGCGGGCGGTTACACGCTTTGATGCGGGACGGATGGCGCGAGACTACTTGAGCCTGTATGCCGGTGCAGGATGATGCGACATTTCGGAATGCTCTGCGCGCCCCAAGAGAACTTGTAGGGCTCTTCGCCGCGAAGAAAGTTCCATGTACTGTAGCCGTTTTGATAGGAGTATTGAATCGCTTCGTAGAGTAGAGTTCTGCCGAAGCCGAGGATTTCATACTCGGGATCGAAGGCGCTCATGTAAGAGAAGACCTGGTTGTTGTGAATGAACGTTAGAACCAGTGCGGCGATTTTGCCTTTGAATCGGATGCCGAAGAAGCGCAGTTGTCCGAGCGCGGCGAATTCACTGGCGACCTCACGAAGGAAAGCTTCTGAGCGGTTTGCCGCAATCATGCCGGTCTCGCCTTGTCTTTCCCAACGTGCCGCATGGAGCTGCACCAGTCCATCTAGCCACTCTTTGCCGACCGCACCGGAGACCTCGAACTCGACAGGTCCCATGCTTTTTGCCCGCTCTGAGTAACGGCGAAGATTTCTGCGCATGTCTTTTGAGCGCGAATGCCAGAGTTGTTCAAAGCTTCCGGTCAGCGGAATGGCGCTGCAGGGAGTATCCGGAGAGACGCTCGCCATTTTCAGTTCACCCAGCGGAGTGGCGGAGGAGAGGTCCTGCCAATTGCAGATATCCCAACCCCCGTTGTGTTCGAGATAACCTCGGAGCGCCTTGACAAATGGCTTACTCTGCTCTACATCGATAAGAGGATCGAGATAATCAGAGACCCCCGTCCCGATGAGTGTCAGTTGGCGTCGGCCCTCCCATTCGTGCAGGAAGCAAGGGAGGATTGCATCGATACGGCTACCCTTGCAAAAGCTCAGCACATGCAGACGGCCGCTTCCAAAATGCGCCCACCACGTCAGCATCCATCGCGCATGTTGAAACGGCGTTGTGTCGGGAACCCGATTGAAGAGCTGCAACCACTCGGGCTCAAGAGCTTTGAGTGCGTCCAGATTATCGACAACTTCGAGCGTCAACGCTATGTCCGGTTCGCGGCAGCCAAACAGTTCGCGTCGAGAACGCGTAAGGCCTCGCGGTATCCGTTCAGCGTTCCCGTATCGACATAGGATTCGCCCGCCCTGAATCCGTAGGCACGGCCGCCTCGCGCCATATATTCATTGAAGAGCGTTCCCAAGTACTCGTCGTTTCGCTCCAGCCAGAGATCGTATAACTCGCGGAGAATAGAGCCCGGCATTTTGATTGCCCCCCAGATCCAGTTCGATGATGGGTCGGGCCTTTTGACTTGGACTTCCTTGACCTCGTTATGCAGATCGGTAACAACCGCGTCGAACCGGTCGGGATGCTGAACGGGGAATAGTAGAAGCGAAAGGATGCCATCTGGCAATTTCGCTAACGCGTCTTCCGGAAACCAGATTGTATCGGGCAGACCGATGCACACGTGTTCGTCCCGAGCGATCAAGGGCAGAGCGCGAAAGACCGCGTCGCACAAACCAGCGGGCCGCGGCTGAACGGCGTAAAAGATGGTAGCCGAGAGAGCGTGGCCTCCAAAGTAGTTGACGATGTCGGATTTACCCGGCGAGATCACAAAGCAGATCTTGTCCACGCCGCCGTTAACCATGCGCTCGATCAGATACTCGCCAATCGCACGAGGACGTTCGTCGCCGCCGCTTACGTCGCTGCCAATGGGCAACAGTTCTTTTGAAAATGCGAGCGGTTGGATCCGCGTGCCCATCCCCGCCGCCGGAATGATGCCCCACACTAGGCGGCTCCTTCAGTCAGACACATGCCGTGTTCCGGGATGGCGCTTTCGTCTCTAGGCGTCTCGATCAGATCCAATAATCTTTGCGCCCGGATATCCGCGGTATGGCAATCGAGCGTTCGCTCACGCGCCCGGGCTCCGATGCGATCCAATTCTTCCCTGGGCATGGAAAGTGCCCGGAGAGCCTCGGCCTTGGAAGTGGCGATCAGAATTTCTTGGTTTGGCTCTAAAAAGGTGTCGAGACCCTCCCACCAATCGCTTAGGACAGCCGTTCCGCAGGCGGATGCTTCAAACAGACGGCCCGAAGGACAGTACCCCACTGCCGCGAAGGAAGCGCGCGTGATACTGAGAGTAAGAGGCGACGACGAGTAGAAGGCGCAGTGGTCGGCGGGCACGACATGCTCATAATGGCGTATGTTTTTTGGCCAGCCGCTCACGGATGGATACATTGCGCCGCCTATCACAAATGTCGAGTCCGTCAGTTGTTCGGCTGGGTCCACCAACAACTCCTGCAGCGCTGGCTGGCGGTCGGCGGAGTAAGTACCCAGATACGAAAGAACGGCTTTGAACTGTGGAGAAACATCGACGCGGTGATGGATGAGAGGATCTACCCAGCCGTACAGCGGAGCCGTGCATTTCGCCGACAGGCTGTCCCGAAGACGGCTCAAAGACTCGCCGCCCGTATAACTAAGGACCACGTCAAAACCGCTGAACCCGTATCTTGGAAGATAGTCAATCGGCTCTCCGCGCCCGAAACGCTCCAGCGTGACTGGAGTATCCATGTCGTAAAAAACCTTACGCGGGATATTCGATTCGAGAATCAACTCACTAGCGGCCGCTCCGTCCGGGCAGTACGACGTGACCATCGCAGCATCGGCTCCGGCCAATTCCATTTTTGCGAAGGGCAGCGTTGCGGCCCAATCCGAATACAAGTGCAGATGTACGAAAGGAAATGAAGCCGCATCCCGGTGGCTTGCATAGTACGGAACGTCCCGTTCGAAGAAATGCACCTGGTGACCTCGGCCATGCAAGGCACGGAACAATCCGCGAAGCAGAGTAGCGTGGCCATTGCCCCACGCGGAACTAATCGAGAGTCCGAAGACCACAATTTTCATCAGATGCCCAGTGACCGTTACCGCACTTTAAACTTGTAGAAAAATTCCACGCTGACATTGCCGTTGTAATCGCGCAATCCCACAGCGGAGAACTTAGGTGTTAGATCCCATTCAACTCGAACAATTTCAGAGTTCGTTTGTGTAACGTCCGTTATGTAGGTGAACGTAACGTTGTTGAAGATCTTCTCCTGTAATGTGACGCGGGCGCTAGGCTGCCCGTTATTTCCGGCGACGCTCGGATCGATTTTGAATTGACTCAAGCCGAAGACGCGCTGGACGCGGCTGGCTAGCGGATTCGCGATCGCCTGGCCCAGGATCGCCGACTCGCCCATTTGGGTAAACGACTGCTGCGGCGATGGTGGCTGATTCGCAACGATATTGGGATCGTTGGGAGTTGTGTTGGTGGCAAGCAACTGAATGATCTGCTCAAAGGTTAATGGCGGATCGGAGCTATACGACAGTTGCAAGTTGTCCATCGGACCGGAAACGCCCAGCGTCACATCGACGCCTTGGGCAAGCGTTTCCAGCGAGACGTTCAAAATCGGTTGAATCGAATTTGCGTTATAAAAATTGATAGTGCCGGTATTGACGTTGTAGCTATTTCCAAAAAATACGAGTTGGCCGTCCGTAATTACAACACGCCCGATCATTCCAGGATTAGCGGCATTCCCGCGAACCCTCAGATCGGCTTCGACGGATAGCCTGTTCGCATATGTGGTAGACACGTGAAGATCCGGCGCGGTCAGAATGTGAATGTTCAAACGTGTTCCGGTAAGAAAAGGAGAAGGCGCGCTTGGAGTAGACGGCGGTGTGGAAGCGAAGCTTGACAAGAGCGATCCGGCGTCGCTGGATGAATTGTAAGCGAGTTCTTGAATCGTGACGTTTCCTGAAACGAGCGAGCGATTGGAGTTCCCGATCAGAGTAATTGCCGCATCCGAAGTTACGCTGACGCCGGAGTATCTAACGCGAACGTCTTTGGCCGTGGCCTTAAAGTTATAAGTGAGCGCCTGCCCTGTCAGGCCCGCAAACCCAGTAACGGAAATTTTTCCGCCGCCACTGTAGCCGGTCAAATTTTGGATTGTCGCACCCGTGCCGGTCAGCAGAATTACGCCGTTTCCGTTTGACAGGCCGTTCGGCGAAGTAGCGTAGTTGATGTTAGCGCTCTTAAGTTCGACGCGGCCGTTCACCAGCGGCTGCGCGAAGCTGCCGTTTATCGCGGCGCGAGCCGTGATTGCGCCACTCGAATAGAAGTCCCGGTCCACGTTCTGGAGAATTCCCAAATCCAGATTGGCGTCCAAAACCACTTTCATAGGCGCGGTCTTGTCTTTCAGATTTACCGTTCCAGACGCACTGATGTTTGTTGATGGTCCTTCCAGGTGAAACTGCTGAATATCGACGACGGAGTGATTCAAGGAGATGAGGACGGGACCTTGATTATGAATCGATACCTGCCTGGACGGAGCGCCCCCGGTAGGAGACGCGACCGCGCTAGTGTGAGCCTCGAGTGTGTTCAATTGCAGCCGTGCATTAAGGGCCTCCGTGTTCAAAATAGGCCCGTTTACAGAGGCTTGTCCTTCCACCAGAGCGTCAAAGCTGGGCTTTACCGTGGGCTCTTGCGACAGAAACGGGGCTAGGTTGGAGTACCTGATATTGGCAAAGCTCAGGTTTGCTTGGACCGGGTATTCGCCCATAAGTTGAACGCGGCCGGAGCCATTGATCTTGCTTTGTGCGATATCTGAGTCGAGGTTAAAATCGAGGTTCGATCCGCTGGTACGTGCATTGAAACTTGCCGCACCGAAGTCAAGATGGTTCATTCGGAGAGTGTTAGTCGCCGCATCTGCGTTGAGTTTGGAGATCAACACAGTCCGCTGTCCCTGATGTTCACGCAAATCGGCTGAAAGATCCGCGGCCATGTGCAGGGTGCCGGTGAGCGTGGGTTGCTGCTGATGAACGTGCTCAATCTTCGCGAGTTGAATGTCACTGGTGTTGAGCTTCAGTTTTAGCGAGCCGGCGTTGAAATCATTGGCGGGATGCGAGAACGACCCGCTCAGGGTCACATTGCCGGCTGGGGTATCTAAAGCCAGCGAGGGAATGTCTATCGCGGTTCCAGAGTAATTCACCGTGCCCGCAAGGTGATTAATCCGCTCCTGGTACACGCTTGCTTTATCGAGAGCAAACGTCAGGTTGGCATTAGGGACGTTGGCGGTTCCAGTAACGTGCGCATCCGCCGACAAGTTTCCGCTGGCCGGTATGGCGGATTCACCGGCGATGCTCAAAAGTTTCGAAACCGACAGGTTTTTGATGGAGGCATCGGCGGTGGTCTGATAATCGGCTACGAGAGCGGTGTGGCCGTTTACGTTGATGGAAGCGCCACTAAAATCGGAAGTTAGTTGATACTGTACGGTCCGGTTCGAAGTGCGGGCGGTTAGCGTCACGTTGCCTGCGTTCTGATTCTGGACGCGCAGACCGCGGGCCGTGAGGTCCACACTCACACTAGATATCTCGACGTCGCTCTTACCCCCAATTTCGCGGACGCTAAGCGCCGCATCGGCGGTTAATTGAACTGTGCCCGCTGTCCCGGGACTCTTCTGTTGTAGTTCCCTGATTGTTGCGAGTTGAACGGGAGAAGAGGTAGTGACGTGGACCTGTGCATCACCCACGCTAAAGCTTGACCGTGGATGCCGGAACGTGCCGTTCACATCGATAGTTCCAGCATCGGATGCGATTTCCAGCGGAGATAGCGTGATTGATTGATCCGATAGATTTACTTGTGCAAAGAGGCGGCTGAATGGTTGTTCGTAGGCGCTTCCATTGACAACCTGCACGCGCGCGCTACCAAGCGGATTCCCGTACGTGCCGGCGATGTGAATATCGGCGCTCGCATCTCCGGTCGCCGGAATTGCAGACTCGCCAGCAAGACTGAGCAGATCGGGAACCTTGGCATTGCGCAGCGAGACATTCGCCGCAAGTGGCGAAGTTGGAACTGCACTCCACTTACGCAATCCAATTGAAGCGTCAAAGTTCGCCTGCATCGAATTGCGGTTGAGCGCTCCGTTTCGTATCGATGCACCAGAGGAGGACGCTGTCAGGTCGAGAGCGGCGTTATCGAAAAGCTCCTGCTGGATTGTAAAGCTGGTTAATGCCGCGTGACTGGTAATTTGCGGAGCCGACAAGTTTCCCGTAACCTGGGCTTGCAGAGACGCTGTTCCGCCCCGCAATTCAATGGGAAGAGAGGTGCTCGGCGTCTTCGCGCCAAAATTGGCGGCAGGCAAAAAGTCATTCAGATCGTGAGAGACCAGACTAATATCCAAGCGCTTGTTCAGAGCACCCGAGAGATCCAAACGGGAATGCGGGAACGCCAAGTAGGACTGGCCAAGGCCGATGCTGTTGTTAGCGCCCAAGTAGACGGCGTCAATGCGGCCGCTCACGGGAACCCCGTGATTGCCGGGGGCGACGACCAGCCGGGCCTGGGCCGTGTACCCGGTTGTTCCTTTTGCCTTCAGGTTGCCTTTTGCGATTAGTGAACCGCTGAGAGTTCCGTCGTATCCAAGATGTTTACCGGTGGCTACGGCGGCAAGAACCGGGAGCGAGAAGTTTTTGAGATTCCCTTCCACGCTGAGGCGCTGCATGTTCTCGATGAATACCTTGGCTGCAAGCGATCCTCCAAGAGCATTGAGTTTCAATCCGTCAAGGCTAATCAAGTATGGATCGGCGTGAAAAGGCGAATAGAGGCTTACGTCCGCGAGATGTGTGGTCCCGCTGCGTATAGAGAAGTCGCGGCTGTTTATAGTGCCGTTTACCTGATAGTTGCTTTGCGCATCCAGGCGTGCGTTGCCATTCACCAACACGGCTCCGGATGCCTCAGGCGAAGTTATTTTGAGTAGTCTACTCAGTTCAGCGAGCGCTAGATTGGCGTTGAATTGCACGGCGCCATTCGGGTTATTCACATCCCGCATCGTGCCAGAGGCCTGCATCGTTGTTTGACCCAGGCCGATGTGAGCGGTCCGGATCTGAATGCTCTTGCTCTTCTCATCGGTATGCACGATCACCTCGGCGCTTAAGTTCTGAGGAGCGCCCTTCGCTTCTGGATCTATGGGAAGGTTGAGACTACGCTGCATTTCGGGCAGGGAGATTTGAGCGTTGAGGTGCGCGTCGATGACCGGTGCGTTGATCTGCTGCAGTGCCGCGCTGAGCGCGATTTTCGAGTGATCGGTCGAAAGCGAAGCCTGATTAATGCGCACCGCGTTCTTTTCGAGCGTGATGGGAACGTTCACGTGAACCCGTAAGGGCGCGCGCGCACCGGAGGTCAGCAGTAGCGGATCGATCGACAAATTACCGGTGTAACTTGGGTTCAGAGTGTTGTAGTTCAGGAGAACACGCAGATTTTCCCCGCGTCCACTGAACGCGGTTTTCTGCTGCGCATACTGCAGCAAACCATCCTGCAGATTGAACTGGCCAATCTTTAGATTGACAACCGTTTCGAGCCCGTTGTTTTCGCTGGGCTGCTTTTTAATTTTGGGCTGCGGAACGTTGGTGGTTCCATCCGGGGAGACGATGAAATCAACCTCGGGTTTTTGTATGCCGAGATAGGCAAGATCGACTAAGTGCTCGATCCCGGAGAATAGCCGCAGGTGCAGTTCAAGCAGTTCGATCCGCACAAGCGGGGCGGCCGTCTTAGGCTCGGTCCCGTGCAGAACGAAATTTCGAATCCGGACGGTTAGATGTCGCCAATCGAATTGGAAGGAGCCGAGTTCTACAATTCCGCCGGTTGACTCTTCCGCTGTAGCTACGATCTTCTGCTTCACGAAATTGGCGAACCAACCGCTCTGGAGAATCAGAATCGACGTGACGACAAGGACAACAAGAAGACCGGCGAGCGAAGCTCCAGTAATCAGAAGGATACGTTTGGTCCTACTCATCGCAGGTTGTCCTCCAGATAGGTGATTTTGGTGTCCTTACGTTGTTGGTCGAGCCATGCGAAGAAGAGCTGATTTACTTTTTCTTC
The DNA here is from genome assembly GCA_030853405.1 of Acidobacteriota bacterium. GTDB lineage: Bacteria > Acidobacteriota > Terriglobia > Bryobacterales > Bryobacteraceae > Bog-105. The sequence continues at coordinate 20,170 of JALYVD010000066.1, read as the reverse complement.
CGCTAGGATATTTCGAATATCCGGCTGTAAGGCGTTGAGAGATGCTTTTCCGGGGAATTGCCGTTTCAAAGCGGCGGCGTGCGCGTTGTAGTACGACTCTATTTCCTGGTCCGTCACGTAGGCGGCCGGTTTGAACCGCGCGTCGATGAAGTTGAGAATGGTCAACTGCCCTTGAAACCGGTTCTGCAGGTCCATATTATTTATTCCGGCACGCCGTAGCGCATCGTTGTAGGCGGCATCGGTCCGGAACTTTTGTTTCTTGAGGGCGGCCAGTTGAGCAATCGCGGTTTCGGGGGTAGCCGTCCGGTAGTCTCCGATCCGTATTTCCCTGCGTATAAAATTTTGTTCAAGCAATCGGCTGGCCGCCTGCTTACGGGAAATGGGATCGAGGCTCACGGGCTCCCCGTTCAGCAGATCGTTAACGCGAATGTCGCGCTCGATGTCGCTGTCTTTGATAATTGCATTTCCGGCGATGATGGCGATCCGGTCGATGATCATTGCCTGAGCCGCGATGGCTAAAAAGAGAACGATGGCTACTACGCGCATCAGAACGCCTGCCCTATGGAGAAGAAAAAGTTGAAGCGGCTGAGGTGTTGCGCGCTGGCGGAACATTGAGGCTTGATGCCGATGTCGGCGGGGTGACAAGCCAGTAAATCCTGCGTCGTCTCGCTGGTGCTGAATCCTTGATAACGAGGCGGATTCAGAGCGTAAGAGAAATCCACCCGGACAGGTCCTATCGGTGTTTTGTAACGAATGCCAAATCCCGGAGCCTGCACCGCATAGTTAAAGTCCTGATAACTTTGCTGATGGTAACTGAAGGAAATATCGGAGACACGGGAATAAATGTTGCCCATGTCCTCAAAAAATACGCCAGAGATATTGGGGCCGAGGAGCGGAAACCGGAGTTCTACAGTATTAAAGAAGAGCGCATCGCCACCAATCGGGAAGCCGGTGGGAGTAGAAGTGGCGGTACCGGGCGACTCGTTCGCAGTACCGATATCGCGAGGGCCAGCCTGATTGTCGCCGAATCCCCGCATGGAAACACTTCCGCCGCCGAAGAAACGCTCGGGCAGCGGGATGTCGTTGTAACTCGTGTAAATCTTCGCGATGCTAAATGGGATAATCGCACCGACCTGAGTCTGCCGGGCGAGCACCAGGTTGTGGCCAAGCGGGGTGTAAGTGGCATTGCGTAACAGCGCGCGACAGAAACTGCGATCTGAGCCAAAGAAGCCGCCCGCGACTCCGGTGTCCAAGGTGTTCCAGAAACCGCGGTGCGCGTCGGCCGGATTATCGCGATGGTCCTGAATATAACTGGCAGAAAAGATGCCGATTTTAACCGGCTGCAAGAAGGTCGGTATTAGCAAGGCTGGAATTTGAATGCTGTTGGTACTTACTCGGCGGTAATCGAATCTTAAGGCAAGAGTTGAGGCGCGATTGAAGCGCTGTGAAGTGGATACGGACGCCTGCTCCCGGCTGGCGGAGAAAGTTTGAACATCCTGAGTCGTATCGTAGAGCAACGAGAAGGTAACATTGCGGTTCAGCGATCCTAAGAACCGCGGCACGATGTAATTTATGGATTCGCGCTGTTCGAGGCTGGAATATTTCGTTTGCAATGAAAGCGTCTGTCCCCGGCCGAGAAAGTTCAACCGGTTTACGTCGAACGATACGATGGGCGAGACGCCTTTGGCACCTCCTGCATTGCTCAAGGTAGTGGTGGTGTGTCCGAACTGCCCGATTTCCAACCCGAAACCGACATTAAATGTATAACGGGCGGCCTCATCGAAATCGTAGAGAACATATTTATAAGCGTTTGAACCGCTGGCATCTTGTATGCCGGAGTTCACGCTTGCGAACGCGCCCAGGTCGGTAAGTTCGCGGGATATATCGTTTATTTTTGATTGTGCCACCGGGTCGCCATCTTTTAACGTGATGACCTTCTGCACAAGCGAGGGTTTGGTTCGGTTCAATCCGGAAAGAATCACTTTACGGACGAATTCTTGAGGGCCTTCCGTGATGAAGTAAGTTAGATCGACCGCGCCGGGAGTGGCGGAAGGCGTCCACTTATACTGAAAGGCCGCCCGCAAAAAGCCATGATCATAGTAGTACTCAAGAATCCGATTGCGGTCGGAAGAGACATTCACGTCGGCGTACGGCTGCCCCTCCACGGAATAGAGTTGGGTACGAATAGGATTGATATCCAAACGCGAATAACCGGTAATGTTGAGTTTTGCGACCTTCCACTGAGTGCCCGGATTGATTTTGAACGATACCGCAATATCGTTCGGCTTACCTTTATAGCTTGTTTCTACCGAAGAAGTAACTTTTGCGTTCCGAAAGCCATTCGCCGCATAAATGCTTTCGATCGCGTTCTCATCCTGTTTTCGAAAAGTCTCGCTGTAGCGCCCGTATCGCAGAAGAAATGAATTCGTTTGCAGGAACATACGCTCCCGAATCGTATTCATCGTAAAGTAATCGTCGCCAGTGATATCGATATGCACCAACCGGCGGCGCGGCCCGAGTGCGATGTAGTAGTTGATTAATTCCTGATCGTTCTTTTCTGGTTCCGTCTTAAACGTAACATCGACATCCGGGTAGCCTCGCGATTGGAAGTAATCGTGTATGTTATGTGCGCCCTCCGTCAGAAGATCGTTATCGACCGAACCTTCCTGATAAACCGGTACAAGGCCCTGAATCTTCTTTTTGGAAAGCTTTGCTTCTACCGCTTTGATCGTAATCTTCGGACCGGCATCTATATCGATGGTCGGCTTAACTCGGCGCGTCTTCGCATTGTAGTCGAGAGCGGCGATACTAACGGTCGTAGTTAACCGGCCTAGTTTCGCGTACTTGCTTTCGAGCCCTTCCTGGCCCTTGTCGGTCAGCGAGGACGTCACTTGACGCCACCGATGAATCAGAGGTATGCGCCAGCCCGTCGCGCGCACGATCGTGCTATCCGAGAGCTTGGGAGTTCCTTTGATGACCGGCATCTCATAGCGGGCTCGTTTTCCGGGAGCGAGCAGGAAACGGATCGTCACCTGGTTTGTGTCCGGATCAAGTATGGTTTGAGCGCCGATCTGGCTCTCGTATAAGCCGTTATCTTCGAGAATACGATGGATATTTTGCTGAGCGGCTTCAACGTCGGCCGGATCGAAGGGCGTTCCCAGATACAGTTGCGCGTCGCTGAGAATGACTCCCCGATTAGGTGGATTAGAGATCTTGCCTTCTACGTCCACGTGCCCGATAAACTGCCGGGCGCGGGTAATGAAACGAATCGCTACACCGCCGGGTGCGGGTTCCGCATCCACTTGGATATTATTGTACAGCCCGCTGGAATAGAGGTGGTCGATGGTGGTCGCCACCTGCGGGAGATCTAACTTTTCACCCGCCTTGACAAGCTGCATTTTGTCGAGGTCGCGCGGGTCGATTGGCTGCCGCGCGGGTTCGTACTGAACTGACACGACGGTTTGTCCGCTGAATTGTCCTTGCGACCGGGCGGTCGGAGCCGCTGTCACGGCAAGGACCGCTACCTTGATCAAAAGGCTGCTCAAAAATATCTTCAAGAATGGTGCCCCAGTTGCTCTAACCCTATCCGATGCACTTCGTGGACGCAGGTTTGTAGTTCGCTGTTACATCTATCGCCGTAGCGATGAGACGAAATGACTTGGCACTCCTTACGCAACTCTTAAGAGGAACATATTCGCGCTGGAGTGCGCACAACGCGCCGAGAATGGGTGCCGCCCTGGCGTATTACACGTTGTTATCCATCGCTCCGTTGATGATTGTGGTGGTCGCAATCTGCGGTCTCGTCTTTAAAAACTCTGCCGAAACGGACGTACTCAGACAGACTGCGGACGTGATGGGACCGGCTGCGGCAAAGACGCTCAAGGGGATACTCGACAATTCTCACCACGCGGGGAGCGGTGTTTTTGCGACGGTGGTAGCGCTTGTAACGCTCCTGTTTGGGGCATCCGGCGTCTTCATGGAACTGCGCTCCGCGCTGAACAGAATTTGGGAAGTTCCGCCGCGCGTGTCGGCGAGATGGAGGGGCGCGGTATCGCAAAGGCTGATGTCGTTTGCCATGGTGCTGGCCTTGGGAATTCTGCTGCTCGTATCGCTGTTATTGAGCGCTGCCTTTGCGATGGTCCAGAAATTCGCTACCGGATACCTGCCGCCGCTAGCCGCCATCACGGGCGAGATTTTGAACTTCGTTGTTTCGACTGTCGCGCTGGGCGTCCTGTTCTCCTTAATTTTCAGACTTGTCCCAGAGAGGCGGTTACCTTGGCACGTAGTTACAACAGGAGGCGCGGTCACGGCCGTCCTGTTTAGCATCGGCAAGAGCCTGCTGGCGATTTATCTGACTACGGCTGCCGTCGGTTCCACTTACGGTGCGGCGGGCTCGTTGGTGGCGTTTATAGTTTGGGTGTATTACTCGGCACAGATTTTTTTCTTTGGCGCTGTATTCACAAAGGTTTACGCGGATTCTAGAGCGATCAGGGCGTGACGTCGCCTGTAGAAACGCGTTTTTTTCGAGAACAGGATAGCGCTGAAATCGAGTCTACCCACGGAGAGTGAAGTTTTGTTTTCGGGGGAGAATTTAATTGATTTTCAAGCTGCCTTCCTGAGGCTCATTGCGCTTTTTGCGCTGGCCTTAGGCGTGGCTTTCACGCAGACCGCTGCACCGGCTTCGCACGTCATACCATGCACTCGGCCAGGATGCGCTTCGGTCGCGCACTCTTCGACGCGACACATCGATCCAGCCTCTAGAATAACCACGATACCGGAGCCTCCGTCCATTGCGCTGTCAGGCGGCGCACTGATGCTTGCCGCTGCTTTTGGGCGCTGGAAGCGCGCCGGAAAATAACCTTTATTTCGCGACGGTGGCAAATCCGGGCCGTCCCGTTGCGTTAAACTAGTATTTCCCACCTTTTTCTAATGATTTCAGCTAGTAATGTCAGCATGCGGTACGGAGGCAAGATCCTTTTTGAGGACGTCACGACCGCTTTTTTATCGGGCCGCCGCTACGGCCTGACGGGTCCCAACGGGTCGGGCAAGTCGACCTTTATGAAGTTGCTTTCGGGCGAACTGGAACCACAGAAGGGCGTAGTGGTTCGTCCCAAAAAGCTTGGCATTCTGAAGCAGGATCAATTTGCTTTCGATCAGTACCGTGTGGTCGACACCGTGATCATGGGCAACATGCCGCTTTGGAAAGCTCTGGAAGAGCGGGAAAACCTTTATGCAAAAGCGGACCTGACCGACCAGGACGGGATGCGGCTTGGCGAACTCGAAGGGGTCGTCTCCGAAGAGGATGGCTACACTGCGGAGAGCGACGCGGCGGTTTTGCTGGACGGACTTGATATTCCCGAGTCCTTACACGAGCGCAATATGGGCGAGTTGCAAGGCGGACAGAAGGTCCGGGTCTTACTCGCGCAGGCGCTCTTTGGCCAGCCTGAGGGTCTGCTGCTCGATGAGCCCACCAACTATCTCGATCTCGAATCGATTCATTGGCTCCAGAATTTTTTAACACATTACAATGGGTCGTTAGTAGTGATCTCGCACGATCGCCACTTCCTGAATAACGTCTGCACGCATATCGCGGACATCGATTACCAAACGATCATCACGTATCCGGGCGGTTACGACAATATGGTTCTGCAGAAGATGCAGATCCGGTCCCGGATTGAGTCCGAGAACGCCCAACGCGAAAAGAAGATTTCGCAGTTGAACGAGTTCATTGCGCGATTCTCCGCCGGTACCCGGGCGAGCCAGGTAACTTCTCGAAAGAAGGAAGTGGAGCGGCTGCAGACGACCGATCTCGCACGCTCCAACATTCAACGGCCGTTTATCCGGTTCGAGATGAAGCGTCCTTCCGGCCGGAACGCACTTGAATGTAAGGGCGTAAACAAGGCGTACGGAGATCTTGAAGTCATCAAGAATTTTTCGGCATCCATTCAGCGCGGCGAAAAAATCGCGCTAATGGGACGAAACGGCGCGGGAAAAACGACGCTTCTGAAAGCTCTCCTGGCGAACGGCCAGGGCGTAGACGAAAAAGACGTCGGCTTGGACTCGGGGCTCGTCACTTGGGGCCACGAAATTCAAATCGGCTATTTCGCGCAGGATCATCGGGCTAGTATACGAAACGGTGCGACGGTTTCCGACTGGTTGCACGACTGGGATCCGCAGGCATCGAAGGAAGAGATTCGGGGCTTGCTGGGGCAGATGCTCTTCAGCGGCGAGGAAGGCATGAAAGCGACCGATGCGTTATCGGGAGGCGAAGCGGCGCGGCTGACATTCTGCAAATTAATGTTGCAGAAGCCCAACGTGCTGGTCTTCGATGAACCGACGAATCACTTGGACCTTGAAGCCATCAACGCGTTGAATATCGCTCTGCAGAAGTTCGAAGGAACGGTGTTGCTGGTCACGCACGACGAAGACCTGGTGGATGAAGTGGCTACTCGGATCTGGCATTTCGATCACGGCAAGATTGAAGACTTCGTCGGCAGCTACGAAGAGTATTCGGGAGTGGCCGCAAAATAATTCCCGGCCCGTTAAAGCAGGATTTAGCTTTGCAGCAGGATTATCGCCTGGGCCTCGCAGGACCGGCCCTCGCCCACGGGACCGACCTTTTCGGCGGTCTTGAACTTAACGCTCACAAATTCAACAGACAAGCCCAGGGCGTGAGCCAGATTTTCGCGGATCGCCTGACGGTAGTCCTTCAGCTTTGGCCGCTCCAGAATGATCGTGGAATCAACGTTCACTAATGAATATCCGCCTGTGGCGGCGAGAGAAACGGCATGCTGCAGGAATTGTAAACTGTTCGCGCTCTTCCACTCCGGGGCGGTATCCGGAAAATGCATTCCGATATCGCCAAGACACATCGCGCCCAGAATGGCATCGGTTACGGCATGAAACAGCACATCGGCGTCGGAGTGCCCCGCGAGCCCGAATTCGCTCGGCACCTGAATGCCGCCAAGAATGAGTGGGCGTCCGGCCTCAATTCGATGCGTGTCCCAACCTTGTCCGATACGCCAGGGAGCTTTTGAAAAATCCGCCATTCCTCAGGCCGCCCTTTCACGAGAGATCGAGCCCGGAGCTTTCAAGCGTCAAGTAAAGCCGAGCCAATTCCATGTCGCTCGGTTTTGTGATCTTTATGTTACGGTCCGTTCCGAGGACAACAGAAACTTCGACCTGTTCCAATCGCTCGACTAACGACGATTCATCCGTGCCGATGAAGAGATCCAGGCGGGCTTTCTCAAATGCTTGCCGCAAAACCTTCAATTTAAACACCTGGGGCGTTTGCGTGAGGATCAAGCGCTCGCGCGGCAGTGTAGCCCGTACTTTGTTGCGATGCACCTGCTTCACGGTATCGACCGGCACGATACCCACAATGGAGGCACCAGTCTCAGCGGCTTCGTTCACCACCTTTTCAATTACCGACATCTCAATAAACGGCCGCACCGCATCGTGAACGGCCACTAGGTCTGTATCATCGCTAATGGTGACAAGCGCGTTTTCAACGGATTGCTGACGGGTCTCGCCTCCCGCCACGGTACGAACGGATTTACTGAACTGCTGGCTCTTGAACAGATCTTCTGCCCAAGCGAGGTCGTCTTCGCGCAGCGCCACTACAATTTCGCTGATCAGAGGCGAACTGACGAACTTGCGGATGGTGTGGACGAGTATGGGCGAGTTGTTCAGCAGCATGAACTGCTTGCGGCTGATGCCTTCTCTTTCGGGCGTGCTCCGGCCCATGCGCGTTCCGAGCCCGGCGGCTGGAATGATGACTGAAACTTTCATAGCAATGATGTTCCGCACGTTGGAGCCACCGATGGGCGCCAATCATGCTCGAATTCATATGATAGCCAGTAGGCTAGGCGATTGCCGTCATGCGCTAACTCAGACCCAGGCGCGTCTAATCAATCCTCCTTTTTTAATCGTGGCGCAGCGCCAGAATAGGATCTATTTTTGTCGCCCGGCGTGCTGGCAAATAACCCGCTACGAACGCCAACACGGCAATCAAAAGAACGGCTCCTCCAATCGCGAGCGGGTCGGCTTTCGGCACACCGAAGAGGAAACTCTTGATCCATCTGGTTCCGAGCAGCGCCAGGGGTAATCCAATCACCAGGCCGATGATAGTCAGCACCACGGAATCGCGCAGAATCATCCACAGCACGTTGCTGCGCTGGGCGCCCACCGCCATGCGAATTCCAATCTCCGTCGTCCTTCGCGCCACAGAGTACGCAAGCGTTCCGTAGATACCTATGGAGGCCAGAAGCAACGCAAGAACGCCGAACACGCCGCACAGGCTGGTGATCATTGTTTGTTGCTCCAGCGAGTTATCGATCTGCTGATCGAGAGTGGTTATATCCAGGATGGGGAGCTTGCTACTGATCCCCTTCAGCACTCGTCGCACCTCGGGTGTAATGCCAGACGCATCGCGCGACGTACGGATCAGCAACTCACCCGCATACGGAGATTCGCCCTGAAGTTGCCAGACAGAAGAAAAAAGCATCGGCTTGGGTTTTTCGCGCAGATCATAGTACTTCGAATCGCCAACGACTCCTACGATTTCCATTCCCGGCGGAGTAAATGGCGTACCAAAATGCACCCGCCGCCCTATCGGATTTTGGCTCCCGAAATAAGCATTCGCGAACGTTTGGTTGACCACTGCGACAGGCGGAGTCGCCGGGGTATCGCGCGATTCGATTGTTCTGCCCAGCAGCAACGGCACACCAAGCGTCTCGAAGAATTTTGGCCCGACCTCGACGCCATAAACGATCATCTCTTCGCCAGGGTGCGGCGTGTAACCTTGGATCGAGAACTTATTCGAAGAACTGTTGCCGCTTTCAGGCGTGTACCGGGCGATGCTCGCGGAGACCACGCCCGGAATCCCATTCAGGCGTTCCTTGATTTCGCGGTAGAGCGGAAAAAGTTCGTTGGGTTGATATCCCGCCAGCCGCGTATCGGTTTTCACCAACAGTAAGTTCTGCCGTTTGAATCCGGGATCCTGTTGCTCCAGCGCCAGCAAGCTATGGGCAAGTAATCCCGCGCCGACCAACAGCACGAGTGACAGCGCCACTTGTAAAATGACAAGCCCGTACGCGCTTCCGAAGCGGGATTTCCGGAAAACTTCCAGGTTCCCCGCACGCGGGTCCATGCGGCTAAAGCGCACGGCCGGGAGGATTCCGAACAACATTCCCGTGAGTAGCGAGATTCCAACCATGAAGAGCAGAACAGCCGCATCCGGACGCACCTTCACAACCGAGTCTACGTGGAGCAAAACGACAAGTATTCTTACGCTCCACCAGGCAAACCCCGCACCCGCGACGCCCCCCATAGCCGACAACAGAACGCTTTCCGTCAGGACCTGCCTTATCAGTCTGCCCCGCGATGCGCCGAGTGCAAGCCGCGCCAGGAATTCCCCACGCCGCGCCGAAGCACGCGCGAGCAGCAGCGTTGCGACATTGGCACACGCGATCAAGAGCACAATGCCGACCACAGCCATCAACACATGCAGCGGTTCCGAGTAGAGAAAACGCAGTGCTGAAATTCCCCCGCCGCCCGGCTTCAGTTCCACATGCACATTTCGAATTTTTTTCAAGTCCTCGGACGACGGGTGAGTTCCTGCCTCCTCCAAATAGAACTGCCGCAACTGCAAGTTCACGGCGGCTTCCGCGTTTCGAAGCGTTACGCCAGGCTTTAGTCGTCCTAGCAGATTCAGCCAATGGACATTGTGCGAATTCAGCCACGCTTCACGTTGCAGAATCTGCGGTTCGCTGGAAAGTGGCAGCCAGAAATCAGGCCGGTTTTCAATCCGCTCCCCAAAGAATTCGCGCGCCGCGATTCCGACCACCGTGACCGCGGTCCCATTCAGAACAACGGTTTGACCAATGGCGTTCCTGTTGAGATTGAACCGGTCTTGCCAAAAATCGTAACTGATCACCGCTACGCGAGCGGCGCTGAGTGTATCGTCCGTGGGCGTAAGAACGCGGCCAGCCGCCGCTTTGACACCGAACACATCGAAGTAATTCCCCGAAACCAGGTGAACTTTGGCGTGTTCGCCCGGCCCGCTTTCGACCGCTCCAGCAATATGCACGTTGACGCGGTCGATGCTTTGCCGGAAGGCGCACAAGCTCTCGAATGAATCGTTGTGGGCCTTCAGGTATTCCGTCGACGGATACGAAAAGATAGTGCTTGGGAATCCGTTGCCGCTATCGACCCCGGTTGACAATCCGTCGTAAAACAACACCAGCCGTCCCGGTTCGTGAACCGGCAGAGACTGAAGCATCACGGCGTTGATTAGAGTAAAGATCGCCGTGTTCGCTCCAATGCCGAGCGCCAGCGAAAGCACGGCGATGGTCAGAAGGACGGGTGTTTTCCGAAGCTGCCGGAATCCGTACCGTAGATCGTGAAGCAGCGTTTCGGGCCACAGCGACATTTTCGAAGTATTCATCACGCGCCTACCTGCGACAATGCTTGGGATCGCTCTATGCATATTACGAAACTAGAGACCATCCGAATCGCCGAGTTCCCACAGCTTCTGTGGGTCCACGTTCACACGAATGAAGGGCTGATTGGACTTGGCGAAACATTCTTCAATCCAGGTGCGGTTGAAACCTACATTCACGAGGAGATTGCGCCCCGCCTCATCGGCCGCGATCCGTTAGCGATCGATGCGATCGCGCGTGATCTGGTGACGTATGTCGGGTTCCGGTCCAGCGGAGTCGAAGTGCGCGCCGCATCCGCGATCGATCTGGCCCTGTGGGACCTCTTCGGCAAGTTCACCGGGCAGCCGATTGTGCAATTATTAGGCGGCTGGACACGCAAGACCGTTCGCACTTACAACACATGCGCGGGTGCTCACTACATGCGCGAGGCGAAGACACAATCAACCCAAAACTGGGGTCTTGAAGCTCAACCCGGCGTCTCTGCGATTTCTGGTTTCAACGACCTGAACGATTTTCTAACCCGGGCTGACGATCTCGCCGAATCGTTGCTTTCGCAAGGCATCACGGCGATGAAGATCTGGCCGTTCGACATCGCCGCGGAGAAGACCAATGGCCAATACATTTCAAGCGAAGATCTGAAGAAGGCTCTGGAGCCGTTTGAGAAGATCAGAAAACGAGTGGGGGACCAGATCGATATTATGGTCGAGTTCCATTCGATGTGGCAACTGATTCCAGCTATCACGATCGCGAAGGCGCTCGCTCCGTTTGGAACGTTCTGGCATGAAGATCCCATTAAGATGGACAGCCTTGCGAGCCTGAAGCGATATGCGGAATCTTCTCCCGCGCCAATCTGCGCTTCCGAAACGCTGAGTAGCCGTTGGGCCTTCCGCGACCTGCTGCAAACGGACTCTGTTGGCATTGTAATGTTGGATCTTGCCTGGTGCGGAGGATTGTCGGAGGCTCGCAAGATCGGAGCCATGGCGGAAGCCTGGCACCTTTCCGTTGCGCCGCATGATTGCACGGGCCCAGTGGTGTTTACCGCTTCAACCCACCTTTCTCTCAACTTGCCGAACGCGCTTGTGCAGGAATCGGTTCGCGGCTTCTACAACGGCTGGTACCCCAAAGTGATGACGGCTGTTCCGAAAGTAGAGAACGGCTCCGTCACCGTACCTCCTGGACCGGGCCTCGGTTGCGAATTGTCGCCGGACATTGACCAGCGGTTTTCGGTGACACGGCGAGTCAGTGCAGAATGACGACTATGGAACACGATAAATCCCTTCGAGAACATCTGATAAAACTTCTTAACGGTGGCGAGGCTCACTTGGATTTTGAGGCTGCCGTGAAAGACCTGCTCCCTGCCCTACGAGGAACGCGACCGCATCACAGTCCGCACTCCGCTTGGGAATTACTGGAACACATGCGGATCGCGCAGTGGGACATTCTGGAGTTCTGCCGCAATCCTAAGCATGTTTCTCCGGAGTTTCCCAAAGGCTACTGGCCGGTCACGTCCGCGCCCACCGACGAGAGCGCCTGGGACAAAACCGTGCAAGCGTTCCGGGCGGATCTGAAGGCGATGACCGATACGGTTGCCGACGAGTCAAAGGATTTGTTCGCGCCGATTCCACATGGGGACGGACAGACGCTGTTGCGGGAAGCATTGCTGGCTGCGGACCATAGCGCGTACCATCTCGGGCAGTTGGTGCTGTTGAAAAAAATGCTCGAACACGACAAGTAGAGCGTTACTCATCTCGCAGTACCTGCATCGGCTCAAGCAGTGCGGCTCGTCTGGCGGGCACTACGGAAGCGGCCGCGGCGACCAGTAGCATCAGGAATACGACACCGCCGAAAGTAACGGGATCGAAGCTTGAAATCCCATAGAGCATTCCGGAAAGAACTCTACTGAAACCCATCGCTAAAAATAGTCCGATCAGGCAACCGGCGAGAGCCACGCCAATTCCGTTAATGAGAAAGTGCTGAAGGACCTGTCCTCTCAATGCGCCGAGTGCAAGACGCAAGCCGATCTCCCGCCGCTGGAGACTTACGAAATAACTGAGAGTTCCATACAAGCCGATGCAGGCGAGCGATAACGCCGCCACCGCGAAAAACGTCAGAAGAATGGTTCTCAGCCGGGTCTCGCCATACTGGTCGTGAAGATGTTCGTCCAGCGGAACGATATCGAAGACGGAACGGTTTGGTTCCACTTCGTGAATTTTACGGCGGATTGCCTGGGCCATTAACATCGGGGTGCCTTGCGTTCGGACCAGATACATAGGATCGGGTTCCGGGGCGGAGATGCACCAGTAGACGGTGGGGACGGGCGGGTGGGTTATTCCATCCTCCCGCGCATCGGCTACTACGCCGCGAATTTCCGACGCCCTCGGGACCACGTTGCTAAGGGATTGAATGTGACGGCCTACGACTGGCGCTCCCGCGAAAACGCTGTTTGCAAAGCTGCGGTTCACGATCACCTGACCGCCGGTGAGGGCGTCGCCGCAGGTTGTCCCAGATAGCAGAGGAATGCGCATCGTGGAAAAGTATTTTGGCGAAACGAAGCGGCTCTCGGCTGAAACTATGCGAGTGGGATCGGAGCCCGTTTCAACCGACTTAAATTCCGTCTGAAAGTTGTTAGCGATCCCGGGCAAGGTGGCTGAAGTTGCCGTCGCTCGTACTCCGGGCATTGCGGCGACTGAAGAGAGGACGCCTTCGATCCAGGTGGAGAGCTTCTTCTGATCGGTGGTTTCGCCATACCCGGCGCTGATATGAAAGGTGAGAACGTGGCTCGATTCGAAACCGGGAGAAACTTGCGCGAGGGCTTGGAAGCTCCGCAAGAGTAGTCCCGCGCCGATCAGCAGCGTCACGGCTAAAGCAACCTGGGTAGCGACGAGCAGCCACTGTAGCGGATTGCGTGTCGATACCTGCGAACGGCTCGTTCCAGCGAGCGCGCCCGAGATGCTGTGACGCGTGGCGTGTACGGCAGGGAAAAGCCCGCAAAGGAGCGTGGCAATCAAAGCGCACGCGAATGTATAAAGAGCGAGCCGCCAATCGAGACCTACTTCCTCGACGCGCGGGAGATTCTTCGCGAGCACGACGAAGACTCGCGACGCGGCGGCGGCGACAAGCAGTCCGAGAGACGAACCGAGAATCGCGAGAACGAACACTTCCGTGAGCAATTGCGCGATCACCTTTCGGCGAGAAGCGCCGAGCGCGAAACGAATAGAGATTTCGCGGCTCCGCTCGGTTGTGCGGGCTAGCAACAAACCCGCAATATTGGTACAGGCGATCAGAAGAAGCAGCGACACCGCGCCGAATAACATCCACAACGACCGGCGCACACCGCCCACGGTGGTCTCTTTGAGCGGCTGAATTTCCACGGTTAGATCCGCATCTGTTTTTGGATACTCACGGCCGAGCCGAGATTGAACCGTGGCGAGATTAGCGCGGGCTTGCGCAGGCGTAACACCGGGTTTAAGGCGGCCAATACCCCAATACCAGGTTGCGTCGCGGCGCTGGGCGAACGTCGAATCGGGAGGAACCGGCGCCCATAGATCGACATCGTGATCGGGAAATCCAAAAGACGCCGGCATGATGCCGATAATGGGCTCGGAATTCCCATACAACCGGAGCGTTCGTCCAATCGCGTGGGGATCCCCGTGAAAACGCCGCTGCCACAGACGATAGCTGATGACTACTGCAGGCGGCCCACCGGCATGTTCTTCGCTCATAGAGAAGTCCCGGCCAAGCGCGGGCGAGACTCCCAGGGTTTGAAAGAAGCGGGGAGCGACCCACGCATTAGTCAGCTTTTCGGGAAGCGCGCCAGAGGCCTCCGAGATGTCTTCCGTGTAGTACCCGGTAATCGCCTGGAACGTGGAATTCAGGCTGTTCCATTCCTCAAGACGGACCGGTGCGATGGGGCTCTCCGGACTCTTTTGCTTGGGAAAGTACTCGTGCAAAGTCATCAGCCGGCTGGCTTCGGGAAACGGAAGCGGTCTTAGAAGAATGGCGTCCAGAGCGGAGAAGACCGCGCTGTTTGCGCCAATCCCCAGCGCCAGCGTGAGGATGACCGTGATCGAGAAAGACGGCGATTTGCGGATAAAGCGAAGTGCCGATGTGAGATTGGATACCGTCCCATCCCACAGTGGAAAGCGGCGAACGTCGCGCAGTTCTTCTTTGATCTGTTCCTTGCCGCCGAACTCCAGCATCGCTCTTCTCCTCGCTTCCTCCGCTGAAAATCCAGCCGCGATGTTTTCACTGATCAGGTTTTCTATGTGAAACCGCAGTTCCCTGTCGAGTTGTTCATCGGCGATGCGCTTGCGGAACTTCACGACGAAATCTATTGAACGGCTTCGAGGATCAAACCCACCGCGCCAGAGAGCCGATGCCAATTGGCTTCTTCCGCGGTCAGTTGCTTCCGGCCTTTTACCGACAGCTTGTAGAATTTGGCTTGACGGCTGTTATCCGATTCACCCCAGGTCGCCTCCAGCCAGCCGCGCGCTTCCAGCCGGTGCAGGGCCGGGTAAAGCGATCCTTGCTGAACGTTTAAAACTTCATTCGATATCTGGCGAATGCGCTGCGAAATAGCATATCCGTGGACCGGCCCGAGAGCAACGATCTTCAGAATGAGCATGTCCAACGTGCCCTGCAGCAAATCCGAGTTCTCAATAGGCATGTGACCGTCCCTGTGTCAATCTACATATACGGCACAATATGTAGATTGTCAAGGGGGAAACGATGTAGACAGAACGTCGTCTACTGTTCAGCATGAGCCATTTACAGAAAGTATCTTATCTATTGGGAGCATTGCTCCTGGGCATTTCCGCCGCGTTGGTGTTAGGCGGAAACGAAAAAAGCCCCCGCCGCCCCAGGAGAACCGCGAGAACGCTCCCGGTGGAGCAACTTGCGGAAAACCTGAAGCAGGCGTGGGCGCCTTATCACACACCGTAAGTGAAGCTATCTGGAAGTTGGCGGAGTCTGTGCCGTACCAGGGGTGTCCGTGCCGGAGGAGCCTGCTCCCGCAGTGCTGGACGTATCCGTGCCCTTGTGATGGCGTCTGCTCTTCTTGGACGATTTCGAATTCTGGCTGCCGGTGTCGCTGGTGCCACTTCGTCCAGATTGACCCGACTGTCCAGTTGATCCCGACTGTCCAGATTGACCCGATTGTCCAGCTGAACCCGCCTGTCCCGACGGAGCGCTACCGGCGCCACCGGCCTGTCCGCCCGCTCCACCCGAGCCTGCCTGCACTGGCACGGCAAATCCAATCATTGGAATTGACACGGCGGTTAAAAGAAGTGAATAAAAAGTGTTCTTCATACTAGGAATCGTTTACCCTCCGCTCAATGGGACATGTATCGTGTGAATTACATTACCTAGGCGTACTACGTGCCCGGTCTAGGCCGTCAATCTTAATGCTTAGTTATCGATCCACTTATGTGGCAATAAACCTATCACCCTCACGGCCAAAATACTGCAATGACCGCTGCCGTCGCGGCTATCCCGATACTCGTGTTACTGCTGTTGCTCGCCGTTGCCAAAAAGTCGGCGTGGATCGCCTCACTTATCGGTTTGGCCGCCAGCTATCCCACTGGTCAAAGCTCCTCGCACGGTGCCCCAGAGCGCGCTCGCTACCGTTACGCCCAGAAGGGCAGGCGTGAGGTTGTAGGCGAGGGTAAGGGCGTGAGTGGTGCCGGAGATGACCGCAGTATCGAATCCGAAAAGCAATCCTCCGGGCGCAGCCGTTGCCGCGCCATTCAGCAGCGGCCAATTGAGTGTCAGTTTGGGAATTGGAGCTAAGTTGTGGACAGTTTCCATAACGGGCTGCGTCATTATACAGGTATGTCAATCGGCTGAGCTCAGTGTGGAGTATTTGGTGATCGATTAATGATTGAGCAACTTCGGAGTAAATATCCGGCTTTTGATCGTTCCCGGCTTCGCGTGCAGCCGTTGGCCGACCGGGTTCACGACCTCCAACTGGATCGCTGGCTGAAAGTGGAGGAGGCTCCCCTGGCGTTCGAGCATCCGCAACTACAGACGGTAGCCGCACGTATTGTTGAAGCGAAAAGACGGGGGGCCGCCCGAATATTGATCATGGGGGCCCATGTCTTGCGCGCAGGTGTGAACCGGCAAATTATCGACCTCATATCACGTGGGCTTCTGGACCATGTAGCCGTTAATGGCGCCGGAGCGATTCACGATTATGAGTTGGCTCGCATCGGTGCGACAACCGAAAGCGTGCCGCGTTACATAAGGTCCGGCGAGTTCGGATTATGGCGCGAAACGGGAGAGTTGAACGACTGGATCGGAGAAGCGGCGTCTCTCGAACTCGGACTCGGAGAAAACGTCGGCCGCCGGATTGCCGAGAGCGATTTTCCGCACCGGGACTTGAGTGTTTTTGCGGCTGCATACCGGATGAATGTGCCCGTGACAGTTCACGTAGGGATTGGCTACGACATTCTGCATGAGCATCCGAACTGTGATGGAGCGGCGCTGGGAGCGGCGAGTTACAGAGATTTCTTGATTTTCGCGAAAGCGGTGGAGCGGCTGGAGGGCGGAGTGTTGCTGAGTTTCGGCTCCGCCATTATGGCTCCCGAGGTCTATCTGAAAGCGCTTGCGATGGCGCGCAACGTAGCGCACCAGGAGGGGCGTGAAATCCGGCATTTCACGACTGCCGTATTCGATTTGGTACCGATACATGGTGACATTCATCACGAACTGGCCAAAACAGATCCTGGCTATTACTTCCGGCCTCACAAGACGATACTGGTGCGGACAGTGGCGGACGGGGGTGAAAGCTTCTACTTCCGAGGCGATCATCGCGCTACTTTTCCCGCTCTGCGCCGCGCGATTCTTCAAAAGCAAATCAGTCTTGAGGCAAATCAGTCTGGAAGCATATGACGACAAGTGAGATCCTCGCGGCCTTTCCTAAGATGTCGGCGCTGGTAGTAGGAGACGTGTGCCTGGATCGCTGGTGCACGTATGACCCTTCGTTATCGGAGCCATCGAGAGAAACGGGTATCCCGCGTACCGGTGTGGTGAGAACCGAGGTAACTCCGGGAGCCGCTGGCACGGTTGCGAACAATCTTGTCGCGCTGGGCGTAGGACGCGTCGCGGTGCTTGGCGCGATTGGAGACGACGGCTTCGGCGAAGAACTCTTTAGGGCGCTCAACGCACGTGGTATTTCGTCGAACTTATGCATCCGGACAGAAAGCATCCAGACATTTACCTACACGAAAGTCATCAATAGCCTGACAGGCGTGGAGGATAAACCAAGGCTCGACTTCGTCAATACGACACCTTTGGACGAAAGCGTGGAGCAAGAAATCATAGGCCGCTTGCGGCGACAGCTGACGGGATTCGATGTTATTTTGATTTCCGATCAGGCGGAGACAACCCAGGGCGGGATTGTAACGGCTGCAGTACGGTCGGCGTTGAGCGGCTTGGCCTTCGCAAACCCCGAGAAGGTCATCCTTGCAGACTCGCGTGCACGGTTGGACTTGTTTCGGGGTATGTCGATCAAAGCTAATCGGGAAGAGACCGAGGCGGCGTGCCGTAAGGCTTCTGGGAACACCGATTACACCGCGCTCTTGCGGCACACACAATCGAACCGTCTCTTCGTCACGCATGCAGGGGAAGGCGTGATGGTCGTTGATGAAGCGGGTGAGCGGTGGGTGAAGACGCGGCCGGTTGAGAATCCGGTGGATATCTGCGGCGCGGGCGATAGTTTCTCGGCGGGGGCTGCGATGAGCTTGGCGGTAACGCGATCGGCGGAGCGGGCCGCCGCTTTCGGGAACTTAGTCGCTTCGATCACGATCATGAAGAAAGGGACAGGCACCGCAACGCCTGAAGAGGTGCTGGTCCAGGAGAGTGCGGGTGACGTTTACCAGAGGAATACAAGCTAGAACCAAACGAAGCGATCACCAAGTGAACTACCGCAGAGGCCGAACGGTGAGATTCGAAATAGTAAGCTCGCCGCCTTGAACATAGAAGAACAGCCGATTACCATTCAGGCCCGCTTCTTTACGAACGAGAGTACGGGTACCGTTGATGCTTGCATCGAAGATGTCACCCTTCGCGACGATGTCTAAATCTACGGAGCGGTCGAGTCCGTCAACTCCATTAATGGAAGACGATGGTTCGCTAGCGAGGGAATTACTCGCGGCTGGGAGCCACTCGGCGCGGTGTAAAGCCGGAAGAAGTTTAAGGGCTACCCCGCCCTCCATGTTCCCTACGCTCCGTAGTACGATGCCGAAATTGCCTTTTCCAGCGATCTTGGCAGTAATTCGCGCGTTTTGGGGCACATTGTCGATGTATGCCGCGCCCGCTCCCACGGCGTGAATAACAATTCTGCCTGATGCGATGGAAGCGCCCGCAGTCATCGGAGCCGCACGCCAAGGCAGCGGAGAATCCACGGGCGGAATCATTTCAGGAACGAACTTCGTGCCCAGCGTGCCATCGGGCGACTGCGTCAACTCGCGAAACAGCAGTTCTCCTCCGAACGTCCCATTGGCGATCCAGGCAACTCCAATCCGCCGGTCCGCTCCGAATTGCGCAACCTTCATGACGTGTGCTTGCGGCGAATCGAGAATGTCAATCGGCGGCGTGATCCATGGCCCGTCCGCCGTGCGGGACATCCGGTAGTGCGTTGCGCCATCCATCCCGAAAAACAAGTAATACCAACCACGCCAGAAGATCAGGTCTGAACATTCGGGCTGACTCTTGTTATAGCCGGGAACAAGAAAGGGCTTCGGCAACATCGTCCAATGGCTCAGGTCTTCTGAAACAAGCTGTTCCAGCGCACCTCCCCGGTGAAACAGGGTAGGAGCGGCCAACTCGGCCGTCACCAGCATGCGAAATGCAGGGCCGTCCCGGTATACATAGGGGTCCCTATTGGGGCCAACCTTAAATGGCTCTTGCGGTCCAGGAAGGGGACTCGGCAGGATCTTTTCGAAGTGTATGCCATCGGAACTGATCGCAACGCCGGGGTGCTCCGTCCAGTCGAGTTTTCGCGTGGCGTAAAACGCGTAGTATTTCCCGCCGTGAAAAAACACCGATCCGGTGCAGATGGATGCCTCTTGTTCATCCGTGATGGTGAGTGCAAGCGGGTAATGGGTCCAGTGGATAAGATCCGTGGTCGATATGTGGGCCCATTGATGCGCGCCCAGCCCCCATTTGCTGTGGTGATGACGTCGATCGACGAGATAGAACAGATGGAAAACGCCGTCATGATAAAAGGGCATGGCGTCACCGGCATTCACGTTGTATCCGCGTGGCTTCCAGTACTGAGGTTGGGTTGCCTCAGGCCCAAGGAGGGTATCGGCTCGCCGCGCCACTTCCGCCTCACCTCCATTTAGCTGAGCGATCTCTCCGTCCGGCAAGATTTCGGGCCATACAGAAACGGCATCGATTGTACCGCTGGCAGTGAGCGTGGCCGGGCCGTTCGATCCGAGGCTCCCGAGCGGCCATTCCTCGTCCATTAAGACGCCGTCCACGAATAAGGCAACATTATAGCCGGAATAGCGAAGAATCAACTGGTGTGGATCGGCCGGTTTAAGAATCGACAGCGGCACACCAACCGCCAGAGGCTCGGGACGCGCGCTGAATGTGAGGCGAAATGCCAGCCTTCGGTCATTTTCTGGCCCATCCATGGCGAGTGTGATGAATGCTTTTCCGTTGGCGTCACTGACACTCAGAAGGGGCGCGTCGCTTTCCGGATGCAGCGGCTGCACGTGAACCAG
>JALYVD010000012.1 GCA_030853405.1 Acidobacteriota bacterium | reverse complement strand
TGCGGCTGAAACGAAATCGCGTTTGTCGAGCGAGATCTTTCCAACAGCCATGCGCAGATCGTAGTCGTCCGGATTCGACTGCAAGGCTTCCTGCAAAATCGGTGCGGCTAGTTGGGGCTGATTGTTCTTCAGATACGCTGTCGCGAGTGCGAGGTTGTTTGCGGGCGTCGGCGAGAGCTTTACCGCAGCCTGGAATTGCTCGACCGCATCAGCGGGACGTCCCTGTGCCAGATAAGCGCCACCCAGTTCTTCGCGCGCTCCGGGATCGTCGGGGAACTGAGCAAGCAACGGGATGGCGTCCTTTGCGCGGTCGGCTTTCACCATAGCAACTGCTTCTTCGAGCAGATAGGATTTCAAGCGCGGGTCGAGTTCAGCCGCGTGCGTGTAGTGCGGCAGCGCGTCGTCGAGTTTGCCTTGACGCTCCAGGCTTTGCGCCAAACCAAGTTCGGCCACGCTCGATTTTGGATCTGCCTTCAGAGCGTTTTGGAACGAATCGGAGGCCGCCACGAAATCGCCTGTCTGAAGCAAGGCGTCTCCTAAATACCGCTTTGGCCGGCCCTCGCCGGGTTTGCTCTTTACCGCTTCACGGAGCAACGGAAGAGCATCGGCAGGCCGGTGATCGCGCAAATACAGCATTCCGAGATTCAACTCCGCCTCGTAAAGGCCCGGCTTTAAGGCAAGCACCTGAGTGTAGTGGGCGGAAGCGAGATCGTCCTTCTTCAACGATGTCTCCGCCAACGCAAGATTGAAGAGCGAAGCGTAATCCTTTGGGTCCGTCGCGACGGCTTTCGAGAAGATCTCTTCCGCCTGCTGATAATCGCCCCGGTTCAAAGCCTGAAAGCCCGCGGTTTGGCTATCCGTTGGCGGTGCGGCAATCAGCAACAATACGGGGAAGAACACAGCAAACAAAACCGGCGCCTTTGAAGGTATTGTATCTACTTACCCGAGCGTACAAGCGATTGGAAGTGGCCCCGGCTACACTTTCCGCCTTTGGTTTGCCGCGGCCGTGGCTTGTTTGTGAAGATGAGCCATATTCACCCCCGTCAGGGCGAGCGCGATGCAACCAATCAGGATCAGCGGGAGTGTCACGACCGCCCACAGGATCAGCGAAAAACGTTTGGCGTGAGCCGAAAACAGCCCGAACAGGATGAGCGTCCGGGCCGCAACCCACTGGAACGAGCCAAGGTTCCCAGGAGCCTGCGGAACAATGCTCGTCAGGCGTAACAGAACCATCATGGCGAAGGAGGCAGTCCAGGGAACATCAAGATC
Organism: Acidobacteriota bacterium; assembly: GCA_030853405.1. Taxonomy (GTDB): domain Bacteria; phylum Acidobacteriota; class Terriglobia; order Bryobacterales; family Bryobacteraceae; genus Bog-105. The sequence continues at coordinate 24,516 of JALYVD010000012.1, read as the reverse complement.
GCTCGCCTTCACTAATGCGTAAATCGGAAGGATCTGCGCGATGAGATAAGCCCCGCTTACGATGAATGAGTAGTACAGATAGCGCGAGTGCCCGATCAAATGGAGATCGTCGATTAGCGTATTGAACCAGCGGGGCCAAGACCATCCGAAGACAACATCGAGCGCTTGCTTCTTCGCGTACATGGCGTACCCGATGAAGAGGCCGAGAACGGCAATCATCACGCCGAGAATATAGCCGCCGTTCACCAGTACGCCTGGCAGCTTGACGAGATGAAGAGTCCAGAAGAAACAGAGCATCAGCCAAATGCCGTCGAAAATGCGTTCAATTAGCGCCGACGCGAACGTAACTGAAATTGGAATAGCCGTTGACCGCGAGAGCAGGAAGCAGCGAATGAGTTCACCCGCTCGCAGCGGCAGCACTTCATTGGCAAACAGGCCCACATAGATCGCTTCGACGCAATGGATGAATCGGACGTCTTCGATGGGCCGGAGGAGCAATTTCCAACGCCAGCCGTGCAGCAGGTAAACACAAATGTCCGCCACGACTGCAAACGCAACCCAGCGCCAGTGCAGTTGCTGCACTTCGCCCCAAATGTGTTGGAGTCCGGCTCCGTTTAGGACCCAGACCAGGCATATCAGTGAAAGAAGGTTCGTGACAATTAAAATTGCCCACGATCTCAACTTTCGCGTGCGCTCAGCAGGCCTTGGAGGCGCAACGTGCGTGCTCAAGCCCCCATCATAACGCCCATGGAAATGAGAGCCAGATCACACGTAGAGGCCCATGGCCGCTTTCGTCTTACGCACCGTGTCTTCAGACAGCGGCAGCACGCGTTCGCGGCCTTGTGCGAGAACGGATTCGATGTAAGCGGGCTCGGCCGTGATCTCCCGGTATTTCTTCTGGATGGGTTCGAGACGGGCAACCACGGCTTCCGCTACACGTTTTTTGAAATCGCCGTAGCGCATCCCGGCGACAGCTTGTTTGTTGATTGAGCTGTCACACGCTTGCGCGATGGCTAGAAGATTTGCGATTCCCGGCCCCATGGTTTCCGGGTCAACGGCCGGCTGAGAGTCGGTTGTGGCGCGCATGATCTTTTTCTGAATTACCTTGGGTTCATCTAGCAACGCGATGAGATGGCCCGCGCCAGGGGCCGATTTGCTCATCTTCTGTGTTGGATCATCCAGGCCCATGATGCGCGCGCCAACCGTCGGAAGGTGCGTCGCAGGCATGACGAACGTCTCGCCGTAGAGTGAATTGAAACGCTGTGCGATATCGCGCGCCAGTTCCAGATGTTGCGATTGGTCGTCGCCAACGGGCACGATGCTCGCCTGATACAGAAGAATATCGGCGGCCATCAGCACCGGATATTGAAGCAGCCCGGAACTCACGGTCTCCTGCTTCTCGGCCTTGGTCTTAAACTGGGTCATGCGGTTCAGCCAGCCGAGAGGCGTGACACAGGTCAGCAGCCAAGCGAGTTCAGCGTGACCCGAGATGCTTGACTGCAAGATGATCGAGGATTGGCCGGGGTCGATCCCGGCGGCGATGAACAGCGCGGCGATCTCGCGAATCTTCTTCGAAAGCTCCTCGGGATTTTGATAAACCGTGATGGCGTGCAGATCTACAATGCAGAAGATACTCTCGTATTGGGCCTGGATCTCGGCCCAGTTTTTGAGCGCTCCGAGATAATTACCGATGTGAAGTTGTCCGCTGGGCTGAACCCCGGATAGTACTCGTGCTTTCATGCGAATGAGCGAACCTTCATGGTACGTGATGCCTCCTATAACCAGTAACCAAACCGAAATACCCGCGACAACGAACGTTGAAGTAGAGAAACTTGTCTATGGAGGGGAAGGCCTGGCGCGCCTTGATGGACAGGTCGTTCTGGTGCCCTTTTCGCTTCCCGGCGAGCAGGTGATAATCACGCCGAAACGCGTGAAGACTGGACTTCTGAGGGCGGGGAAGCCGGAAATTGTAAATGCCTCCTCCGAGCGCATTACTCCACGCTGCGAATACTTTTCTACTTGTGGAGGATGTCAATATCAGCACTCATCATACGAATTTCAGCTTCAGCAAAAAGTATTGATACTCAGGGAGACGCTGCAGCGCCTCGGCGGTATTAACTACGAAAGTGAGATTCCGGTGATTCAGGGAGAGCCCTGGTTTTACCGGAATCGGATACAACTGCACTTTGCGAATGGCCGCTCGGGGTTTTATAAGGCAGGCTCGCACGAACTCTGTGACATAGACCATTGCTACATCTCGTCGCCGTTGCTGGTAGAGGCGATCAAGAAGCTCGGCGGAGCTGTGAAGTCGCCGCAGTGGCCTTCGTTCTTGCGATCACTGGAACTCTTCACGAATGAAGAACAGATCCAGTTGACGATTCTCGATACGACGCGTCCCGTGGCTGCCCGGTTCTTCGAATGGTGCGCTACTTTTCTGCCCGCCCTTGTGCCCGGGGCTATCGAATACAAAGCGGCGGGGCATGTGTTCCAGATCAGCCGGGGTTCTTTCTTTCAAGTGAACCGTTTCCTGGTGGACGCGCTTGTAGCCGAAATCGCGGGCGGAAAAACGGGTGCACACGCGGTCGATCTTTATGCCGGCGTGGGTCTGTTTTCTCTCGCGCTAGCGAAAGACTTTGAACGCGTGGATGCCGTCGAGCGTGGTGGGCCCGCCTGCCGCGATTTGGAGATCAATGCGGACAAATCGGGCTTGCACGTAACGACCGCGCGCAGTTCCGCGGAAGATTTTCTGCGGGAACTGACCGAAGCTCCGGACCTAATGGTTGCCGATCCCCCACGCGCCGGTCTCGGACGTGAGGCCACTGCGGAAATCCTTCGCATTCTGCCTCCGGCATTGACGCTGGTCAGTTGTGATCCATCGACACTCAGCCGCGATCTCAAGAACCTGCTAACGGCTTATGAAATTGAACGCCTCACGCTTATCGACTTGTTTCCACACACCTACCATTTTGAAACCGTGGTCCATTTGCGCCGCAAATAGCAGGTGTTACCGCCTGGCCGATGCGGGCAATAGCAGCGTGAACTGGCAACTCGGTTTGCTATACGCGGAGCAGGAGAGAATGCCTCGGCGAACAACCCTCTCCGGTCCATCGTCCGGAAATTCTAAACCAAAATCGCCTTGCGCCAACGCCATTGCTGCTGTCCTGAGCGAGTCCGGTCCGCTGATGAAGCGAGCTTCCGAAGCTTTACCTTTCGAGAACAGCAGGAAAAATTCCGCACTGCCTTCCTTCGCCATAATTTCAGGAGTGCCAATGGTTCTTAGCTTTCCCAATTCCTCTTGAGGAGATACGGCACGTCTTCCCGAAGGAGTTGAAACGGCTCCAATCTTCACTAGCCTTTCGCGCGTTTCACCCAGACTCCGGTCAGCGGCCATAGCGAGTTGCCAAACGTGAATGGCAGAGTCTCTTTTTCCCCGCCTGGCATAGATCTGCCCGAGGTGATCGCCCACTACTCCATGCTGGCTGAGTTGCCAGGACGCACGCACATACTTCTCCGCACGATCAATTTGCCCTTGCTGAAAGTACACCCAGCCGAGCGTGTCCCAGAGCGCCGACAGGGCTTCCACGTTTTTGAGATCGCCGTTTGTAAGCGTCCGGAAATCGACTTCCTTCATGCGATCCTCCTGCATAGACACTGCCTTCTCGGCATACTGCTGAGCGAGAGGCAAATTAGTATTGGTGTCGCCCAAAAGATAGGCTGCATTGTTAAAAACTTCGGGATCGGCGCTGCCCTCGACGGACTTCTGGACGGCTGCAACGCCCTCCTCCCGGCGTCCTCCACGAAGATATGCCTCGCCTAGCGCCGCATGTAACCGCTGATCGCCGGGTGCTGCTGTTAATGCTTTTTGCGCCAGCGCCGCTACGTCTTGGTAGTTCTTCTCTCCTATTAGAAGAGACGATAGTTGCAGGGTTCCTTCAACATCCCCCGGCGCGATTTTCAGAAGCGCGCGCAGCGTATCGGCAGCCTCACTCTTATATCCGTAATAAAGTTGAGCGGAGGCGAAAGCGCGGTAAGTCGCCACGCTATCGGGATAAATGTTCAACTCCTTGCGGAAGGCTTCCATGGTACTTGGTGGATCGTTGCTCATCATGTAGAACGCCGCGTAGGTGGCCCATAATCCACGCTGCCGTGGGTTCAGCCGCTCGGCTTGTGTCAATTGGTCGTGACCGGCATTCAAGTCCCGGCGCTGAATGGATTGGAAGGCCTGCTGAATCAGTGTCTCCGCTTCGGAGTTGTTTACAACGACAGAATTGTGAATGCCATCAGTGCCCGACGCCAGTTGCGCGTACTGGTTTTCATCGCTTGTGACCTTCTTCTGAAAGCTGACGTAATCGTCCCACTCACTAACGGGAAGCTTGGCTTCTTTAACGGCCAAGTCTCGGCTGGCAAAAAGAATTCCATTTGCGACCGAGTAAGTGCTGGAGTAGTCGGCGAATCCCGATTGGAACCGTTTGCTTTCGGGAATTTCAACCGAAAAGCCGTCAGGCAGTTGAAGAGTCGCTGTGTACTTCACTTCTCCCCGGCCTCCCATTGTGACCGGCTGGTCCGGTTTCGGGCTATCTGTTCCCAGAGAGAAAAGGATCGGAAAAATCGGCGGAGTGATGCGAAGGTTCTCCCAATCGGAGTAGCGTGCGCGCGTGTAGTCGTAGGAAAAATGAAATGGCTTGTCCAGCGCTTCGGGATTATCTACATCCACGTTGCTAATCTCTCCGCTAAACCCGAGCGTTCGAATTATGTTCTGAACGAGATCCCGCCACTGTGCGGGCGAAGTCTGATGAAACGCGCTTCGCATCATCATCTCGTCGGTTCCGCGGGAAGTGTAATCGAAGTGCGCGGTCAGCGTGCCGTCCGCTTTCAGAGCCGCTTTCGCATTCACAATTTCGGATCTCGGAAAGGGTGGCTCGGCGGGCGTGGTCATCAGGCGGGCGAGCCCTTTGCCAGGAATCACAAGCGCCTTTTGATCGAGTAGGCTTTCTTGCAAAAGCCCATAGGGCGCGACTTCTGGCGTGGTGTCCAACCAGACGTAACCCTTTGCCTCCGGCAGAACCGTTATGACGTGATTGAACTGAGCGGGCGATGGTACCTCCTGGTCCATTTTCAAACCCTCGCCCATCAGTGCCGGCCAAGCCTCGATCCGCGCCGCTTTCAATAAAGAGGCAAACAGCGTGTGCTTGTCTTTGCAATCGCCATACTGATTCGCGAGCACCTCATCGGCTGAGTGCGGTTGATATCTCCCCGCTCCCAGCGACACTGAAACGTAGCGGAACTTGGTCGAGACATAGTTATAGATCGCCCGTTCTTTCGCCGTATCCGTGGTCATGCCCGCAGTCAGTTCGGCGGCCTTGGCCTGGATCGCCGGTGTGACCGCCATACGCAAGTTCTGAAGCTGCGCGTACCATTGGCCCACTTCATCCCAACTCCTGAAAGTTGTCAATTGGACAGCCGGTGTCTTTACGGCGGAGGAATGTTCTTTCTTTGGGGGATCCAGTTGCGCGCTTTTCCAGAAATAAATTCTCCGCCCGTTCGCTTCCTGCATTTCCGGTTTCACGCCCGGGCTGACCACCTTTACATATTTGTCCGCCGGAACACTTACACGCAGTGTTTCGTCAAGTACCACCGCTCCCGAAAGAAAATCTTGTGAGTACCAAAACTGGCCTTCCACTTCCGGAGTCTTCTGTACAAACCGAACCTTATATTCGAGGACATCGCCTGCGCCCAGCGCCTTCACGGGTAGTTGCTTTTCCCGGGAATCGCTATACATAGGCGCGGTCCTGGATATCTCGCTTGAGATGTCCTGGGCGTCGCTCGCAGGGGTGGCAATCACCGAGCCGTCCGCCTTCCTGACGCGGACGTACTCAATCTGAAGCTCCTGGCTGGTGTTTAAATAGCTGAACGAGAGGACTCCAAACTCGTGGACTCCCGCATCAGATTGCATACGTACGACTGCGCTCTGTTCGCCCACCCAGGTCCCATCGGCCGCAAAGGTGAGATCCCTGGCAAAATGCTGGATGACGTAGCTCTCCGGTGGGTTCTGAGCGGAGTAAGCCACGCAAGCTACTAGCGCCAACCAGAGCGACGCTACGCGGGCAAGTATGAATTTGCAGCACATACGAAGAAGCCCATTCTTGCGCGTGTTACGAAGTCCCCGCAAGGCTTACTAGTCGCGCTTACTCCGTACGGGAAAAGCGGTGCTGAACGGCCATTCGACGCCTCTGTTAGTATTCCGACATGCGGGTGCGGGTATTGTTTTTCGGGGTATTGAAGGAGATCGTGGGCCACGCCGAGGAAACGGTGGAAGTTGACCCGGGCTCCACTCTATCGAGTCTTTTTGCGATGTATTCGGGCCGCCACGAAACCCTCCGCGACAAGCGTCCGTCGATTCTATTTGCAAGAAATCGAGAGTTTGCCACGCCGGACGCAGTTTTAGCGGAAAACGATGAAGTAGCATTCCTGCCTCCCGTCAGCGGTGGCTCGGGACATGTGTTTTCGATCACGCGCGAGCCGATCGACTCGCAGCAGCTTGTCAGGAGTCTGCAGCGGCCCGAAGATGGTGCGGTCGTGGTGTTTGAGGGTGTGGTGCGCAATAACACGAAAGGGCGCGCGACGGAGTATCTGGAATACGACTGTTATGAAGAAATGGCGGTCGCCCAAATGGCTCGTATCGGCCGCGAAATTGCCGCACAGTTCGAAATAGGACGCATCGGCATCGTGCACCGGTTGGGACGGATGGAAATCGGCGAAGCGAGCGTCGCCGTGGTTGCTACGGCCCCGCATCGCAGGCCCGCATTCGAAGCCGCTCTCGAAGGAATCAACCGGCTGAAGAAAGAAGTCCCGATCTGGAAGAAAGAATTCTTTGCAGATGGCGCCGTCTGGGTCGAAGGCGAATGGGACGAACGACTGCGCGCGGACCTTTCTCAAAGATGAATCATCGCAGTGCAAACAGCGCCTCAGCAAACCCCTCAGAGCCGCGCCCGTCAGGAAGCGGTCCGCGCCGTACTTTGCGTCTGCTAGCGGGCATTGGCGCGGCACTATTCTTCCTGACTTTGGCCGCCTGGGCGCAGTTCAAACGAGTGAATCCCACACCTCAGCCCTCACCTCCTCTACGTTCTCCGTTCGAGTAAATCTGGTGCGGCTACTCGTCTCGGTACGCGATCAGGCGGGCGCGTTGATCACGAATCTGAATCGCGACGATTTCGAAGTGCTTGACTCGGACACTCCACAGCACATTTCAGTATTCGAACAAAACACGTCCTTGCCGCTTTCCGTGGCCGTCCTGATCGATTCGAGCGGGAGCACGCAAATCGACCTGCACTATGAAATCGACTCTGTCTTGAAGTTCATTCCGGCGCTGCTGCGGGCCGGAAATCCCGATGACTCTTTCGCTCTGTTCAGTTTCAATTGGCGCACAAACATGGAGGTGGACTACTCTCGCAGTCAGAAGCGGGCTGAACGGGTGCTCCACGGGCTTCATGGGGAAGGCGGCACTTCGCTCTATGACGCCATCTATCTTGCGAGCAACACGTTAAGCGGCAGAGACGGCCGGCACGTAATGGTGATTGTCACGGATGGCGGCGACACCACAAGCTATAAACATTTTCAAGATGCGCTGCAGTCGGCGCAAGAAGCGGATGTGGTTCTCTATCCCATCGTGGCGGTTCCGATTGCGAACGATGCGGGCCGCAACCTTGGCGGAGAACATGCACTGGCGACGCTAGCGAAATCGACAGGCGGCCGTATTTTCTATCCGGAAGGTTTTGACCGGCTCGACGCGGCTTTCGGAGATATCTTGCGCGAGTTGAGAACACAGTACCTGCTTGGGTTCTATCCGCAAGGTGTTCCCGAACAGCGGAGATCGTACCATCCAGTCACGGTGAAGGTCCACGGCGGTGGTATGCGAATCAGTTCGCAAAGCGGATACTACGAACCTTAAGACATCAACGCCGAAATACGGTTCATGTCGTGCCGCCGCCCCTCGGTCGCCCACTCCGGGTTGTCTCTCAGCAACTCGATGTAGAGCTTGTTCAGCCGCCCCGTCGCCCGGACGTCAATGGGGTTGTCCTTGATCTCGTTAATAGTGGAGATACCGGCCAGTGGCAGAAAACCCGAAAGTTCTGGCGAAATCACGATACTCCGATGTGATCGTTTCGCCGCTGACGCGGTCTTCCGCCTCCAGCGTCTGCCTGCGGGCGCGTCCCCTCCGGCCGAAGCCGCTACGTATTTTCAGTCGAGCTCGGCCCACATTTCCGTAAGGGGAAGGCTCAGCGAACAATCTTCGATTTGTACCGTAAGCGATTCGGAAGCCTCCATGAACGAGTATTCCCGAAAGGAGTCAATCTTGTATTCCCAGGCTTTGCGGCGTTCGGGCCAGATCAGCCAGCAAACCGAAGTGCCGGACGCGAGCAGCCGTTCGCACCGGTCCATAAGATCCGAGAGAACCTGTCCGGGGGACATGATTTCGACCGCCAATGCCGCCGGGTCCGCTAGATCGCCGCGCTTGTACGCGGCTGTTCGCAGCACCACTGTCACGTCGGGAACAAGCCGGTCTTCCCGGCAAAGCACGTTGAGCTCCGATACGACGCGGTGCTTCGAACCGGCCGCGGCTGCCAACTCCCGGCCAAACCATTGAATGAGGAATGGCTGTATAAAGGCGTGCAGGTTTCTGGGCACACGCTTCTGAATTTCGCGCCCGTCAATCAACTCCAGGTGATACTCCGGTTCGACAAGAACGGTGCTCAATTCGGGTGGCTCCTTTGATGTAATGATATCAACGGAATAGTACCGTTTAGAATGCCTGGCGGCGCGGAAAACGGCATTCCTCGGCAAAATCCCTGCCGGCAATCCCGAAGCCTTTGGCAGAACCGCGATCGTGAGGAAGCGTACACTGCTGGACAAAAAACCTCACTCCCACCTCGGTGGCGGAAAACGAAGACCCCCTGAGCCGCGAGAACGGCGCGCTGAAGAAGAAGATCGGCGAGTCGGAACGCTTGCTGGGCCAGCAAGCCGGAGAACTCTATTTTTTCGCCGGAGCCTTGCGCAGTGTCGAGGAGATACGCCGGAAGAAAGGCAGCAGTTCCGGCAGCGAATCTACACCAGTATGGAAGCCGTCGCGCAAGGCTCCGGCCAGTGATAACGATTCAGCGGATGTGTGAAGTGGCCGTAGTAAGTCGAGCTGCTTTTATCGCGAGTGGCAAGAGCGTCAGCCGGAAGAAGCCGAACTCGTCATTCGCGATGCAGTGCAAACTGCGGCGCTGGCACAACGCTGTTACGGCTACCGCCGCATTACGCACGTGGTGCAAAGGGCCGGGGTCGCGGTGGGCGAGCGCGTGGTGCGGCGCATTCTGCGCAGCGATAACCTACTGGCGATTCGTAAACGTAAGTTCGTGGCGGCGACAAACTCCCAACACAAATTTACGGTCTACCCCAATCTGGCGCAGTATGTTGCCCTGACGCAAATCAATCAACTCTGGGTGGCCAATATCACCTATCTCCGGCTGCGGCGCGAGTTCGTTTATTTAGCGGTGGTGCTCGATGTTTACTCGCGCCGGATGGTGGGATGGGCACTCGGCCGGAGTTTGCAAGCCACGTTGCCGCAATTGGCGCTGAACCGTGCTATTACGTCCTGCCAGCCCAAGCGAGGATTAGTGCACGCTTTGGCGAAAGCGCTGCGAGGTGAACGATCTCATTCTACAAGGTCGTCGAGAGGGCGCGTTTTACCCTGACGGTGTTCCGCAAAACTTCATCGGCCAGCGATTGCAGAATGCCTGGATTTGTCGGAACTTACCGGACCAGCCTTCTTCGTCGTCCATGGTATCGAGGATCTGAGACGCGATAGTGTCCTGCCCTTCCAAGGAAGCGCCTCTACCTGGCGGAGAGCCTGTTCGAGTAGCCCAGTCACGATCCCAACTTAGCCCAATCCCGATCAGCGGCAAAGACCATTACCCGGGGTTCTCGAATCTGATAGCTTGAACCCATGGCGATGGATTTGGAGACTTTGAAAACGGAGATACAGAGTTATCTCGAACAGTCGGCGCTGGCCGTGTTCCACGGCTTCTCGGGATTGACCGATTCTATGCCGGTGTTTTGGGACACGGAACGCCATCCCGATTTCCGGGAGTTCGTTAACGCCGCGGAGGAAGCGGGCGCGACACTGGTCGTCTTCTATCATCGGCAGTTTTCGCTCGATCAGATCGACGACATCATCGAGGATTTGCAGGAGGCCGATTTCACGCGGGAAGAAAAGCGGAATTATGAGCACCGGCTCCGGGACATTCAGAAATACGAGGGCTTTACGTGCGAAGTGGAGCTTTCGTTCTCTCTGAACGGGCGGGTTTACCTCTATCAATTACACACGGATTGGTACAGCGCATGGGAAGATGTCCTATCGGAAATCGATTCCGCCGTCGATGAAGAACCTGAGGAGGAGGATGAAGGTCCGATCTCAGGATATTTCTCGAAAAACTAATGGCCGATAGCGTTATCCCGCTTGTTTCGAACAATCCGCCGCGCGCGTGGGTGCGTCCGCCGGCTCGATGGATTATGCCTGCCGCGGCGAATTACGCCGACGGGTTGGAAAAGAACCTCGGGGTGTCCCGCCTAGTTGCGGCAGTGCTGGCAAACCGGGGTTTTCGCGACGCTGCGGCGGCCAGGGAGTTTCTTTCTCCGCAATTGACGGCGCTGCATGATCCGATGGAGATGCGGGACATGGGCCGTGCGGTCGAGCGGCTGTTATCGGCAGTGCGAAATCACCAACCTATTCTGCTTTATGGCGACTATGACGTGGATGGGACGTCATCTATCGTCGTGCTCAAGAAAGCTCTGGAGATTCTCGGCGCGCAAGTGAGCTTTCACGTTCCGCACCGGCTCAAAGAAGGCTATGGGATGCGCATGGAGGTGATCGAGCGCGCGGCGCAGGGCGGTGTGCGCCTGGTGGTCAGTGTCGATACGGGCATTCGCGCGGCGGAGGTCGTTCGACACGCGAATTCGTTAGGGCTGGAAGTGATTGTCACGGATCATCACCTGCCGGACGCCGACATTCCACCCGCTTTGGCTGTATTGAATCCCAATCGCCCGGGGTGCACGTATCCCAATAAGAATTTGTGCGGCGCGGGCGTGGCTTTTAAATTAGTGCAGGCGCTGCTTAACCAAAGCGGATTACCGGCTGCGAGGCAGGCGGCGCTGCTCGAATCGTTTCTAAAACCCGTAGCCATTGCCACGGTGGCGGACATTGTGCCGCTCACCGGGGAGAATCGCGTTATTGTTCATCGCGGGTTATCGGGGCTTCGTCGTGTTCGGAATCTTGGTCTGAAGTCATTGATGACAGTGGCCGGTTTCGACGACGGCGAGTGTCCGTCGGCGCACCAGGTTGCGTTTCGTCTCGCACCGCGGATCAACGCAGCAGGACGAATGGCAAGCGCGAGCGACGTGATTGAACTGTTTCTGACGGAGGACGCGGACCGAGCCCGTGAACTTGCTGAACAGCTGGATGCGTTGAATCGCGAACGCCAGCAAGTGGAGAGTGAGATTGTCGATCAGATCGTGAAGGATTGCCAGCAACGGGTCACGTACACGGAGTCGTCCGCAATGGTGTTTGCAGGGTCGGGGTGGCATTTGGGCGTGCTCGGGATTGTGGCGAGCAGACTGGTTGAGCGGTTCAGCCGTCCGGTGTTCGTGCTGGCGGAAGCTTCGGCGCAGGCAAGTGGTGAAGGTCCACATCTTTCCGGTTCAGGGCGCAGTATTCCGGCGTTTCATCTACTGGAGGCACTGGAGAGTATGCCTCATCTGTTTACGAAGTTTGGAGGGCATCGTCAGGCTGCCGGGTTGACTCTTGCCGCCGGAAACCTGGACGAGTTCCGGGCCAGTTTCGCCGAATTTGCGGCAACGAAGTTGAATTTAGAGGACTTGCGGCCTGAGTACACCGTCGATGCGGAGGCGGCGCTTAGCGAATTGACGGAAGCGGCCGTGAGCCAGGTTCTAGGACTGGGACCGTTTGGTTTTGGGAATCCATCACCGGTTTTGATGGCGACGGCCGTTGAGGTCGCGGGTCCGGCGCGAGCGTTAAAAGAGGGCAAGCACTATAGTGTCCCGTTACGAGACGGCGGACGGACGCTGTTCTGTAAGGCCTGGAATTTCGGAGAACGGGCGGAGTTGTTTACGCCTGGGACGAAACTGGATATTTTGTTTCAAATTGAAGACGACCCACACTCGCGGAAACGCGGATATGGCTCATGGTGCTTGTCTCTGAAGGATGCACGCCGGACAACATCCGCGAAGTTGCAATAAGTCTCTATGGACCCGCTGATTGAAGCAGCACTGGCGGTGCGGGAGCGTGCTCACGCACCTTTCTCCGGGTTCAAGGTGGGCGCGGCGATTGAAGATGAGAATGGGCGGATCTATACGGGGTGCAACGTTGAAAACTCCACCTATGGACTGACTGTTTGCGCGGAACGGGTAGCTGTTTTCAAAGCGGTGTCGGAAGGCGCGGGAAGACTGAGGCGCGTCGCGGTGGTAGCCGATAGCGAAAAGCTGACGCCGCCCTGTGGGGCTTGCCGCCAGATTCTTTGGGAGTTTTGCGGCGATGCGGAGTTAGTGCTGTCGAATCTGAGCGGCAAGCAGGAAACGATCTCGGTGGGGCAGATCTTCCCGAGACCGTTCGACGATTCGTTCCTATAGCGGAATACCGCCTCCTGGAATGTTGCGCTGGCTTACCCTATGTAGTATTCTTCTCTTGTCATGCTCCAGGTTCAGCGTCTCACTAAAACATACTCTTCGGTTCCAGCGGTCGAAGACGTCAGTTTCACAATCAGACCGGGCGAAGTACTTGGATATCTCGGCCCAAATGGTTCGGGCAAGAGCACGACCGTCAAGATTATCACCGGGCTACTTGAACCAAGCAAGGGCGTCGTGCTGTTCAAAGGCGCCCGGATTAGTCAAGATCTGGCGCGCTACAAAGGCCTGCTCGGTTATGTGCCCGAAGAGGCGAATCTCTACCCGTTTCTGTCGGGACTCGAATATCTTGAACTCACCGGACGCTTGCGCGGAATGCCGGAGAAACTGATCGCGCGCAGGGCGGATGAACTGCTGTCGCTCTTCTCCCTGCATCCCCACCGGCACGTTCTCGTGTCGGCCTATTCCAAAGGAATGCGGCAAAGGATTCTGTTGATCGCCGCGATCATGCACAATCCGGAACTTCTAATCTTCGACGAACCTCTCTCCGGCCTGGATGTCACATCGGCGCTAATCTTCCGGAGATTAGTTGCGGCGCTGAGCCAACAGGGCAAAACGATCTTCTACTGTTCGCATGTGCTCGAAGTAGTCGAGAAGGTTTGCTCGCACGTGACGATCTTGCACAAAGGAAAACAGCTGGCCTATGGAACCGTGGATGAATTGAGACAGTTTCAGTCGCTGCCTACTCTTGAAGCGGCGTTTTCAAGTCTGGTCCAGGAAGTGGACGCAGGTCAGTCGGCGCAGGCCATCGTGGAGGTTATCGGACGGTCATGATTGGCAAAACAACGACTCTCGAAAAGACGGTCCGGGAGAACGTCTTCGTCACGCTGATGTTCCATTTCTGGCGGCGCATTCTGGCAAGCGATGAAGAGCAGTCGGCGGACGGCAGCGTAGGTTTCGGGCTTGGCGCAGTCCTGGCACTTTTGGCGGCTCCGGGAGGCTTTGCATCGCTTATCTTGTTGAACAAGTACTCAACACTCCTGCAATGGTTTCGGGGGCAGATCGGCTTCAATCCTCTGACGGCCTCGGTGGCCGACGAGTACTTTTTTGTCGTCCTCTCAATGACAATAACGGGACTAGTCATGGTCATGAAGTGGAACCGGCTCCTGCCAGATACACGCGATTTCGCAAACCTCGCGATTCTTCCCATTCCCATACGGAACATCTTTCTTTCCAATCTGGTGGCGTTAATAGGAGTAGGAATTCTGATCGGAATCGTTGTCAACGCGGTCTCTTGCCTGCTCTTCCCGTTCTTTGTCACGATGGCTTTGGATAGTTTTCCGCTTTTATTCCGCTTCGCAATAGCCAACGCCGTCACGGTATTCCTGGCGAGCACTTTCAGTTTCTTTGCCGTGTTCGCGGTAGTGGGTCTGCTGATGTTGCTGCCATCCGCCATATTCAGGCCGCTATCGCTACTGGTGAGAATCCTGCTGTTGATCGCGCTGCTGGCGGGCCTTGCCTCCAATCTGCTATTGCAATTGTTTTCCGGACAAGTTTCGGCGCATTCCTATGTGCGCTTGCTTCCTTCCTTCTGGTTTCTGGGCATTTACGAAAACCTCGCGGGAATGGCAGGACCCGGCATGGTGCGTCTGGGCCATCAAGCTGTGGCAGCGGTGCTGACCGCCCTTGTACTTGGGCTAATGGCATACGCGGCCTGCTACCGGCGGCATTTTTTGCGATTGTCGGAAAGTATGGACCGGATTGGCGGTTCCCGCAGATCCTTCAGGCTCCCCTTCCTTTCATCGTTCGGAAATTGGCTGTTTAGCAATGGGCTTGAACGAGCCTGCTGTCCGTTCGCTCTGAAGGTGCTCCTTCGTAATGAGAGACACGTGATGTTTCTTGGCGCTTATCTCGGACTAGGTCTGGTGCTGATTGCAAGTCTCCCCTCGGCGGGTCTGCTGACCGTATCACTTCTGGTTGCATTTCTTACAACTACAGGCTTAAGGTTCGCTTTTGAAATGCCCGCGGCCTTGGAGGCGAATTGGGTCTTCAGGGCAACGCTCGACTACCCGGGCGAGACCCCGCGGAGAGTGGCCAGGAAAATCCTTCTGTTGAGCACACTTTCCTGGCAGATCGGACTGCTTTTTCCGTTTATGACGTGGCGTTACGGTTGGCTCACAGCGCTGGATCATACCGTGTTGGTCGCGGCACTCACGGTTCTGTTGATCGAAGGGCTGCTGATTGGCTTTCGCAAAATTCCATTCACCTGCTCCTCACAGGCGGATGTCAAACGATATGTGGTCCGTGTCCTCGTCTGCGTTTTCGCCGTAGCGTTTGCCGTACCTCTAATTTCCGGCTTGGGATCATGGACGCTTACCAATCTTGCGCGGGCTCCGGTGTTTGCCGCCCTCTATGCCGGCGCCTGGTACTTGCTGCGCTATTTTCGCCGGGAGGCGGAAGACAATGGCGAAAGGCTGATTTTTGAAGAGCGGCTCTCGACAGCTCTCAACGTGCTGCGAATAAACTAAGTAGAATACTAAGTGGGATATTCATGATTGATTCAGTCAGACTTTCTCATACGGCGGCACTGATTCTGCAGACGATCGATGGCGGCTGCCGCTACGGCTTCGACATTATGGACGCTACCGGGCTCCCGAGCGGAACCGTCTATCCGGCGCTGCGAAGAATGGAGACGGACGGACTCATCGCCTCGCAGTGGGAAGCGGAGAAGAAGGCAGTTGCGGAACAACGGCCCGCCCGCAAATACTATCGCCTCACACGCGCCGGATCGCAAACCCTGGGACAGTCTCAAAAGCGCTATCCCCTCTTAGCCAAATTAACAACTGCAAAAACGAAAGGCTAATGTCATGGATGCCAGTCCAAGAAGGCCGGTTTGCCTGGCGCTCTGCCATGCATGGGTCCACGCAGTGGCTCTGCTAGTGCCCGGAACGCTTCGCAAAGACTGGGAGCAGGAATGGTTGGCGGAAATCTGGCACCGATGGCAGTTCCTTTTTCATGCGGGCGAGTGGAACCGGCGTGAGAAGCTGCGATTGTTCCTCAACTGCGGCGGAGCCTTCCAGGACGCAGGCTGGTATTTCCTCTCTCAGGAAAGGGTGCAGAGGCGCTGGCGAGAGGGCGTACGCTCGCCGTGGACGTGTCTTGGCGCACTTGCGCTTCTGATTGCAAGTCTCGCTGCCGCAACACATGGACTGCCGGCCTGCCGTCAAATGGCCGCGGCTCTTATACACACGGATTCAAACCGCGTGGTTCTTCTATGGGCGCAGCCGTTCGGCAGGAAACCACACGGCATGCCTTCGGATGTGGTTGACGGTTGGCGCAGGGACAGCCACACCCTGGAGTCATCCGGGAGATTCAATATTGCCAGACCGTTGGTCCGGAAGGCCAACTCGGCTGCACAACCGGGGACTGTTGTAACCGCCGACGAGCAATTCTTCAAGGTGCTGAGCACCCGCGTTTTTATGGGCGCTCTGAGCGCAAATAGTGCCGCGCTCGACTACCCGGAATGGAAGACGACTTTTCACGGCGATCCACACGTGATTGGCAAAAGCGTCTTTATCCGCAAAAAGATGTACAAGGTCTCGGCTGTGCTCCCTCGTGGTTTTCAGTTTCTCTCTCGTGAGCAATCCATCTACGTTGTCGAACAGGTGATGCCGTCGGATCAGGCGATGGTGGTGGCTCGCGTTCGCCCAAGGACGAACTCCGCCACACTCGAAAACGAACTCGCGAAGATTGCGGCAGATTCCAATTACGAATTCCTGCTGAACCCGCAACTGCATATCATGACTATGCGGCAACTGATCTTGGCCCCGGCACGCGTATTCGCACTCACCGTGTTCATCTCCGCATTCGTGAGTCTTTGCGCATTGCGCGTTCGCCTCCGGCAAATCCGGTTCGCACTGGCGCCCGGAAACAGACGGGATAGCTTTCGGCGTAGCGCCTTTTTCGCGGCGAAGCTCGGCGGCGCCATGGCGATCCTATTTGCGGTGGGACTGGAGTGGGCGCGCCCGGAATCCTCCATGCTGCTGTCGTGGACCGATGGCGGAAGTGGACCGCTGGTCGTCTGCTTATTTGCTTTCGGCACCTTGGCCGTTTTCTTCTGGGCGATAGCCGACCAGCGCGGACGATGCCGTGTATGCCTGCGGCTCTTGGGCTTCCCCGTCAGAATAGGCTGCCCAGGATGCGTGCTGCTCGATTGGGCGGGAACCGAACTCATCTGCTCCGAGGGACATGGAGTGTTGCACGTGCCGCACATGGCAACCAGTTGGGAGGAAGAGGCCGACCGCTGGGTACCCTTCGACGAATCCTGGCGCGGTCTTTTCGCGGGGAAAAGCAGCGGCTGACCGCGAACCCTGGACGATCTCGACAATGAACGGCGTCGCCTTTCGAAAAGAAACTCAGAGATTTGCTGGTTCACTACTTCCCGGCTACCCCTGGCCCTCTGCCCAGCAGTTGATGAGCCTTGGATATGGTCCTTGGTTGCAGTGGCGCCGCTGCCGGCAGAAGCAAAGCGCCTTACCGCGACTCGCGTTCAGACACTTTTAAAGGAACACCGGCGTTCAGTTTCCGGACAGCCCGTACAAAGAAGCAATCATGAACCGGTTGCAGGGTTGAGTTCGCTACTCCGGGTCGGCCCGTACTGTGCGCGGGTCTTTTGCTTCCCGAGCACAAAGGCTGTCACGGGCGCAGCGGCCACGCACGCCAGGACCTAACCTGCATTCTTGCCCGCTACCACTTCGCGAACAACTGCCCCCAAAAGCAGAAATGATTCTAAGTTCGAAGGTTTGCGGAAGTAGTGCGCTATGCCGAGCTTTGCTACTCGATCCCGGTCGGCTTGCGCGTCTGAAGAGCTGACGACAATGACGGGGGTGTGTGCACATTCGGGGTGCTTGCGGAACTCCGCGAGCACCTCTGCCCCGGTCGCTTTGGGAAGGTTCAAGTCCAAGAGCATGAGATCGGGGCAGGGAACATCCTCGGACTTGCCCATCCGCGCAACAAAGTCGAGAGCCTTTGCACCGTCCTTTACTACATGCAGGCGGCACTCCACGCCATATTCTTGCAGCGCTTGCCCCACGAGAACAACATCCGCCAGATTATCTTCGGCCAAAAGGACTTCAAGCATATCTAGTGTGCCGCGGCAAGCGAGAAACAAAACGTCGCGCCGTGGCCCTCTGCGCTTTCGCCCCAGATCCGTCCACCGTAGCGTTCCACGATTCGCTTACAGATCGCGAGCCCCAGCCCTGTGCCTGGATACTCATCTTTGTGTAGACGCTTAAACAAACCGAAGATCTGCTCGCAATACTGCTGCTCAAACCCGATGCCGTTATCGCGCACCGAGATAACCCATTCGGCGCCGTTCGGTACAGCAGCAACAAATATTTTTGGCGGGGCATCAGGATCCCGGTATTTCAAACTGTTCGAAAGCAGGTTTTGGAAAACATATGTTAGTTGACCAGTGTCTCCTCTCACGGTCGGCAGGGACTCTGCCAGGATAGTCGCCCCAGTTTCCTCCACAGTGCTCCTCACCACGGATAGGGCCTCCGCAAGTGATGCGTTGAGATCGGCCGTGCCGATCGGCAACTCACCATTCTGCAGTGTCCGCGAGAAGACGAGCAGATCATGAATTAGCGCTTCCATACGTGCGACACCTTGCTGAACAAAGCCGGCATACTGAGTGATCGCAGCATTGTTGCCGCCCAGCTGCCTGAGGATCAGCTGTGTGTACACGTTGACCATGCGCAACGGCTCCTGTAAGTCGTGACTGGCGACATAAGCAAACTCTTCCAGGTTGCGGTTCGTCGCCTCCAATTCCTTTCGGGCGCAGACCTGCACTGTTACGTCACAACACACAGTTACCACTCCGGTCACGCGTCCATCAGTTCCCAGCATCGGATGGAATACGAGATTAAACCAATGATCTTCGATGAGACCATCCCCGTCTTGGTCGTAGGGGATGTACCATTCGTTAGCGATAAACGGCTCACCGGTGTCCAGAACGCGACGGAACGCATCCCACACGTGAGGGCCTAGTTCAGGAACAACTTCAGCAAAGGGCCGGCCGACTAGCGCTCTTCCCCTGACGAGCGCTTCATAGCTGGGATTAGCCATCTCAATCACAAAGTCGCGGCCACGAAACACTACGATAGCTACCGGCGCCTGCGCAAAGACTTGTTGCAGTTTCTGCTCGCTGAGCGCAAGGGCCTCTTCCGCGCGTTTGCGTTCGGTAATGTCTTCTATGATGGCGAGGAAGTGGGAAGGAACGCCGCCGCCGTCGCGAAGTACGGTTCCGAACGCACGAGCCCAGACAGTTTGTCCGTCCTTGCGAATGTATCTCTTTTCAAGCAGAGCGGTGGACAGGTGCCCCGTGCGAAGGGTTTTGAAGAATTCCCTTGTGAGGGAAATGTCCTCCGGGTGGGTGAAGTGCGAGGAATCATGTGCAAGCAGTTCCTCCCGGTCGTAGCCCAGCATTTGTAGATAGGCCGGATTCACTTCGGTCACGACGCCCTCGGTGGTGGTGATGACAATACCTACGGGCGCGTGTGCGAACACAACTCGATACCGTTGGACTTCCCGGAGTTCCGCGTCCGCTTCACGTTTCGCGGTAAGGGCCTGATCGGCGGTCTCGACGAGCTCATCGTGCCGGCGCTCCATGCGAACAGTTTCGGTGGCGTCCTCGACGTAGTGGATCACATACATCACCGAGGTATCGGCGATGGCCGGTTTATTCAATACCCGCCAATAACGTTCTTCGAATTCCCCGGTTTCGGTCGGAATGTCGTATCGCTGGAGGGCCATTCTGTCAGGTGTTAGATTGGCGATGGCACGCCGGAGCGAGGCTTGCAATTGACTGACTCCGTTCGCTGCGGGATTGTCCGGATTGTCGGGGAATACATCGAAGAGGGCCTGACCGACAATTTCTTCACGAACCGTCATGGTCGCTTTTAGATATTCGTCGCTCACAGCCACTATCGTGAACACTGGGTCGTCTGGAAGAAGTATCAGGCAGGCGGCTGGAGCGCTTTCAAAAAGCAGCTGGAAATCGACCGAGACGAAGTTGCTCCCTTGGGAAAGATCGATTTTTGAAGGTTGATTGATTTTCATTGGAGTGACCGGTCCTGCGCTTACGGAATTGAGTGCTGATCCTGTCCATAGATCCATTCTGGGGCTTCGACGCCCCAGAGCGGCCGGGTTTAACATGTGTGAACGAAATTGTTTCAAACCGCTGCTCCCTCGGAAGCTGGCGTCGATTCAGAGCCCAATTATTTGGGTTCACTGAGCGTCTGCACCACTCCGGGCTTGGTGATTTCCGCTTACGGTGCGACGGGGAGCGAAAAGAAAAAGTTTGACCCCACTCCTGACTCGCTCTCTGCCCACATCCTGCCACCGTAACGTTCGATGATGCGCTGGCATATGGCCAGGCCTAAACCCGTACCCTGATATTCGTCCTCCCGGTGAAGACGTTTGAAAAGTCCAAAGATGCCCACCGCATGCTTCTGTTCAAACCCGATTCCATTGTCTTGTACCGAGATGACCCAGTCGGCGCCGTCTTGCTTGGCCGTGACGTGGATTTTCGGGATCGAATCAGGCTTCCGGTACTTGATGGCGTTGGACAGCAGGTTCTGAAACACGTGGGCCACTTGCACCGTGTCGCCTCTTACGACAGGCAGCAGGAGGTGGGTGATAACCGCCCTCGACTCGGTGACACGTGATTCCACGAGAGAGAGCGCCTGGCTGAGTGCCACTTCCAGATCCACTTCACCTGATACAAGCTCACCAGTGGTATCGACGACCTGGGAATAGGAGAGGAGATCCCGGATGAGCTGTTGCATCCGCATTGCCCCCCGTTGAACGAAGCCCGCAAACTCGTGCTGCTCGCCTGTCGCTTGCGGCCCAAATGATCGAATGAGAAGCTGCGCATAAGCGTTGACGGTGCGCAAAGGCTCTTGCAGGTCATGTGCGGCGGCGTGTGAGAATTCTTCAAGCGCCTTGTTCGCCCGCTCCAGTTCGCGGCGGGCGCGCACTTGGAGCGTCACGTCCACGGCTACGGCCACCACTCCTGAAATCGCGCCGACAGAGTCGCGTAGTGGTTCGTAAATGAAGGTGAACCAGAAATCCTCCACGACACCATCCCGGTTGCGGTCCAGAGGCACCAAGAGCTCATGAGCGCTGAATGGATTACCGGTTTTCAACACTTCTTTGAGAGCCCGGATAAGCGTCGGGTCAAGCTCTGGGATGGCCTCGAGCAAGGGTCGGCCGAGGAGCGCTCTGTCCGGCAGAAACTCCTGGTAGGAGGAGTTGATCAACTCGTAGATCAGTTCGGGCCCTCGTAGAACGCACATACCTACAGGCGCGTGCAAAAATACTTGCCGAAAGCGCTCCTCGCTTGTCCGTAGGGCTCGCTCGGCCTCGAGCCTCTGGGTCGTTTCGAACACCGTGACCAACACTCCTGCCGACCGCCCTGTCTCGTCGCCGACCGGGCTGTAGCAGAGGGTGAAGAAAGCTTGCTCGAGATAACCGTGCCGAGTGATGGGGTAGAGCTGATCCTCAAAAGTCAGGGCCTCGCCTTGCCACACTCTGGCATAGAGGGGCTCGTTAATGCGCCACACCTCGGGCCAGCATTCACGGGTAGGCTGGCCTAGGCCAGCAGGATGCTTGTCGCCCATCAGCTCACGATAGCTGTCGTTATAGATCTGAATGAGTGCGGGTCCCCAGAGAAGAACCATCGGGAACCGACAATTGAGAACAAGGTCTACGGCGGTGTTAAGACTTTGAGGCCAACCCTGCCGGGGCCCAAGCGGCGTTTGAGACCAATCCAAGGCCTCGACTAGAACACGCAGATTGCAAGCTGCGGGAAGTCCGTCGGTGGTGATCTGAACGCTAGATGCCAGTCTTCCTCCTCTGTGCGTCGGCGAGACACTTCAGTTTCCATTTCCCGGAATGTCACACTCTCCCAGTCTCTAGAGTAGATCTAATCTGAAGAACGGTACAGCACACAATCGAATCACGATCCATTGGAATGTTGTTCAGTAAGCGTCCACAGTTCTGAGCAAATAAGGCCGGCCATGCTGCGATGACTCGACTGGAGAACGAAGCCCGCTGATTGCATGGCTGCGCGATAGGCAGGCAATCTGTTTGTTTTCAGGCCCGTTACCAAGCGAAAAAACAAATACATGGTGCGTAGCCAGACTTCGGCGTACAGCGCGCGCCAGCCCGAGAATGGCCGCTGAAAATCCGATATGATCCAATGCGCACCCGGGCAGCAAGCCGCACGTACCGTCCCTATCAAAACAAGTGTTTGCGTGGTGGAAAAACAATCGAGAAAGAAGTTGGTCACTATCAGGTCGTAGTGGACAGGCGGCAGTTTGGCGCAGAGTGCATCGGCTCGCGTGAATTGGATACGTTCGGGAGCGGACACTTGCTCCGTTTGCAGCCGTTCTTTTGCGACCTGAATCATGCAGGCGCTCAATTCTATGCAATCAATGCGCACATGCGAGTTGATGCGCGCCAATGCCGCGGCAAATCGGCCATCGCCATCACCAAGCAGAAGCGCGTTTCGGGAGTTGCGGGTTTCGGGAAGAAAGTGGAATCGATGGCGCTCTAATTTACGGCCGAAGGCGGCGTATTCGATCCAGCGGTAGGGGCGTGCGATTCTGTCGCAATCCATCAGCGAAGGCCGATCAGAAGCAGTGGCGATAGTAACGGAAGATCGGCAAGCACTCGCAGCAAATCGGCTGGAATACGATGTTGTTCTTTTTCAAGCCAAAGAAACGCGAGCGAGCTCAGACCAATCGCGGCGAAGAGTAGGTGTGCGCCGACGGTAAAAAAAAGCAGGGTTGCCATGAGAGCGATGAACGTGAAGAGCGGTCTGAGCCGCTGGCTTAACCAGAGAGTGACCGCGTGCGGACGGGAACTGGACCGGGCGCCATACCGATGCCATTCCCAAGCTTCGATAGCTACGCAATTCAGACAGCAGAGCGCCGCGAAGAGACAAGCGGGCGCGACAAACTGAAGCGGATTTGCTAAACGAGTCCAGGGCGCAAGACACGTTCCTATCGCAAAGACGATTCCAACGGCCAATTCCTTTGGACACCATTGCTGCGCGGCCACCGGCAACAGATGAATCACACAAAAATAGAGCGCGACGATTCCGGACAAGGCAGCTCCGTATCCAATCACCGCCGGTCGGAGAAACGGGCAGAGCGCAAAAAGCAGGCAAAGCGCGGCAACGCTGGCAAGAAGCAATGTCTGCCCATGTGCGCGGTGGAATTGATGGCGGCGCGTGGGGAGCGGCACTGGAGCACGAAAGACGTCGAGCAGCCGGTCAGCCGCGTAGATCAACCAAACAGCGACGGCGAGTGCAAGAACAGCGGCGGGCGTGACCGGGATGTGCATCGACTTTGCGAATAGCAATTGCCAGGCGACGGCTACCGATGGTGCATCCAGGCTCAACAGATTGAAGAAGAGCCAAGCCCCGCGATGTGGGAAAGGCGTTACGGCGGGAGCAGTGTGGGGACGGCTGGACAAGTGCGGCTTACGGCCTTATCTCAAGGTTAACAATTGAGGGAACTTTGGCTTGAGTATCGCTTGAGTACAATGGATAAGAGTTAGCCGAAGCGGGAGTAACTCAATGGTAGAGTCACAGCCTTCCAAGCTGTTGGTTGCGGGTCCGATTCCCGTCTCCCGCTCCATCTTTTCAACAGCTTGCAGGGAATTGAGTTTCACACTTGTACTCCGATTACTCCGTTTTCTTTCCTGACCCTTCCAAACTGCCAATTTCGGAAGCTCCAGCCGCTGAAAATCGGCGCTTGCGGGGCGTGTCACCTCTGCTTCGAGCTTCGTTACGGTCTCGATCTTTTGTTCAAGGTCGCTCATCACGTACACGCTCATGCTGACGCCGAGGCCATGGCCTCTTTGATCAGCCGAAACCTTGTCATCGACGTTCGCCTTTCGGGAGAGGCTGGCATTCGTTCGACGAAGGACTTGGAAGTTCACCCATCCCAGCCCGACAACTTCCAAACGGGGTTGAAACTCTCGTTTCCACAGATTGTCAGGTCTAAGTGGCGTAGCTTGGGTTTCCGATGGAAACAGATAAGCGTCCGGCTCTCTGTTCTGCAGAAAGCTCCGCCACAATTCGATTTCTGAAGCCGTTGCAGGTGTTAGTCCTACGATACGCGTGGTGTCCTTTCCCTTGCGGCCCTTCGGAGAATCAAGTTTTCCATCGTAGATTCGCCGATCGATAGTGATCGAGTTGTCGCCGACCTTCCCGAGCCGGATTGCGAAGATTTCTCCCGGTCTCAAGCCACTAAAGACCGCGAGTCGAAGGATCAGCCGCAGTCGCAAATCAAGAACACTGAGCGCGGCCCTCACCTGCTGCGGGGACATAACGCGTTTTGCTGGCGACGGCTTGCACTCAGGAATATATAACGCACCGTCGAGTTATGGCGGGACGGCCGCTGTATCGCTAGTCACGAACGCTGTTATCGGCGCCAACAGCAGATCTTCGATCTTGAGCATTATCTCGACGTGTTGTTCCGGAAGCCAGGCGCATTGGCCGGATCGAAGCCGCTGGAACAGAAACGGTAGGCTGGTCTCTGGCCACTGAGCTTCGACCAGATCTGGCAAGCGCTGATCGAACGGCACGGCAAACAGAGCGGCACGAAACAGATGATCGATTTGCTCAAGCTTTCGCGGAAGTATGGTCATCAGAAGCTGCGCGATGCAATCGAGTCAGCGCTGGCCACCGGCTGCTATGACACGGCAGCCGTCCGACTTTTGTTGGATGTGAATGAACTACGCCATGTCTCCTGTGAAGCGATC
>JALYVD010000109.1 GCA_030853405.1 Acidobacteriota bacterium | reverse complement strand
TATTCTCTCTGGAAGAACGAGAACCTTCGAGTGGCGCATCGGGCGATGGTGCAATGTTCGTGAGTCCGCCTCAGGGCATGGCTGGTCCCGACGGTCGAATTCGTCTTTGTGACCTGCATTCCGGTGTGTACCGCCTTACGGCATTCGAGATTTCGAACAACGGCCCAAGCTTTTTCGGCGAGAACGAAGTGCCGGTCGGAGACAAAGACGTCCACGCTGTGAAGGTAGTTGGACGGCCGCGCGTTTCCGTTTCAGGTGAACTAGTCTGGGACGGCAAGATACCAGATCAACCGGCTGCCGCCAAGGTTCGCATTATGCTGCAGCCGATGACGCGGGCGCCGTTTAGGGGAGAGTTGGCCTCGACCAACTATCTGCCACCCTCGCCGGTGCCGGGGCAGTTCACAATCCCCGGTCTGCTTGCCGACGATTACTCCGTTACCGTGATGAACATCCCGGCTGGCGCATATTTGAAGGATATTATTTATGGCGGGCGAAGCGCTTTGCATGAGCCGATGCGGGTTGGAAAAACAATGGGATCGGACCTTCGCATTGTGCTTGCACAAGATGGAGGCGTAATGAATGTGAAGGTGGCAGATAAGGATAGCAACCCTGTGCCCGATTGCAGGATTGTGCTGTTGCCGGAAAATGCTTCTACCGAAGCTGAAGTCGCCGATTCGTTACTCCAAGGTCAGACCGATCAAAACGGCGGCTACAGCTCAGGCTCAATTGCGCCAGGCAAGTACTATGTGCTGGCTACAAACGGTTCTATCGATCGCACGCCGGAAACCATTGCGAAACTCATGCAAATGCGTACTCACATGCAAGAGGCGGATTTACAACCAAACGGATCGATGCAATTGACGCTTGTTCCCATAGAGATCTCTTCACCGGGTAATTAATTATCATGCCGCTGTGGTCAATGTGTTTCAGAAGGACGCTGCAACCACTTCACACTCTGCGGTTTCGCCGCTTCACATCGCATCGTCTCGGTAACTCCCGAGACCAGGTCGGCACAGGCGTTGGTCATGCCTCCCCGCAGCGCGGCCTCTTCGCTTTTGCCGGAGACAGTCCTGCATGTAGACCGGCCATCGACCGCCATACAGACTTGCACTCGATAGCGCGGCCCGTGAAAAGTCGAGTAAGCCACCAGCGCTATAAACACCGCCACAAAAATCGCGATCACAAGGCCGACTTTGTTCAACCTGCCGCCTCGGCAAAATAGTTGCCCATATGTCGAAATTTCATGTAACGCTGTTCAACCAGTTGTTCAGCCGTGAGAGGCGAAAGCTCAGCCAGTGCTCTTTTTAGCGTCTCGCGCACCGCCTCGATAGCTGGTTCCGGATTCAAGTGCGCTCCACCGGCTGGCTCAGGCACAATGCCGTCGATAATCTTCATGCCAAGAAGATCCGTTGCCGTCAAGCGAAGTGACGCCGCCGCTTCCGGAGCTTTGCCGGAGTCGCGATAGATAATGGCCGCGCAACTCTCCGGCGAGATCACGCTGTAGTAAGCGTTCTCCAGCATATAGACCCGATTTGACACCCCTATACCGAGAGCCCCGCCGCTGCCGCCTTCGCTGAGAACGACACTGATGACTGGCGTGCGCAGCCGCGACATCTCCCGCAAGTTGTAAGCGATGGCTTCGGCTTGCCCGCGCTCTTCGGCATCAATGCCGGGATAAGCGCCGGAAGTATCGATCAGCGTGATGATAGGCCGGTTGAATTTCTCCGCGAGGTGCATCAGCCGAAGTGCTTTGCGATAGCCCTCCGGCTTCGGCATACCGAAGTTGCGCAGCAGTTTCTCCTTAGTGTCTTTGCCTTTTTGCTGCCCCACGATCATGACGGGCTTGCCCTCGAAGAAGCCCATGCCGCCAATGATCGACTTGTCGTCTCCGAAGAAACGGTCGCCATGAAGTTCTTGAAAACTCGTGATTAAGGCGTTGATGTAGTCGTACGCTTGAGGACGCTTGGGATGCCGCGCCATCTGAACGCGCTCCCAACTCGGGTTTGTACTGCGCTCCGGGACTGGCGTCGGAAATGCTGCGGGCAGTTGCTCTTCAGACATTAGTTTGCAAGAATCTCCATCGAGTCGGGTCCGCAGATTTTCTCTATTTCGGCGCGAAACTCCCGGTCCGGCCGAACTTTCCTGTCTACATCCATAATGACCGAAAAATCTCTCGGTTTTTCAACCCGAAGGCGGACCATCGTTGAGCCGGTTTTCCGCAGAAAGAGTTCATCAAGAGCATTCGCCTTGTCCGTCGAGCTTTCGTCCTTCAACCAGATCCGGATAGATATAAGGGACGGAAGATCCACCC
The DNA here is from genome assembly GCA_030853405.1 of Acidobacteriota bacterium. Lineage (GTDB taxonomy): Bacteria > Acidobacteriota > Terriglobia > Bryobacterales > Bryobacteraceae > Bog-105. The sequence continues at coordinate 3,350 of JALYVD010000109.1, read as the reverse complement.
GCGCGTCTTCCAAGGAGACCATATCCTGAATGGAAAGTTTCGGCGGGCCGCCTTCTTCGGGCAGAATCGCCGCGCGAATCAAAACAGCCGCATCCTCTTTCAACGTCGAGAGCATCTCTTCGTAACGATTGGCGAACACCATCGCGTCCGCCGTACCGCGGCTATCGTCTACTTTTAGAGTGGCCCAGTATTTGCCTTCGCGGTTTGTCTTCCGGACAATGCTTGTGATCAGGCAGCACAGCGACACCGAAGTGCCTTTCTCCAAATCTTCCAGCTTATCGGTGTAGTGAGTGGCCAGGTCGATAATCTTGTCTTTAAACCGGTCGAGCGGATGACCGGAGACATAGATTCCGAGAACCTCTTTCTCACCCGCCAGCTTTTGCTCCATCACCCAATCCTGAAGCTTGGCCATCGGCTGTTCACTCTTCTGCTCGGCTTCGAACATCCCAAACAGTCCGTGCTGGCCCATCTCTTTGTCGCGCGACGCTCTAATGCCCGACTCAATTGCCCGGTCAACTGCCTCGCTCAGTTGTGCGCGATTGGCGCCCGTAGAATCGAATGCACCCGCTTTGATCAGGCTCTCGATCACCCGCCGGTTCACGCCGCTCATACTGACGCGTTCGCAAAAGCTGTAAAGAGAATCGAAAACTCCTTCTTGCTGACGAGCGTTAACGATGGCCTCAATGGCGCCCTGCCCGACGTTCTTTACCGCGCCAAGACCGAAGCGGATCGCGTCACCGGCAGGCGTGAAGTTCAAGTCACTTTGGTTCACATCGGGTGGCAGGACGCGAATGCCCATTTCGCGGCACTCGTTAATGTATTTCACGATCTTGTCCATGTTGCCCGACTCGGAGGTCAACAGGGCCGACATGAATTCGACCGAATAATGAGCTTTTAGATAAGCCGTGATGTAAGCGAGGTACGCGTAGGCCGCGGAGTGCGACTTATTGAAACCGTAGCCCGCGAACTGCTCCATCAGATCGAAGATCTTGGCGACCTTCTTGGCCGGAAGACCGCGGGCAGTCGCGCCAACGATGAAGCGCTCCCGCTGCTTGGCCATCTCTTCCAGCTTCTTCTTACCCATGGCGCGCCGCAAAATGTCCGCGTCGCCTAACGAGTAGCCGGCCAGCTTGTTCGAGATCTGCATCACCTGCTCTTGGTAGAGGATGACGCCGTAGGTTTCAGACAGGATCTCTTCCAGATCGGGCACGTCGTAGACGATGGGCTTGCGCCCGTGCTTGCGGTCGATGAAGTCGGGGATCATGCCGCCCTGGATCGGACCGGGACGGTACAGCGCGTTTAACGCGCAAAGATCCTCCACGCGATTGGGCTGATAGCGGCGCAGGATGTCCTGCATACCGGAGGATTCGAACTGGAAAACGCCGCTGGTGAGCCCGCTTGAAAAAATCTTTTCGTAGGTTTGGGTATCGTCGAGCGGAATATCCTCCATCACGATCGTTTCACCGCGATGTTTCTTGATCAGCTTCGTTGCGTGATCGATAATCGTCAGCGTGGTGAGCCCCAGGAAATCCATCTTGAGGAGCCCCAGCTTCTCGATGCCCGCCATGTCGTACTGCGTCACAATTTCCTGCTTGTTTGTGACGTACAGCGGTACCAGTTCCTTCAACGGTACCGACGAGATAACAACGCCCGCTGCGTGAACTCCTGAGTTACGCGCCACGCCCTCCAGCTTGATGCTGACGTCCAGAACTTCTTTGACGCGCGGTTCTTTCGCCGAGAGCGCCTTCAATTCCGGATCTTCAATCGCCTGTTCAAGCCGGATGTTGAGCAGTTTGGGGACAAGCTTCGAGATCCGGTCGACATCGGCATAGCTCATATCGAGAACGCGGCCGACATCTTTGATCGCAGCTTTGGTCGCCAGCGTTCCAAAGGTGATGATCTGCGAAACCTGCTCGCGCCCGTACTTTTCGGTTACGTACTGAATCACTTCGCCGCGCCGGTTTGTGCAGAAGTCGATGTCGATATCCGGCATGCTGATGCGCTCTGGGTTCAGGAAGCGCTCAAACAGCAGACCATATTCAAGAGGATCGACGTCCGTGATCTCCATCGCATAGCTGACCAGACTGCCAGCGGCAGAGCCACGGCCCGGCCCGACGGGAATGCCCTTCTGCTTTGAGAAACGAATGAAGTCCCAGACGATCAGAAAGTATCCGGAGAACTTCATTTGCTGAATCATCCGGATCTCGCGTTCGAGCCGGTCGATGTATTCGGGGAGACCGTGCTTCAGGCGGCCTTGCTTCGCGAGAGCTTCCAACCGGGGTCGTCGTTTCTCAAAACCTTCGCGCGCGACGTAGGCGAAATAACTGTCCAGCGTCTGCCCTTCCGGAACGTCAAAACGCGGAAAGGGATCTTTGACCTTTTCGAGCTTAACGTGGCAGCGCTGCGCAATATCGAAGGTGCGATCAAGCGCGTGTTCCACTTCTCCAAACAGCGTCATCATTTCCGCCCGTGTCTTCACGTAGAAATCGGGCGTCGAAAAACGCATCCGGTTCGGATCGGACATCGTCTTACCCGTCTGGATGCAGAGCAGAATCTCGTGTGCCCGCACATCGTCGTGGGTCAGATAATGGGCGTCGTTCGTGACAACCAGCGGAATATCGGTTTCGGCCGACATGCGCCGGACTTGCGGCAGCAGAAGCTTGTCCTGGTCTAACCCGTGATCCTGCAGTTCAAGAAAGAAGTTGCCTTTACCAAACAGATCGACATACTCGTTTGCAAGACGCCGGGCATCGTCATAGCGGTCCGCAAGAATGGTCTCATTTACATCGCCGCGAAGGCAGGCCGACATCGCGATCAAGCCCTTGGAATGCCGGTTCAGCAGGTCTTTGTCGATTCGCGGTTTGTAATAGAAGCCATCCAGATAACCGGTGGATACAAGATTGATCAGATTCTTGTATCCCTCCTGGTCTTCGGCAAGAAGGACCAAGTGGTTATACCGGTCCGATTCGGATTTCGTCTTGTGGCCTTGCTGTGAAACGTAGACTTCACAACCAATCACGGGATGAATGCCGTGCGCCGTCGCCTCGGTATAAAACTCGACCGCGCCGAACAGATTCCCATGGTCCGTCATGGCGATGGCCGGCATCTCCTGGCGCTGAGCGACGCCCATCAGCCTCTTGATGTCGCAGGCACCGTCAAGGAGCGAGTAGTCGGTGTGGCAATGAAGGTGAACGAACGGGCGTTCGGACATGCTTGGTCCTTCCAGTTTAGCTGGCGTGTGCAGAATGCACGGACGACGTTCAGTAGAGCGTTCAGAACCACGACCGTGAGGAAGTGGTGAACCGGCGATCCGATATTGTGTGATTTAGTTTATGTGATCTAATGGACGC
>JALYVD010000093.1 GCA_030853405.1 Acidobacteriota bacterium | reverse complement strand
TTCACTATCATCTCGGGCCGGACTCTCTGCCGGAGGATGGCGTCCCGAAAGGAGAAATCCGCGGCCCCTTCACTTTACCGAGCCAAGCCTATCCAGGCACCTCGCACACGTACTGGGTTTACGTTCCGGCGCAGTACGATCCGTCAACACCGGCCAGTCTGATGATCTTCAACGACGGGCAGGCGTTCATGGCGCCCGAAGGAGATATGCGGGCGCAGAACGTGATGGATAACCTGATCTATCGACGCGAGATTCCGGTCATGATCGGTGTGTTCATTAACCCCGGCCGCCGCCCCGATCAACCCGAGCCCAATCTAAAGGAGTGGGGCGACAAGACCACCAATCGCCCGACTGAATACAACACGCTTGACGATCGTTATGCGCGTGTGATCGTAGACGAACTTCTGCCCGTTTTGTACAAGGAGTACAACATTTCGAAAGATCCGGATCAGCACGGGATCGGCGGCGAGAGCTCCGGTGCAATTGTCGCGTTTACGGTGGCATGGCAACGGCCGGATCAGTTTCGGAAAGTTCTCAGTATTGTGGGCAGCTTTGTAAACCTTCGCGGCGGCGACGCGTATGCGGACCTTGTGCTCAAGAGCGAGAAGAAGCCGATTCGGGTATTTCTCCAGGATGGGCGGAACGATCACCGCGGCACCCGTCCCGGCGGAACGTATGACCAGTCCCGCGACTGGTTCTATCAAAATGTTCGGTTGATGAAGGCTCTGACGGAGAAAGGCTACGACGTGAATTACACGTGGGGCATGAATGAGCACGGTGGAAAGATGGGCGGTCCGATTCTGCCGGAGATGATGCGCTGGCTGTGGCGCGACCATGCCGTTTCGACAGATCCCAACGATATGCTGGAGCGGTCGTTTCAGGAACCGGCTGCCCACCAACCCGCCGCGAAATAGACTCGATGCGTTTGCCTTTCGCCATTTTCTTTGTCGTGTTCGTTGCCGCTTTCGGCAGTGCTCAGCAAATTTCGCCAGTCCCGTTCAGTGTTCCGCCCGCGGACGCGCCTGAACTCGCCGCGCGGGGAAACTATGCCGTCGGGGTCCGCACAATCGACTTCGTTCATCAGAAGCAGGTTGATATTTTGCATATCGATCCGCAAACAGGCAAAGCGCCGCTTTATGATCGTCCGCTCAAGATTGAAATCTGGTATCCGGCCACAATTCCAGCGGGCAAACGAGAGGAAACTGTTTACCAGATGCCGGTTCCGGGCGGCCATGGGTTCGGCGGCTCGGCGTTCTTTGAGATCCCGGATAAAGGTTTGCGCGATGCGCCTGCCCTGGCGGGTACTCGATTTCCGCTTGTCGTGCTTTCACATGGCTACCCTGGCTCTCGCTATTTCCTGAGTTATCTAGGTTCGAATCTCGCGTCCAAGGGCTACGTCGTGGCGGCGATCGATCATACGGATTCCGTGTTCGATGCTGTTCGCGGCTTTGAGAGCACGCTTCTCAATAGATCGAACGATCAGTTGTTCACGGTTAAGAGATTGGGTGAATTGGCGCGCGAGCCAGAGAGCTTTCTTCATGGCCTGGTTGATACAGGCAGCGTCGCGATTATCGGCTACTCGATGGGCGGATACGGAGCGTTGACTAGCGCTGGCGCGGGACTTAGCGGGTCGGGCATGGTGTCTCAATTTGTAAAGGGCGGCTACCTGAAAGATTGGACGGCCGGCAGTCCGGTTTTCCAAGCGATGAATCGCACTGCAATTAAAGCCGTTGTGGCAATTGCGCCTTGGGGGGAACAGCCGCCTTACAAAGCCTGGGACGCGCAGGGCTTGGCGGGCATTCACATTCCATCTCTGTTTATAGCTGGCGACCACGACGATGTGGCCAATTACGTGGACGGGATTAAACCCGCATTCGACCTTGCAGTGAACTCGGAACGCTGCATGCTGGTTTATGAAAACGCGCGTCACAATACAGGAGGCGATCCCGCTCCCCCGGGCGCCTCGCTTCCGTATTCGATGATTCAGTCGTTTGACGAGCCCGCGTGGCGTAAGGATCGCATCACTTCGATAAACCAGCACTTCATCACAGCATTCCTCGATTTGTATTTAAAGGGTGACCAGAGTAAGGCCTCCTATTTGCGTGTTGCGCCCGGGCACTCAGATGACGGAAAGTGGCCTGCGCCGCCCATGGCCGCTGATACTGGTTTATTTAGTACGGGTAAGGACTCGGCCGGGGACGCATTCTGGAAAGGATTTCAGCGCCGCTGGGCTTTGGGGCTGGAGATGTATTGCGTTCCCGCTGCACAGACGGTTCATTGAACTGCGCGTTCCGGCGCGAGTAAGGCAAGCTTAGAGGGGACGTGCGCAGACTGCTCTCTAGAGCGAACGGAATAGGTAAGCCAGCGGCACGGCTGATCGCGTCGCTCGCGGCGGTCTGCGGCGTTACGTTTGTCGATTTCCGCGTTCTCCACGTTAACAGCGCAACGGCGGCTTTCTCCTTCTTGCTAGTGATTCTAGCCCTCGCCGCGCGAGCGGGTTTCCGCGAATCCATCTCGGCGTCGTTCGCCAGCATGTTTCTGTACAACTATTACTTTCTGCCGCCCATTGGCACATTAACCATCACAGAGCCACAGAACTGGGCGGCGCTGTTTGTCTTCTTAGCCACGGCGATTACGGCAAGTCAACTCTCTTCGAGCGCGCGCCGGAAGGCGGAGGAAGCGGCGGACCGGGAGCATGAGTTGCAGCGCCTCTATGCTTTTAGCCGCGCTTTGATGTTGCGGGATGGTGAGCGTACGCTCGCCACACAGATTACGGAGCAGATTGTCGATCTCTTCGGTGTACAAGACGTTTCGTTTTACGACATCTCCGCGGATTCCGTCTACAGATCACGGCTAGAGACCTC
>JALYVD010000084.1 GCA_030853405.1 Acidobacteriota bacterium | reverse complement strand
GATTTGGACAGGCTATCTTCGGCTCACAAAGGAGACCTCCATCCGGAAATCCACATCCCCAACCTTCAAAGCCTTTACTCTAAGCAGGCCTTATCGCAACCCTGTCCTATTTTGGACAGCAGTGATATTGGGACGCAGCCATCCTTTCGGCTGCGCGAGCCTTAGGATCTCACACCGTTTACTCCGAAGATCTTAATGACGGACAGCACTACGCGGGCGTAAGAGTTGTGAACCCTTTCAGCAGCCATGTTGGAAGTTGACCACGCGCCGAGTGTACCTCGCGATAATACACACTCTTTTCCATTTTGAGCGGACACCGTGGAACCCGCAACTGTCGTTCCCGGTCTAAATGATCGAGCAAACATCTAAACGATGAAAGAGACGACATGCCACGCGCGTTGTTAATGCTCGCGAGTTGGTGGTTTGTGTGCTTACCCGCAGTTGCCCAGAAGGGCCCGGTAACGGCCACACTTTCTTTTGAGGGGCACAGGACTATTTACAAAATTGGTGAACCGATCCTTCTGCGTCTCACATTTATTGCGAGTGAACCTCGCTTGTCGCTCAATATGACGACTACCGAACCAGCTTCTCCTATAGACGATCTCCTTCTCTCGCCAATGACGGGCGTATTCCCCTGGCTAGAAGATCAGGCGCGCGGGCGGCGGTACACACCCGATTACGCCGCTCTCGCATCGCTGGAGATTGGTAATCCGCAAATCGTCACGTTGCCGCTAAATGCCGTTTACCGCTTCGACATCCCAGGCCATTACACGGTTCAAGTTGTTACGGGCCGAGTGTTGCGCGGTAGGGTCGAACGCTCCGAACGGTTCGGACCGCTTAAGACCAATAGCGTGACCTTCGATATCGAGCCAATGAGCGAAACGGAGGATGCAAACCGCGCGACCGTGCTGGAGCGAGAAATCCGTGAAGCAGCCGATTTGAAGATTGCCCGGCAATACGTGGAAGAGCTTGATTGTTTAACAGGAGATGCTTCGACGCACGTAAAACTCTCGTTGCTTTTACATCCTAAGACGTTTTATCCGTTTGGCCGCAATCGTACGTTGGTTGTGGCGGAGTTGGAGAGAGCGCTGCATAATCCGACGTAAAATCTGCCAGCGGGGTTGTCGTTACTGGGATTAACGGTTCTTTGAAGGCCCGGTTAGACTCTCCGTTCAATCCTGCTTCTCCAGCCGCACCTCTGGAGACGCAACGGATTGAGGGCGAGTACTTGAAGCTGATCGCCGCATCCCTGCCTGAGCGAAAAGGCGAAGCATTGGTGGATGCCGCGCAAACTGTATTCGTTCAACTTGCACAGTGGAAGGAGGCTACTGAGGCGGAGTTCGCGGCAGCTCGCGAGGTTCTGATCACGCATTTTGGCGAGGTCAACGAATTCAATGTTGACTGGCTGCTGAATGCCTACGGAGGGTACCTCCAAGATCGGCGGATCGTGCCCGCCCTGGAACAGATTTTGCAAAAGCAACATTACCCCACTCTGAACGGGGAGCGCACGGCAGTAATTAAGCAGTTAGGACGATCACTGCAGCGGATAGCCGTACCGAATTGGCCACAGAGGTTTGCGGCGATAACCCGGCGCTGCTCCAGGTCATCGACAATGCTCCACTCCAAACCTTACCGGAAACGGACGGTTGCCTGAAGTCGAAGATCGATGCCGCAGCCGCAAATCCGGCAAAGCAGTTAAACCTACAATGGGCAACTGAGTTTGCGGCACGTTTCGCCAGCTCGGCGATCTATGATGATCTGCTGGCTCTGTATCGGAGATCGGGAGGTACTTGGGACAAACAAGCCCAAGGTTACATTCTGGGCTATTTTATGCGCTGGGATCCTCACCGGGGGCTTCCGCTCCTCGAAAGCGCTTTGTCGATAAGCGCGGCAAAGCTTGATTTTTGCCTTCTCTACGCCTTGAATCGCGCTTATTCTCCGTCTCTCGAACCCGTCTGGCGTAGGCCCATAGCGAGCGCGCCACCGGAGTAGGCAGGCCAAGCGGCGTGGCTGCTCTCGCAGAATGGCCCTCCAGAAGACCATGCCAGGGTTCGTGCCCGTCTTGAAAGCTGGAGAAAAGAATGGAAGGGTCAGTCCATTCCTGAACCGCAGGCTCGGCTGGAGGCTGATCTAACGCAGGCAGTAATGCATGGAAAAGAACTGGCAAATGCCGGAAGATGAGGCTGTCAGGGTGCGTGAAGCCTGTTTGTCAAATGCATGCAAGTCGCTCTTTAATTAAGTGCCCGATCACAAGGGCAGGTTGGTAAGAGTCACCATGGATTGTGGGCGAGAGACAGGGGTCTTCCGGGCCTTGACCTCACTTACGTTCGGTGGCTCGGTTTCGAGGCTAATGCCGGTTTGAGGTTGTTGCCGTTTCTAAAGAGGACGTTATCCCAACCCGCCGCTATAACAGTTCTTTCAATTCCTCATAATTCCGTTTTGTTACAAGATGGAACTCGATTGGTAAGCGTGTGAAGCTCTTCAGTTCGTCATAGAACGAGAGGGGCGGGACGCGCGCACCGGCGACAAATAGACGCCCGGCTTTTACATTGAACGGAACCACGCCGAACCGCCTCTCTACATGCAGCGGCAGGATGCGGGCAACCCGGGTTTTCGTTCTCGCCGCTTCGACATGCGAAAACGGCATGCCGGACTGGCGGCTGATCGCCTTGCATATCTCCTCCTCCGAGACCATGCCCCGCGTCAAGAGAAATTGCGCCAGGAAAGCGTCAGACCGTATTTCGGTTTGCGCGCCGCGCATCATCTCTTCGGTGAGATATCCGCTGCTCACCAACACTTCGGAAAGATCTCTGCCGAGCGGCGCCAACGCTGCCATATGAGGATACACATGGTCCGTTTTCAACCACACCAGGGGCCGTTTATGCCAGCGCGCATTCGCGTATTGCCATAATGCACCGAGCGAGGCGAAGCAGTTGATGAAGTTCAGGTGAAACTGCCGCAGCGGCACGCCCAAAGCGAAAGTCAACCCGAAGATCCGCCCCGTGTAGCACATCCGCATCGTCAGACGGCCGCACTGCATGGCCGACATAATCCAGCACAACGCCACCACACCGGGACTCGATACGCCAAACAGCCAGGGCCGGTGTTGAATGAACGCTTGGATCCAATCCGCCAGCCCCGCTATGAACAGCATGTTGGTTAGCAGACTTAGCGGATTGGTAAAAAGCCCCTTGCGGTCGCGCCAGAACCAATATCTACAAAGCCAGGAGCCGCGCCAGCCGTCGCGCGCCCAGGATTGCAGTCCGATTCCCGTCACCCAGCGCGTCCGCTGCCGTATCGCCGAACGCACGCGGCGGGGGAAGTATTCACGCGTTGCGATCAGGCCCAGGCCCTGGGAGGCCGGTGTTAGAGGAACAAAAGTCTGACAGAATCCAGCGTTATAGATATAAACGCCGATTTCGTAATCCTCAGTCAGACTCGCTGGATCGAACACCAGATTGCCCCGCTCTCTGGCAAGCTGCTCCAGCACGTGACGCGCGAAACCGGTGCCTACCCCATTTGAGGGAACAAACGACCGACAAAACTGGCGAGCCCGCATGTCGATGGTCTGGTATTCGGCGAAGTCGTCGCAATAAGTGCCGTGCGTGAACTCGCTCAAAGGGGTTGGCAAAGGCAACACCGGAACCTGCACCATGGCGTTCCTGACGCGCTCGCGATTGATAACAGAGAGTGCCTCGGGATGAATCAAGTCCTCGGCGTCGTGCAGCACGATGGTATCGAAGTAATCGCCGTGCTCCCTCTCATGCAGCAGCATGCGCTGATATACCCAGTTCAGACAATCCGCTTTGGAGGTCGGCCCCGGATGTGGGCAAGCTGCCAGGTGAACGTTGTGAAAGGTTGCCGACAACTGCCGGGCTACTTGAAAGGTCGCGGTGTCGTTGGGGTAGACGCCTAGAAAGAAATCGTAATTCCCGTAGCGCACCGCCGCCAGATTGTGGCGCACCATGTTGGCGATTACGCCGGACTCTTTCCAGCAAGGAACGAATATGGCAATCCGCCGCTCCTGGCTCGGTTCTTCGCACAACGGCGCGCGGCGTCTGCGTATCACGATGTGCCAGAAACAAATCAGGCTCGGAACCAGGTCGTCCAGTCCGCTGAGGAGCAGTATTGTGGCTAGTGTTCCAAGAACCCACGGCCACAGCGACAATACGAGTAGATACACTACCGCCCTCTTTAAGCAAAGTGCATCGATCCCAGGCCAAATCGCACCTAAAGCTAAGATTTTTCCGTCATTGAACGCACAAGTTGGTATGACCGACACAAAATCGGAACGGCACGAGCTTACGTCGCTTAGCCAGCTGGTTCACGAGATCATTGGCGGCGTTGCCCGGCGCCATACGTTCACTCAATGGGAATTGGAACTGTTGCTCGACCTTCAAACGTGCTGCGTGCGCAAGACCTCACGGCCTGAAGTCTTGAGGCGCTATTTGCGTGCCGTCCAGCAGCACTTTGCGAAAGGTGAAGTGGACCCGTTGCGTTTGTCTACGTTTCTCGACCGGGAGAACCAGCGCAGCCGCTGCTCCGCACCCGTTCAAGAATTAAGCGTCGCCTGATCGCGTCTGAGGAGGCGCTCCTCTGGGGTATCCTCTAGGAGAGAATTACAGGAGTTTCCCATGTCTACCACGGCCTCCCCGAAGCCGGAACGGAAGGTTTTTTGCGTCAAACTGCGGAAGGAATTGCCGGGACTTGACGAGGTTCCCTTTGACGGACACCCGCTCGGCCAGCGCATTTACGACAACGTCTCGAAAGAAGCCTGGCGCATGTGGGTCGAGCAAATGAAGATGATCATGAATGAATACCGTTTGAATCTGGGGACTCCCGAGGCGCAGGAATTCCTTCTGAAGCAAATGGAAGAATATTTCTTCGGTGAAGGCGCGGCGCATCCACCCGGTTACGTCGCCCCCGGCCATTAATCCCGCGATGCGCGTTTTATCTGCACGCTAACCATTCGCCATTCGTCCAAAGAGCTTGAAGTTCCTTATCATTCTGGTTGCCTTAGCCACGGCCTGTTTCGGCGCGGGGGACGCACAGTCCATAGCGGCCCGGTTGGCCAAACAAGCGCGGCAAGCCGAGAAATCGGGCCGCGTTGTGCGCGCCTATCTGCTTTATACCGAGGCTGCCGTCCGCGACCCGAAGAACCCAGCGTACGCGATTCATCGGGGGGCGCTGGCTGGCCGCGCGAAGCTGCTGATGCAGGCCGACGTAGAGAACACCGA
>JALYVD010000079.1 GCA_030853405.1 Acidobacteriota bacterium | reverse complement strand
TAGAGGTTCAAATGGAAGGATGACCGCTTACCAAAGCGGTGTTACGCGGAATGCGTTGAGCAAACGGTACTGAAAGTCACCGGGCGCTCACCCGCGCCTACCTGAGAATCGTCTACTAGCGGCGAATACCGAGACTCTGAATCAAAGTCTTGTAGCGCTCCGGACTGCGATCTTTCAAATATTTGAGCATGCGACGACGACGCGAAACCATCAACAACAGACCGCGTCGCGAATGGTGATCTTTCTTGTGAGTCTTAAAATGCTCAGTCAATTCCAAAATACGCCGACTCAGGAGAGCAACTTGGACCTCTGGCGAACCCGAATCCGACTTATGAATCCGGTACTTGCCGATTACTTGGGACTTCTCTTCAACCGCCAGGGCCATCTAGAAAACGATACTCCTCGTCTTTACCTAATCTCGATTTTTACTTCTTATAGCCTAACACAAGCCGGGGTACGGTGCGGCAGCTTATTCCGGCATCGCCCCGCCGTCCACTCCTATTCGAAGACGGACTTCGCGGTTATCGCCAGCGAGCACTGTGATCTCGCCCCACGTAGTCGCGGTGTCACCCGTTTTCTTCACCGGTGATCTGACTTGAAAGCTGAACGTAGCCTCGCTATGCGGGCCCACGGAAACCTTTGCCGGCGGCTGACGCCAGTAGATCCAGCCTGGCGGCAATTTTGCGGTGATAGGGACCGTAATCGCCTGATCGGTGGGATTGTCGAGTACCAGCGGTACCGTGAATGGGCTCTCATAGTTGACCAGCGTTTCCGGCCCGACAAGCTGGGCGAGGTTCAGCAGTCCGTGAGCTGCCCAGAACGTTCTGTAAAACTCCCAGGGGCCGCCCAATTGAAAAGACTTCGAAACCTGCTGTGGAAGGAAGCCGCGGGGAGGCTGATAGGGGATAGCTTCAGGTCTGACCCCTTCAAAGACGTCGGCCGTCGGGCTGGATGGAACAAGCGATTTCCCGAAAATCAGCCGTACCGGTTCTTCGAAGTAGTGCAGGTCGTTCTTCTCAAGCGATTCTCTCGCCATTTGCCCGGTGTCGCCTTGCGTGAGGTGGTATGAGCATTCTTCGGCGGCCAATCGCGCATACGAAACTCTGCGCGATGGGGACTCGTCCCTGGAGGAATAAACGGGCCCTTTGCCCGCCAGAAAGTCCGTGTGTGAGGCATCGGTAAAGTAGTAGATTTTTGGCGCCTGCCACGGACGTAACCCTTCGGTGAGGTTGTTGATGTTGCTGCGATCGCGGGGCGTCGCCACCTGTTCGGAAAAGACGGCCGGGTCAGCCGCGAGATCGAACGCCTCGGTCGCAATCACGCCGGCAGCCTGGTGGTCTCCATGATTTTCTCCGGCGACGTAATCCGGCAGCCAGGTGGCTATGACAGAAGGCCGAGTTAAGCGGATGATGCGGACCAAGCGGCCCAATTGATCCGCGTGATTCCAGTGTTCGAGCGACCGCAGAACGTCTTGACCGGCTGTGTCGTATCCACCAAGGAACCAGACGTTCATCACGCCAAAATGCTCAAGCGCGCGCCGCGCTTCGATTTCACGAATATCGGCCAGAGCCTGCGACTGCTCCTGGCCTTCGGCGTTGCCGCCGGTTGCGCCATGATTTCCAAAAACGACTGCAACGCGCTTGTGCCCGTCGAAAATAATGCGAGCCAGGTACGCCCCAATTTCGGTCTCGTCGTCGGGATGAGCGACGACCACCAACAGATCGGCTTTGTAGCGTTCGTCGGGAGGCGGATTGGTTGAGCTTTGAGCTTGCAGAGTGAGGGCGAGAAGCAAAAGGAGAAACGCTGGTTTGCGAAGTACGGTCAGATATTCAAACATGCCCAAGCAGCGCGTTCTCGATGTAGCCCAAAAGAATTTCGGGTTTGATTCTCTTCGGCCAGGGCAGGAAGAAGCCATAGGTGCGCTGCTAAAAGGTAAAGACACGCTGGTTGTGATGCCGACGGTTCGGGCAAATCAGCAATTTACCAGATCGCAGGTTTGCTGCTAAAAGGCGCGACGGTGATCATCTCTCCTTTGATTGCTCTATAGAAGGACCAGGTGGACTCGATCGGCGGCGATGCAGTGCTGTATGCAGTTCGGTTCAATTGTCGAACAACTGCGGCATCCGGCGGTGCTTGCCATGACGGCGACGGCTTCGCCCCAGGTGCGCGAAGAAATTGTGGAACGGCTTGGGATGCAGTCGCCGGAAATCTTCGTGCACGGGTTTGACCGGCCCAACATATCGCTGCGCGTAGACCGCTTTGAGAAGGAATCGCAGAAGCTCGAGGCGCTGGTTCACCGCGTGAACTGGGCCGATAAGCCCGGGATTGTTTACGTGGCGACGCGCAAGAATGCCGAGGCCATCATGCACGGGCTGGAAGAAGAGGGTTGCAAGGCTCTCTTCTATCACGGCGGATTGAATGCGTCGGAACGAACCGAAATTCAGGAGCGGTTCATGTCCGGTAGTGCCGACGTGATGGTTGCCACGAATGCATTCGGCATGGGTATCGATAAGACGGATATACGTTTCGTCTATCACTACGATGTCAGCGATTCGCTCGATTCGTACTACCAGGAGATTGGGCGCGCGGGACGCGATGGCGAAAAAGCCGAGGCCGTTCTGTTCTTCCGGCAGGAAGACATGGGCGTCCAGAAATTTCACAGCGGCGAAGGGAAGTTGGAACCGGAGCAGATCGAGAAAGTAGCCGGCGTGATTGCAGACCGGCAAGGGCCGGTCGAACCGGTGGAGATTGCGGAACAGACGGACCTGCCGGACCGGAAGTTAACCACTGTCATCCATAGGCTGACGGATGCGGGCGCTTTGGACCGCCGGAGGCGAGGCGGCGGAAGCCGCGGTTGAAGAGCAGGATCGGCGCAAGGAGATGAAGACGGAGCGTATCCGGAAAATGTAAGAGTACGCCGACATCAGCACGTGCCGGCGCGAGCATCTGCTGCGGTACTTCGGCGCCGACTTTACTGGACCATGCAATAACTGCGATAACTGCGAGGCATGCTTGACTGCGGAGAGCGGCGGCATTCAGGTAGATTCGAACGTCGGCACGCGGCGCCAAGTGGCCTAGCAGGCGCCCTTCCGAGCCGCGCGCGCAAGCGAGCGGTTCTCCGCTTTCAGCAGCCTGTCAGAACAAATTCCGCAGCCTATCTTCGATGCTATTCTGAAAGCGCTCCCCCGCCCTGATCGTTTTCATGGATTTCCTTGCAGGCCTAAATCCGCAACAACGCGAAGCTGTCGCGCATGTCGAAGGTCCGCTGCTGCTGCTGGCGGGCGCGGGAAGCGGCAAGACCCGTGTCATCACGCATCGCATTGCGCATCTGGTCCAAG
>JALYVD010000072.1 GCA_030853405.1 Acidobacteriota bacterium | reverse complement strand
TCAGCCGAGTCAAGAGTAAGCGGTTGTTTCGGGCGCCCTGTTCGCATGCAGCCTCCGGCAGTATCTTCTACCCCAGAATAAAGGACTCTTATTCCTTTATCAACGACTTTCTAACTCAGCACACTAGATTCCGCCTATCGTGCGTTGAGTTTAGACCCGGGAGATCGATGATTTCAATGCCAACTCCGGTCGGCAGACCAAGCAGATCGGGTACATTCCCTGGTAGAATTGGGGCCTCTACCAACACATTCGGAGCCGGAAGGTCGTGGTTCGTCTTAGATGCCTTCCAATACGGACCCATAACTCCATCGCGGAGCCGATCGTGACAGTGGACGTCATCGAAGTCGCGCCATTCTCCGGATTCCCAAATGCTTTTTTCAGTTGGTTCTATCTTCAGAAGTTTCTGATCGGAATGTCGAAAAACGACAATTCCGGCGCTTAGTTGGCGAGAATCTATCGGAGCCAGATACCTGCCGATTAGTGCGTTGACCAAGGTGGATTTTCCGGCGCTGGTCGTTCCTACCATGGCGAGCGAAAATGTCGGATTCCGCAGTCTTTGCTCGCTTTCGCTAAGTGCCGAGAAAGCGGGTTGGAGGGCCAGTTCGATTTCAGCGGAAAATGGAACACCTACGCTTGCACGCCGGACATCTTCTAGCGCGTCCGCTAGCGACCTCAGTGCATTGATTGCGTGTTCTAATTGTTCAAAGACGGGCGTAGTTTCAGCGCTAACCGGTTCGTCTAGAGTGGACTGCACAAAGACAGAGTGCCCCCGTCCCCTCGCTTACTCTCACGGCTAATATTGCAGGAAGTTCTGAGTGCAATCCCGATTCCGCGTTCCGCCGGCAAGCCGCGCAGTTACGAATGCGGAAGTGGCGGTTGCGCACCTTCTCCAAACAAACTCAATTCCCCAACCAGGACCATTTTCAAAAACGAACCCAACGGCAGTTCGTTTGGTAATGTACCCCTAAATCATTAAAACTTAACGTTTCCGCCCTGGCCTCCTCCGGTTGGCCAGCGGTCCAATAAATAGAAGAAAGGCCTGCGCTAAAACCAAATCTCCCGGTCCTCTGGCCCCGCCGGACCGCTACGTCCCCCGAACCGGACGGGCGCGGCCAAATCAGTTCCAAACGCCACACGTTGTCTGGTCACGAAGGAGACTCCTGTCTATCAAGGTAGCGGCTAATGCAATGCTGCTTTGCGGCGGCTCGCCAACAAACCGGCAATCGCCCGGCACTCCTCCGCCATTTCCGCGAACTGCAGCGGATCAAGCGATTGGTACCCATCCGACAGCGCCTGCTCCGGCGCCGGATGCATCTCAACAATCAAACCCGAAGCCCCAGCCGCAATCGACGCCAGCGCCATCGGCAAAACTTTGTCGCGTTTGCCAGTGCCATGACTAGGATCGACAATGATCGGCAGATGACTTAGGCTCTGCACGGCGGGCACTACGCTCAGATCGAGCGTGTTCCGCGTGTGGTCCGCAAACGTACGCACGCCGCGTTCGCAGAGAATCACGTTGTAATTGCCTTCGGAAAGAATGTACTCGGCGGCCATCAAAAATTCTTCAAGAGTCGAAGACATCCCGCGCTTCAGTAAAACCGGCTTTTTCGCCCGGCCCGCACGCCGCAGCAGAGAATAATTCTGCATATTACGTGCCCCGATCTGAATGCAGTCGGCGTACTTCTCAACCAGGTCGATAGTATCTGTATCGATCGCTTCCGTGACTATGCCGAGACCCGTCTCATCCCGGGCATCGGCAAGATAGCGCAAGCCTTCCTCCGCCAGACCCTGGAAACTATAGGGCGATGTTCGCGGCTTATACGCGCCGCCCCGAAGCAACTGCCCACCGGCGGCTTTCACGGCCCGTGCCGATTTGAGAATCTGCTCCCGGGATTCAACCGCGCATGGTCCACCACAAAGGACCATTTCCTCGCCGCCCACAGCCACGCCATTGACGATCACGATGCTGTTGTCGCGCTTCATTTCGCGGCTGACCAGCTTGTAAGGTTTCGAAACTCGAATGGCTTCGGCGACTCCGGGCAGACCTTCGAACTCGGCTGAGTCTATCGGACCGTTGTTTCCCGTGATGCCGACTGCGGTCCGCTGTTCTCCTGGAATGATGTGTGGTTTGAAACCCAGGGTTTGAATACGTTCACAAACCCGCGCGATATCGGCCGGCCCGGCCAAGGCCTTCATCACCACTAACACGATTGAGATTCTCCGCCTTCTAGCCTACCGGAACTTGAACGCGCCGTAGTTCACAATAGATGAATTACACGATGGGTAAGTACTTATGCGTAGTATTGGGCGGAGGTCTCGGATCGCTGACGCGCTATCTTTTGGGTAGAGCGATCGTGCAGCGTTTCCCTAACGCGCAGTTTGCGTGGGGCACGTTCCTCATCAACGTCACAGGATCGTTTTTGATCGGGCTGTCAATGACCTTGATCGTGGAGCGGTTGCGGCTTCCGCACTACTGGCAATTGGTCGTCGTGGTTGGTTTTCTGGGGGGCTACACCACGTTTTCGAGTTTTGAATATGATGCATATCTCACCGCAAGAGCTGGCAATCAGTTTCTCGCTTTGCTGTATCTGGTCGGCAGTGTCGTCGTCGGATACGCCGCTGTCTGGTTGGGAGTTGCCGTCGCGGGCAAACGCTGAATCGAAGGTAAATAAATAGCCGAAGCATGTCTCATCTTCCATTCCGGAATTTCGTTCATCTATCGCAGCAAGAAGCTTACGAGCTGATGCACCGGATGCTCTCCGGTGAAATGAGCACCGAAGGAATCGCCGATGTGCTCAGCTTCCTGCGCCGCAAGGGAGAGACGATTCCTGAACTCGTCGGTTTTGCCACTGCTATTCGGGAAAAGAGCCACCCCGTGGGGCTGGATCAATCGAGCGAACCGCTGCTCGACACCTGTGGCACGGGCGGCGATGGGACGAACACTTTCAACATCTCGACCGCTACGGCGTTTGTCGTTGCAGGCGCGGGGAGGCGAGTTGCCAAGCACGGTAACCGGCGAATTTCGAGCCAATGTGGAAGCGCGGACGTGCTGGAAGCCCTCGGTATCCCGGTAGATCTTTCCGCCGAACATGTGATTGAGTGCATCAATCAAACCGGAATTGGTTTCCTCTATGCCCCAGTGCTGCATCCAGCAATAAAGCATTCGCAAGAGGCGCGGTTGATGCTGAAAGGCCGAACCGTTTTCAATCTGCTCGGGCCGCTTACGAACCCGGTTTGTGCGCGTGTCCA
>JALYVD010000033.1 GCA_030853405.1 Acidobacteriota bacterium | reverse complement strand
CCCTAGAACCTCGTCGGCAGCGTAGCCAAACATCTTCTGCGCCCCTCTATTCCAGCTCGTGACGATTCCCTGCAGGTTTTCACTGATCACCGCATCTTCGGACGACTCAACAATCGCGGCAAGGTGTTGTTGCGAGCTGGGCAGATTCATCGCCGCCGGAAGAAGACGGAAGAGCATAATAGCCGTACCGATGGAAGCAAGCGCGGTGAGTGCCTTCACCACACCATCTAAAACGTAAACCGGATACCAGAGTGTCACGATCCCGAGCACGTGGGTGAATCCGCAACCGAGGATAAAGACGCCAAACAGGGTGAACATCCAGGGAAAGGCGAGATCGCGGCGGCGGCGAATTAATAAGAAAAGAGCGACGGGAATTAAAAAATAAGAGGCCGCAATAATCCCGTCGGAAATGTAATGGAGCTTTACTAAACCGGGATCGCGCAGGCAATAAACATGCGGCATGAAACCGGTCGAGAACAGCTTCTTCAAAAAATCCAAAGGCCAGCCCTTACGGCGCCGCCCTGTCGATACAGGTATTCATTAGCCTGCAGAACCGTTAGATTGTTCAAGGTGACTCCTCGACATCCGGGCACGCTACTCCCGATGAGGTATATCTAAGGATAATTCAAAAGATTAAGGAAAAGGGCGATGTTTATGGGAAACGCCGGTTTCTTTGCAATTTTTAACTTGCAAGGGATTTGCACTCTTCGCAGCCGCAGATATGCCTGAGATGATCGAACGAGTAAATCCCGGAGCTATGGCCGTCGCTCCAGTAGATCCGGATGGCGTACTGTCCCACTTCTTCCACTGAATTCATTTTCAGAGCGGGTTTGAACATGGGAAATGGATCGGGACTGGAGTAATTGGATTTCTGCGGCTCCGTACCGTGCGCGCCGGTGCATCCAGCGCAAGGGCATTCATCCCGAAGGTAGGCAAGAGCGTAATCGCTATGGTGCCCGTCGCGCCAATCGATCTTTATCCCGCTGGATTTCGAGATCGCGATGTGTTCAGGTTCGGCGGAACTTTCATTCTTTGAGTCTTTATTCATTTCGAGAAATCAGGCTGTCAAAATTCGTTCAATGTCTCTGACGCCCGGGATGCGGCGAAATGCGGTAGTGACGCGCTCCAATTGCTTTTTATCGCGGACATCTATCGTGATGTCCACAACGGCGCTTTCGTCGCTTCGTTTTTCGTCGGCGCGGGCTTCAAGAGTGCGGATATTGCTCGATTCCGCACTGAGGATTGAAGTCAGTTGGTGAAGGATGCCGGGACGGTCATCGGTATAAATAACAATCTTCACCGGCAGCGGTTCGTGCGCGCTGCGGGCCCATTCTACGTCAATCTTCCGCTCGGCCTCATACATCAGGTTTTGCACGTTAGGGCATTGCACGGAGTGCACCGCAATTCCTTTGCCTCTGGTGATATATCCCACGATCTGCTCACCGCGAATCGGATTGCAACATTTAGCGCGGTAGACCATCACGTCATCGATACCCTTCACGTGAATGGTAAGGTCGCGGTCGCCCATGGGCGAACCCGGCTGGCCTTGCGGCAACCTCGGCGGCAGTATGGGCTGGGGCGCCGCGTCCACCTCGTCGGGTGCGACTTTCTGCAGCACCTGGCGCGCTGAAAATTTTCCAAATCCGAGCGCCGCGTACAAATCCTCCGCTTTGCTGACGCCATACTCCGACGCTACCGATTCCAGATCCCCGTGGGAAATCCGGCCCAGGCTCAAACCCAGCCGCCGAGCCTCTTTCTCAAGCGACTTCTGCCCGATCTCTACGGCCTTCGCGCGCTCTGAAGCATTAATGACGTGCTTTATCCTGTTGCGCGCCCGGGATGTCCTGACAATCGCCAGCCAGTCTTTGCTGGGCTGGTGGCCGGCCTGAGTGAGAATCTCAACGACATCGCCATTGCGCAATGTGTATTTGAGCGGCTTAATCGACCCGTTTACGCGAGCCCCGATGCAGGTGCTTCCCACGTCGCTATGGATTGCGTACGCAAAGTCGATGGGGGTGGCGTTGCGGGGCAGCACGATGACCCGGCCGCGCGGTGTGAATGTATAAACTTCTTCGGGGTAAAGATCGACTTTGAGGGTGGATAGAAACTCGGTCGAATCGCGCATATCGCGCTGCCACTCGACCAATTGCCGCAGCCAAGCGATCCGGCGGTCTTCCTCGCCCGGTCCTTTGCTGCCCTCTTTGTACTTCCAATGTGCCGCGATGCCCTCTTCCGCGATCCGGTGCATCTCCGCCGTGCGTATCTGCACTTCGAAGGCGACTCCTCCCGGGCCAATCACGGAAGTGTGCAGCGACTGGTAGAGATTGGGCCTCGGCATGGCGATGAAGTCCTTGATGCGCCCGGGGATAGGCGTCCACTCGTTATGGATAACTCCAAGCGCGGCGTAACAGTTCTTTACCGAGTCCGTGATGATCCGCACGGCCAGCAGATCGTAAACCTGATCCAGTGAGATCTTCTGGCGCTTCAGCTTCAAGTAAACCGAATAAACTCGTTTGACTCTGCCGTCTACGCGTGCCGGGATGTCGTCACGCGAAAGCTTCTGTTCGATTTCGCGCTTGATTTGCCGCAGCCATTCTTCATTCTGCTGACGCTTCGATTCAATCTCGCGCATCAACTCCGAAGAAGCGTCGGGCTCCAGCGTTTGGAACGAGAGATCTTCCAGTTCTCCGCGAACTTTGCCCATCCCGAGTCTATGCGCGATGGGCGCGTAGATATCGATGGTCTCCTGTGCAATAGCGATCTGCCGCTCGCGCGTGAGCGACGTAAGCGTCCGCATATTGTGGAGACGGTCCGCCAACTTAACAATAACCACCCGGATGTCGCCTGTCATGGCGAGCAGCATCTTGCGAAGACTTTCGGCCTGCCGGTCCTCGCGGTTCGCCATGCTGATCTTGCTGAGTTTGGTAACGCCATCGACGCAACGTGCTACATCCTCGCCGAAGCGCTCTCTAATTTCATCGATCTTTACCGAAGTGTCTTCGACGACATCATGCAGCAAACCCGTTTGAAGACAGACAAGGTCCATTTGCATCTCAACGAGAATGCTCGCGACAGCGATGGGGTGGGTTATGTAGGGCTCACCGGACTTGCGCTTTTGACTGGCATGGCGTTCAACCGCGAACGAGAAAGCGCGATGCAACGCGGAGAGATCCTCGTCCGGACGGAGCGCACGGACTTTCTCTTCTAAGGTGCGGTAGAGTTCCTCGACCGGGGGGGCATCCAAAACACTGGTCGACATTAAACGGTACTTCCAGGTTAGACCAATACTGAACCGCGACGTACGCACTTGCCTCGGGCGCTTGCCTGCCGTGATGACGCGGCACGCCGCGGACAAAGTAGAAACTGCTTGAGTTAGCGGGTAAATTGGTGGACCTGAAGGCGTTCGAACCCTTGACCTCTTCCATGCCATAAAGACAGGCTCTGAGCAAGTTATTGACGTAATTGAGCGTCGTTGGCCACAAAAGCTCTCAAAGCACTGGTAGTCTCTGGTAAATTTCAGTTGTGGACCCACGTCTGGACCCTAGGTGCCGATCCCCGTTTGGGGTGACCAGATAAAATCCGGCTATGCCCGCCACGCCGCAAGAAAACGAAAAATACAGACAGTTCGTCAGCGACATCGCGGCACTGCTGTCCAAAATAGGACAGGGTTGCGATAAGGCCTGCTTAGAGTAAAGGCTTTGAAGGTTGGGGATGTGGATTTCCGGATGGAGGTCTCCTTTGTGAGCCGAAGATAGCCTGTCCAAAT
>JALYVD010000002.1 GCA_030853405.1 Acidobacteriota bacterium | reverse complement strand
GTGATTTGGACAGGCTATCTTCGGCTCACAAAGGAGACCTCCATCCGGAAATCCACATCCCCAACCTTCAAAGCCTTTACTCTAAGCAGGCCTTATCGCAACCCTGTCCTATTTTGGACAGCAGTGGATACTAATGGACATCGAGATGCCGAAGATGGACGGCTATCAAACCACTTTGAGAATTCGCAACTGGGAGAAACGGCAAGGCCGGCCGCCGATTCCGATCATCGCATTAACGGCGCATGAAACGGCGGAAAATAGCACCTTCCGGAATGCCGAGTGGACCTCCTACTTATGCAAACCGCTGACCAAGAACCAACTGCTCAAAGAGGTCGGCGAACATCTTCCGCGACATGAATTCATTACACTTTCACTGCAATGATTCGAATCCTGCGGTAGTCGGCGGACCACTTACCGTCCTGATAGAGCACAGGTCTTAGTTGCTCGACGGCTTCTTGTAGCGCCTTCTCACGCTCGGAAGCCGACAGCGTTTCGAAGTAGAACCAGCTAAATTGTCTGATCCAATTTTCCATGCCGCGTTCGCCCTCGAGCGGAGTCGGCCTGTCGAACAGATGCGCGAAACGCGTCTCAAAACCTTGTTCTTCAAGCAGGCTGGCATACTCGCCGATGCCGGGGAAAAACCTCTTCGGGTCCGGAACACAGCCCGAATAACGGGCCACCGCATTCATCACCGCACGATCGATAGTCTGTACGCAACCTCGACCGCCAAACTCCACCACCAGTCGGCCGCCCGTTCTTAGCGCCCGATACATGTTGCGGGCGACAGCCTCCGCACTCAGCATCCAGTGCAAAGCGGCATTCGAAAAGATGGCGTCGAACTCGTCTTCGAATTCCATCGTGGTTGCATCCTGCAACACAAAATGCAGATTCGGATAGTTCTGCCTTCCCTGCCCCACCATTTCGAGCGATGAGTCCAGGCCCAGAACGCTTGCGCCATGCTCCGCTATCTTGTGCGTGAGTTGCCCCGGCCCGCAACCGAGATCCAGAATTCTCTCGCCCGGCTTCGGATCCAGCAGCTCGACCATGCTCTCGCCGAAGTGCCAGACAAACGCGTGGCGAGCTTCGTACAACTCGGCGTCCCAATTCTGTTTTTCAGTCGTCATGAGGATGTATAGCTTCGAAGAATCAGGTAGACAACAACGCCAGTCACGGACACATACAGCCAGATCGGAAACGTCCAGCGGGCAACCGCGCGATGAAACTTGAACTGCGTTCTAAGCGCATACCACAGGGTCCCGAGGATCAGCGGCAGAGCGATCATCGACAGCAGAATATGGCTCGCCAGAATCGAAAAATAAACCGGGCGAATCCACCCGTGCCCTGGAAATTTCGTATCGCCGTGAAAGTAGTGATACGTCACATAGCTGAGCAGAAATAGCGCCGAAAATACCGTGGCGCTCACCATGAACCGCATGTGTACAAGCCGATTGCCGCGCCGGATATTGATGTATCCCAATACGAGGCAGATCGCGCAGAGCGAGTTGAATATCGCGTTTGCCGTCGGCAGAAAACCGATCCACTCCGGACCTGCGGTTTTGCCTTTGAAATAGATCAACCAGATCAGAGCGCCCGCGATCAGCGCTCCCAGTCCGATAAAGACCGGGACGGGCTTTCGAGCCAGTTCAAGAGCTGCAACTGTCGTCACGAACGCTCCTGGCTTAGGGCCTCAACATCCTGCAGCAGGGCCGGAATCTCATTGCCGTCCAGACTCGAATAATAGCCGCGAAGATCGCCGTGCTTATCGACAAGCATGAACTTAGTGCTATGGTCCATGTTCGAGATCACGTCCCCGACTTTGAAGACTTCATGCGCAAGCAAATGCACGGTGGCCGGGGTTCCAGTCAGGAAAAACCACTGGTCGTTCGGACCTTCGAACCGATGCGCGAATGCGTTCAGCACGGGCGGCGTATCATGCGCGGGATCGACTGAAATCGAGATCATACGCACATCGGGGTCGCCCTTAAGCTGCTTCTGGACGCTGTGCATTTCCGATGTCATGCGCGGGCAGGGACCGGGGCAGTTCGTGTAAATGAAATCGACCACCCAGACCTTGCCCGCGATTTGCTTGCTGTCGAAGTGGTGGCCCTGCGAATCGGTCATTTCGAACTCGGGAACATGCCCGTAATTCGGCAACTTCGCCGCGCGGTTATTGCACGCAAGGATGCCAGAGAGGAGGATCAGGAGAGAGAAGCCCAGTATTGTCGAAACTCTAATCACAACCGGACCGGATCGAGAACCATCAGCGCGTAAAGTACCGGCAAGTAGATGACGGATGCCAGCAGCACTCGCCGCGCCCGCACCCGCGTCCGGTCAAAAGAGACACGAACGCCCGTGTAAAGGTACCCCACCCCCAGCGCGATCGCGCCCGCCATGTAGATTCCGCCCGTCATCCCCATAAACTTGGGGAGCAAACTGATCGGGATCAGCAAAATCGAATAGATCAGAATCTGCCGGGAAGTAGATCGGCCATCCGGCTCAACTACCGGCAGCATCTTAATACCGGCTCGCGAATAGTCTTCGCGGTACATCCATGCAATCGCATAGAAGTGCGGGAACTGCCAGAGAAAAAGAATAGCGAAGAGAGCCCACGCTTCTGGGGTTAGGCGGCCAGCCGCCGCCGCATAGCCAATCAGCGGAGGCATCGCGCCCGGTATGGCGCCGACAGTAGTTGACCACCAGGTCTTTTGCTTCAGCGGCGTGTAAAGGAACAGATACAGGGACAGAGTCGAAATACCAACTGCGGCGGAGAGCCAGTTCACCCCGAGGCCTAGTTCCAGTCCACCTGCAACAGATAAGGCAATCCCGAACCAAAGAGCGTTATTCGGAGCGAGACGGCCCGACGGAAGAGGGCGCATCTGCGTGCGGCGCATGTGGCGGTCCGCTTCCCGCTCATACCATTGATTCAGGGCTGCCGTGCCGGATGCTATCAGGCCCGTGCCTATGATCGCGTGCACGATCGGCCACAAGAACCACGGCCCACTATGTCCGAAGAAATAGCCGATCGCGGTGCTCATTAGAATGAGCCACGTGACGCGGGGTTTTGTGAGCTCGATGTATTCTTTCACTCTAAGTTGTTCAGAACAGAAGACGTGCGCTGACAGTTGAGTATACAACTGCCGGCGTTTAACTCTGGGGAATTAACACTCACAGTGTACTCCTTCTCGTTTGACAAGAAAATCGGCACACCCGGCGCTCCTGCTATTAGAGCCACAAAAAGCCTTTTCCGTAGCTGTTCTGATTTAATGATTCTTTACCTATATGGCATCGAACCCTGTCCCTACCACCGTCCCCATCACAGTTGCCCACGGCGACGGCATCGGCCCCGAGATCATGGCCGCCTCGCTCCACATCATCAAGGAAGCGGGCGCCCGGATTAAAACTGAGACCATCGAGATCGGCGAAAAGGTCTACTTGCGCGGAGATAACGCCGGCATTGAGCCGAGCGCTTGGGAATCCCTCCGGCGCACCAAAGTTTTCTTCAAAGCGCCCATCACCACTCCACAGGGCGGCGGTTTTAAATCGCTCAACGTAACGACCCGCAAGACTCTCGGGTTGTACGCCAATGTCCGGCCATGCGTCTCCTATCACCCGTACATCGAAACCAAACATCCCGGCATGGACGTGGTGATCGTACGTGAAAACGAGGAAGATCTGTACGCGGGAATCGAGCACCGGCAGACCGACGAAGTCTACCAGTGTCTGAAGTTGATCAGCCGTCCGGGATCGGAGAAGATCGTCCGCTACGCCTTCGAGTACGCCCGCCGCAACAACCGCAAGAAAGTCACCTGCTTCACTAAAGACAACATCATGAAGTTCACCGACGGCCTGTTTCACAAGGTCTTCGATGAGGTCGGCGCCGAATATCCGGAGTTCGAAAAGGAACATTGGATCGTGGACATTGGAGCGGCGAAACTCGCGGATACGCCCGAGGCCTTCGATGTACTCGTGATGCCGAACTTGTATGGCGATATTCTCTCGGATGTTGCCGCGCAGATTGCGGGATCGGTTGGGCTGGCGGGGTCGGCGAATATCGGCGATCAATGCGCGATGTTCGAAGCCATCCATGGCTCGGCCCCCCGGCGTGCGGGACAGAATCTCGCGAATCCTTCGGGCTTGCTGCATGGTGGGCTGCTCATGCTCGTGCACATCGGGCAACCAGATATCGCCGAGTTGATCCATAACGCCTGGCTTCGCACGATTGAAGACGGCGTCCACACTTACGACATATTCAAAGAGGGTACGAGCAAGCAAAAGGTCGGAACGAAGGAGTTCGCCGAAGCCGTCGTGGCTCGACTTGGGAAGAAACCGGAGAAGATCAAAGCGGCCTCCTATTCGAAGGAACCGAAACAGGCCGCCAGCGCGGCTTACGTCCCCAAGCCGCGCGCCAAAAAGGAATTGGTCGGCGTGGATGTCTTCTTCCAATGGAATGACCGGAATCCATCCGAGTTTGGGCAGCGCCTCGAAAAGTTCAACGGCGACGGACTGAAACTTACTTCGCTTAGCAATCGCGGCGTGAAGGTCTATCCGGGCGGCTTTTCGGAGACGTTCTGTACCGATCACTGGCGCGCTGGGTTCTTCTCCGATCAGGCGAATGGACCGGTAACCCACCAGCAGATCGTCGGCCTTTTGGATCGGCTGCAAAAGGCTGGGCTCGACTTTATCAAGATCGAGAACCTCTATACATTCGACGGCCAGAAGGGCTTCGTCGCCTCGCAGGGGGAGTAGATTGAATCCGTTGGTCGGCGTCATCATGGGCAGCAAGTCCGACTGGGAGACGATGCAGAGCACCAGCGAGACTTTGACCAAGCTCGGGGTTCCTCACGAGTGCCGCGTGGTTTCGGCGCACCGCACGCCTGACTGGATGGCGGAGTATGCCAAAACTGCGGCCAGCCGTGGCATTGAGGTGATCATTGCCGCTGCTGGAGGGGCAGCGCATTTGCCGGGTATGGTGGCGGCCCATACGGTCCTTCCAGTGCTTGGCGTGCCGATTAAGAGCAGTGTTCTAAACGGTGTGGACTCTCTGCTTTCGATCGTTCAGATGCCTGCGGGTATTCCTGTAGGAACGCTCGCCATCGGCAATGCGGGTGCGACCAACGCGGCACTGCTGGCGGCGAGCATCTTGGGGGGCAAGTACCCTGAATTCCACGAACGTTTGAAAACGTGGCGTCGTGAACAGACCGAGTCAGTCCTGCAAGACCGCTTAAGTTCATGAGCCACGAAGCTATCCTCCCCGGAAGTGCCATCGGCGTTCTTGGCAGTGGTCAGTTAGGACGTATGTTCGCCATTGCGGCGCGCCGTATGGGCTATCGGGTTCACACGCTTTCTCCCGATTCGGATACGCCAACAGGGCAGGTCGCGGATGTCGAGGTGAACGCTTCCTACGACGACCTGGATGCGGTTCGCAAGTTCGCCAGCGGAGTGTCCGCCGTAACGTTCGAGTTTGAGAATGTACCGGCCGCGACCGCCGCTGCCGCCGCCGAATGCGCGCCCGTTCGGCCTAGCGGACACATTCTTCACATCACCCAGCACCGCCTAAGGGAAAAGACGTTTCTGTCGGAATCCGGATTTCCCGTCACGCGCTTCCGGCGTGTTGAGAGCCGGGAAGAACTCGGCGATTCCGCAAAAGAGATCGGGCTTCCGGCCATTCTGAAGACTGCGGACTTCGGCTATGATGGCAAGGGACAATTCCGGATCACCGCTGACTCTCAGTTCGACGCCGCATGGAAAGCGGTCGGCCAGCGCGTGGCCGTACTCGAAGCAATGGTCGATTTCGAATGCGAGATCTCGGTCGTCGCTGCACGTGGGGCAGACGGCGCCTTCATTCACTACGGCGCGACGGAGAATCACCACGTCAACGGGATTCTAGATATCTCCATCGCGCCCGCACGCGTTCCAGATCGGGTGTCTAGGCAAGCTGAGGAAATCGCCCGCGCGGTGCTTGAAAAGCTAGACGTGGTCGGCGTATTGTGCGTGGAGTTCTTCGTCCGCCGGGACGGTTCCCTATTGATCAACGAGCTCGCGCCGCGTCCCCACAATTCCGGCCACTTCACGTTCGACGCGAATCTGACCAGCCAATTCGAGCAGCAGCTTCGGGCGACGTGTGCCCTGCCGCTTGGGGGAGTCGCGCAATTCGCCCCTGCGGCGATGGCAAATCTGTTAGGCGATATCTGGACGAACGGCGAGCCGGACTGGGAAGCGGCGGCATCCAGCCCAAACGTTAAACTTCACCTTTACGGTAAAGAGGAGCCGCGTCCAGGCCGCAAGATGGGACACTTGACGGCGATTGCTCCGACAATAGAGGAAGCGCTCCGGGACGCCACCCGGGCGCGCAACATGCTCGCACACCGTTCTGCTCCGGTACCGTTGCCGAGCCGCGCACGTAAGTAAGCGGAGCATATTCGCTTTCTTTTGCGATTCCTCTTGTGGGGGGCGGAGCGCATCGACGCTTGCCAGCGTTTTTGGCTGGCACGTGGGGTACAGACCGGACACATAGGTGACAAAGTAGACCGAACGCAGGGGTAACAATCCGGCGGCTCGTT
The DNA here is from genome assembly GCA_030853405.1 of Acidobacteriota bacterium. Taxonomy (GTDB): domain Bacteria; phylum Acidobacteriota; class Terriglobia; order Bryobacterales; family Bryobacteraceae; genus Bog-105. The sequence continues at coordinate 1,123 of JALYVD010000002.1, read as the reverse complement.
CTGAACCGACCCGGGCGCAGAAACGCCCGTAATGCTACAGCGATTTTCTCAGGATGAAGCGATGGCCAGGGCCTTCTCCCTCGAAGTACGCAAGCGCCCCAGGCTTGCAGGTGATGATGGTCCCAAAGCCATAGCCAACGACCTGCTGCAGAGCGCTTTGCAGATTCCTTTCTGTCGCATCCCACTCGCTGTTCTCAGAGATCAGATAACAAGTGGTAGGTGCGCCTAAACCCGTGAGTACCTGAAAGATCGATGATGCGTGCTGCTGCTTCGGCGGCAACGGAACGACGGTTGCCGGATCGAACTCTGTGAAATCAGCAAGCGAGGCGCGCAGCTTGCGCCTGCCCTTCTCAGTACGTAGAAGCTCTAGCCAACGTTCGCGCTTCACAGGTGTGATGAAATTCTCAACGAATGCTCTTTCGATGTCTCTGCCCACGAACAACCAGCCTGGCATTCTTGAGTTCAAGATGTCGGTTGTCAGACTATCGGCCGCTCCTCGGACGTTTTGCGAAACGGCAAATCTTCTTGGACTGCTCACCATTTGTCGCTGATCAAATCCAAGTCGTCGGTAGCTTCGAGCCGGAGCTGGACGACGAGCCAGAACTTCCGTTCACGCCCATCGCAGGCGCGAGCTTTGAGGGGTTCAGCTTTGATAGCTCTGTCTTTCTTCGGAGAAAGCACTGCAACCGGCATAGAACGGTTCGAGATGGGCAGATCTCTCTACGATGCTGTGTGAGAAATTGCTCGTTCGCAACGCACCAGCCTGATCGGCTCTGATTTGAGGTGTGAAAAACGGGGCGCAAACTGCGCTGTCGAGCGAGGCTTGGTCAGTGTGTCGGTCGTCAGTCGTGTCAGTGGTCAATCTCGGTTTTTGCCGATCACCGCAAATCAAAAATATTGCCCCAATGCTCACAACGACTTACGGCTATCTTCCGCAAAACCCGCACACCGCCCGGCTAAAACTGGAGTCAAATGACATCACGCCAACAACGCCGTGCCGCTGAGCGCAAAGCCATGAAAGCCAATCCGCCGGAGTCGGCCACCATCGAACTAAGCCCCGCACGCCTCGCTGCCAACCGGGCCAACGCGCAATGGAGTACGGGTCCCATCACCCCGGAAGGCA
>JALYVD010000448.1 GCA_030853405.1 Acidobacteriota bacterium | reverse complement strand
TCCGCTCACGAACTGAAGCTTCCAGAAGTTCATGAAACTACTCTGAGCAACGGACTGAAAGTGTTGGTTGCGGAGCGGCATGATGTTCCCGTTGTGAATCTCTGGCTCGATGTGGATGCGGGGTACGCGGCCGATCAGTTCGCAGCCCCTGGCGCGGCGCGATTGGCGTCGGCCTTGCTCACGGGAGGTACAGCGCGTCGTACCGCTCTCGAGATCAGCGAGGAAGTGCAATCTCTGGGAGCGCAATTGACCGCGGGTTGCAACCTGGATATCTCAACCGTGTACCTTTCGGCGCTTACGCCGACGCTTGACGACGCGCTTGATTTGTATTCGGACGTGGTGCTGAATCCTTCGTTTCCGCAAGCTGATTTTGAGAGACAACAGCAGCTTCAGCTATCTGCCATTGCGAACGAACGAGTCACACCGCTTCAAATGGCGCTGCGGGCACTTCCCCCGATCCTGTTTGGATCTGAACATGCCTATGGGTTACCGCTAACGGGATCAGGTACGGAAGAGAGCGTGTCGAGCATGACTCGCGAAGACGTGGCGCGTTTTCACGAAACTTGGTTTACGCCCAACAACTCGACGATGATTGTTGTTGGAGATACGAGCGTTGCGGAGATCAAGCCCAAGCTGGAGAGATTTTTCGGCGGATGGAAAACGAAAACCGTTCCCGCCAAGAATGTCGCTCGTGTCCCAGAGCCATCTCAGCCGGCGATTTACCTGATCGACAAGCCCGGCGCGCAGCACTCCGTCGTGATTGCCGGAACTATTGCGCCACCCCCTACGGCGAAGTTCGAAATCCCTCTCGAAGCGATGAACAACGTGTTTGGCGGCACGTTTGGGGCGCGGCTAAATATGAATCTGCGCGAAGAGAAGCACTGGTGTTACGGCGCGGCTTCACTGCTGTATGGCGCACGCGCGCAGAGGCCGTTTCTGGCCTATGCGTCGGTCCAGGCGGACAAGACGAGCGAGACCATTTCCGAGATGATCGGTGAGATGAAAGGGATGCTCGGGTCCAAGCCGGTTACGGAAGAAGAATTGGACAAGGTGAAGCAGCAGCAGATCTTTGAGTTGCCCGGGACGCATGAAACCATGAATGCGGTCGGAACTTTACTGGGAGATCTGTTGCAGTTCGGATTACCGCTCAATTTCTACGATACCTATGTAGACCGCGTTTCAAAGTTGACCGTTCCCGAAATTGAAGTGTGCGCTAAGTCGTTGCTTGAGCCCGCTCGTATGGTCTGGCTCGTGGTCGGTGACCGGGCTGTTGTGGAAACTGGTTTGCGGGATTTGAATATTTGCGAGATTGTTGCCGTGCAGGCATAATTCTAAAACTCCGCTGACGCTGCGGCCGTTTATTGAGAAGTTCCCGCGAATCGGTGTACGTTAATTTTGTTTCCGATCTCGATGGTCGTCAGGTCTTCTCCAAGTTCCAATGGGCCGCTATACGTTTTCCGAGTTAGCCTCAAGACGTCTGTACTCGTCGGCACGGAGAAAGCGGGATCGGTAGTCACCAGGACAATGTGCGAGTAGACGGCGAGCCTGGGTTTCACGCGCGCAAAAACCGTACCTGCCTCCTCGGGTGTCGTGTGAAGCCCAATAATGGTTCGCGCAGCTTCTGATTTGCTTAGGAGATCCGGTCTGGCCCAAGCCACTTCATGGATCAGAACGTCCGAGCCCTTCGAGAAACGGATAAGATTCTCACTCAATCGGGTGTCGCCGGAGAGAACCACGGAGCGGTTGCCGTAATCGATGCGGTAACCGAACGCCGGTTTCGCCGTTGCGTGATCGACTTGAAATGCCGTAACCCTAACGCCCTCCTTTTCATAAATCACGCCCTCGCTAAGGTCTTGAGCGACAACGGTTACACCCTGCGGAGGAATTCCATCCACCATTCGGAACTTGATGTCGGATTGATACGCCTTCTCCAGATTCGCCATCATGTCCCTGGTTCCAACCGGTCCCCAAACCCGAAAGGGTCCGGTCCGGTGGCCAAACGGAGGCGGCAGCCAGCCGGTCAGCCACAAATCGGGAATCCCAACAATATGGTCGGAATGAAGATGCGTCAGTAATACGGCTGTCACGTCACCCAGCGGAACGTGAAGCTGCCACAATCGCAACGACGCCCCGCAGCCGCAGTCGATCAGCAGCTTTTGCCCTCCTGCTTCGATCAGAGTACTCGGACCGAATCGGTTGATGATCGGAATCGGGCTTCCAGTTCCAAGCAGAATGACTTTCAGGTCTTGCGCGGGAACGTTTAGACAAATCAAAAAGAGGAGTAGCGCTCCTTTTGCACTAAACCCGCACGCCGAACTCATGTTGGCCCTCCGAACTACCTCTGCAACAATTCCGTCCTAATCCCGATGCACGCTCTCCATCGAGAACGCCGGGACGCAGACTGCAAAATATTCCGCGCCCTCGTCACCCGGCGTGCTGTACCGCACCCATTCACCCTTATGCGTAATCACGGCCTGACCGGCTGCGACGTCCAACTGGCCGCCTTCATACTCCACGCGTAGCGTTCCCTTTACCACAACGGTAAACTCATCGAATTCCGGACGCTGTCCAGGTTCTATCCAGCCGCCAGGACTGCGCATATGCGCGACGCTCGCCTGCGGCGTTCCGGAATTCACGCGCCCCACATACTCGTCGATCAACTTCGGTTTGTTTCCCACCGCTTCAATGCGCGTCGGATGTGGAATCAGTGTCGGTTTTGTCATCTCAAGCAGCCCCGGCTTCCGGCATCGAGAAAAGTTGCACCATGGCCTCTAGCGTAGCCGGTACCTTCCCTTGATATCCTAGTCGGGCAAACTTCCTCTCATGCCGTCGTTGCCCCGTTCCTTGCCGCGCATTTGTGTGGCACTCGGTCTCCCCTCCACCTCCGATCTTGCTCGCGCCGCCGAACGGGAATATAAAGACGGCAGCACATTTTTCGAGTTCCGTCTGGACGCCCTCTCAGATCCGGCCAAAGGAGTCGAACTGATTCGCTCGTTCCGCGAAACTCATTCCGACATTCCGATCCTCGCCACGTGCCGCCACCACCAACACGCGGGAGCGTTTAAAGGATCCATCGAACAGCAGATCGCGATCTTGCAAGATTCTGGCCGCGCTGGGGCCGTTGCGGTCGATCTCGAAATAGAATCCGCCGAATGCGCCAAATCGGCGGTTGCAAGTTTGCGCGGCGCCGCGCCGCTGATCGTCTCTTATCACAATTTCGAAAGCACGCCGGCTCTCGAACCCATTCTCCGAAAATTACAGCGAATTCCGGCCGACGCCTACAAACTTGTCACCACCGCGCGCAAACCGAGCGACAATCTCCGTCTCATCCAGTTTGCCCGCGAACATCGCGAGATCTCGCTCATCGCATTCACCATGTCGGAGATGGGCGCCGTGACTCGCGTCCTTGCTCCTGGCATTGGCTCCGTCTTCACTTACGCGGCCCCTTCGGTTGCAGTGGGAACCGCACCCGGGCAAATTCCCGCCCGCCTCATGCGTTCCGTCTATCGCGTTGACAAATTGACGAAACAGAGCCGTGTTTACGGCGTTATCGCCGATCCGGTAGCTCATTCCAAATCTCCGCTCATCCATAACCGGGCCTTTCAAGCGCGCCGCATCGACGCAGTCTATATTCCCTTTCTCGTTCCCCCCGGCTGTCTTGCGGACTGGATGAAACTCGCTACCGAACTTCCCGTCTCGGGCTTCAGCGTGACGATCCCACACAAACAGCGCATCCTTCGCTATCTTGACGTGGTCGATCCACTCGCAAAGCGCATCGGCGCAGTGAACACGGTATGGCGTAAAGCCGGGAAATGGCGCGGGACCAACACAGACACACAAGGAGTGCTGAAGCCGCTAGCTAAACACTTGCGTCTTGCGCATGCTTCCATCCTGATCGCAGGTTATGGAGGAGCGGCGCGCGCGGCCGCTGTCGCACTCTCCGACACCGGAGCCAGTGTTACGATCACGGGCCGAAATCTAAAGGCAGCTCAGGATCTGGCGCGTATCGCAAAGGCTCAGGCCGTCTCATTGCACGAAGCCGAAGCTTCGCATTACGACGCGCTGGTGCACGCAACCCCCGTAGGCATGTCGCCCAAACCCGATGAGGCGCTGTTTCACGAAGTACCTGCCGATGTCGTCCTCGACATGGTTTACAATCCTCACGAAACGCTCCTCTTGAAGCGGGCGCAAGAGCAGGGCTGCACAATCGTTCACGGATCGGAGATGCTTCTGGAACAAGCCGCCGGTCAATTCGAAATCTGGACGGGCGAGTCCGCCCCGCGCGCCGTGATGCAAAGCGCTCTCGAACAACACTCCTGAACCAGTTATGATTTTTGGGTGAGGACAATTCGCTCGCTGTTCGCTCTCGTCGTGGGATGCTCTGTTGTCTTGGGCCAGCCCAAATTAGCCTGGACCTTTCATACCCACGCCACGCCGCCAACCGAATTCTCCGGGTACATTGCGGCCTTCGAAGCGACTCCCGTCCTCTCGGGTAATCTGCTGTATGTCATCACCCCGTTCGACCAGGTCATCGCTCTCGATCCGGGCACAGGCGCACAACAATGGAGATTCGACCCGCATGTCACCACTGACCGCCGTTACTCCGAAGCCACTGCGCGCGGCGTCACAATCTCAAACGGCACGGTTTACTTCGGCACGCTCGATTCCCGACTAATCGCTCTCAGCGCAGCGGACGGCAAACTTCTGTGGCAGGCTGATATCGCTCCGGGAGTAAAGGACGGAATGTATGAAGTCACCTCGCCGCCCGTAATTGCCGGATCAACTGTCGTTGTTGGTTCTTCGATCGGTGACAACCTCAGAGCGGAAATGGAGCGCGGCACGGTGCGAGGGTTCGACGCAACCACCGGGCATCTGAAGTGGAGTTGGGATCCCACTCCCGGCGGCAAAACGGGCGCGGCCAACGCCTGGACTCCGATGACTGTTGACGTCGGCCGTGACATGGTCTTCTTATCCACAGGCAGTGCGTCGCCTGATTTCTATGGCGGCCTGCGGCCCGGGAATGATCTCTACGCAAACTGTGCCATCGCCCTGCAAGCTTCAACCGGCAAGCTGCTCTGGCACTTCCAGGTTGTGCATCACGATCTCTGGGACTACGACGTGGCTTCACCTCCCGTCTTAGTCGATTTCAAAGGCAAACCCGCTGTCGCTGTCCTTACTAAAATCGGCCATTATTTTGTATTGGATCGGCTGACGGGCGCGCCACTATTGCCCGTCAAAGAACGGCCCGTTCCGCGCTCCGACATCGAAGGCGAGGCTGCTTCTCCCACTCAGCCCGTCCCCCAAAGCGGTGTCTTCACGTTGCAGAAGTTTACTCCGCGTCCAGGCTGGTGCGAAGCCGAATTCAAAAAGTTGCGCTATGAAGGACTCTTCACGCCACCCAGCCTCGGTGGAACGCTCGTGTTTCCCGGCAATGTCGGAGGCGCTAACTGGGGCGGAGGCGTGTACGATTCTCAGCGCGGTCTCATCTTCGTCGCCGCCAATCGCCTCGCGACATCGGTTCGTCTGATCCCGCGTCAGACCTTCAATGCCGCGGGACACGGCAATTCGGGCGAACGCCTTGGCGTCGAGTATGGCACACAAGCCGGCGCACCTTATGCGATGTCACGCCGTACGTTCCTCGGACAAGACGGTAAACCTTGCAATGTCGAACCATGGGGCGCGCTTGCCGCAATTGATGTTGAAACAGGAAGGCTGCGATGGGAAACGCCCACAACTGTCAGCCTCGGAGGTCCGCTTGAAGTAGACGGTCTGGTCATCTTCGGCGGCGACCTCTGGATCAATAAGCTGCAAGCCTATTCAGCCGACGATGCCCGCAAAGTATGGGAGTTGCCGTTGCCCCACGCAGCAAATTCAGTTCCTGGCACGTACGTCTGGAAGGGCAGGCGTTACGTTGTTGTAAGCGCCGGAGGCCACGGCAAAGTCAATAAAGACATCGGAGACGATGTCGTGGCATTCACGCTAAATTAACAGCCCTTCTATAATGTCCGCATGAGCAGCCGCCCCTCTTCTATGCGATTCACCCGAAGGAAATGGGTCGCGCTGATGGCGGCGGCTCCTGCAATTGCCCAGGTCACATCCCCGCCGGTCACATCGAGGATACCGCCGCAAGGCACGCCCGCTCCAGCCGAACCGCCTGCCACGCCCGAAGCCCGGCTGAAAAAAGCTTCCGACGACATCCGCGCCATTAGCGAGCGGCTCGCCCAACTCGAAGTTCCTATGGACGTAGAGCCCGCGTTTTCGTTCAAGGCCTAGCTCTCCATGCCAAGAACGAAGCTCGACGAATCCACCATCCCATTCGCCAGCATCCCGGAACTTAACGCCGCGCTGCAGAAGCATCAGATCTCGTCTTCCGAACTTACTAAGTTTTTCAGCCGACGTCTGGAGAAACTTGGTCCACAGTACAACGCCCTCGCTTGTTCACTTGCGAAATATGGGCGTAACGCAGCGAAGGATGCCGATTCCGACCTGAAGCGCGAGCGCTTCCGAAGCCCCTTGCAAGGCATTCCGTATGCTGCAAAGGATCTCCTCGCGGTAGCGAAATACCCGACTACCTGGGGAGCCAAGCCGTTTGCGGATCAGGTCTTCGATTACGATGCCACCGTAATCGCAAAACTAGCCGCGACACAGGCTGTTCTAATTGGAAAGCTCGCCATGGTGGAACTGGCGGGCGGCGGCGGTTACAGTTCCGCGTCGGCATCCCTGCAAGGCCCTGGTCAGAACCCGTGGAACAAGTCTTATTGGTCCGGCGGTTCTTCCAGCGGTTCTGGCATCGCAGTGGCGGCCGGGCTGGTGCCTTATGCGCTGGGCTCTGAAACCTCCGGCTCGATACTAACTCCCGCTTGTTACTGCGGAGTAACTGGCCTGCGTCCTACTTACGGCTTAGTTAGCCGTCATGGCGCAATGCCGCTCTCCTGGACCCTCGACAAAGTCGGTGTTCTGGCGCGCTCCGCCGAAGACTGCGGCCTTGTGTTACATCAGATCGCAGGACGCGACGATAACGACCCCGGCTCTGCCCATAAAAGCTTCTACTACGCACCTCAGTATTACCGCAAGTTGAGCGATCTCAAAATCGGTTACGCCGAAATCGATTTCTCCGATTGGTGCGCCGAACCGTTGCGGCCTGCTTTTGCCAATGCGCTCTCGGTCGTGAAGTCGTTAGGCGCTCAAATGGTCGAAACCAAGCTGCCGGATTTCCCGTACGGCACAATCATCGGCGCCATCATAGATTCCGAAGCCGCCTCGGTCTTTGAGCAATTCATCAAGAACGGCCGCGTCGATCAACTCGCGGATCAAAGTCAAATCGATGGTTTGAAGGCGTCGCTGACTTACTCGGCTCTAGACTATCTTAAAGCCATGCGCGTGCGCAGTCAGATACAATCCGCCTTCCGCCAGTTATTCACGACTGTTGACTTCCTCATTGCGCCAACCCACTTCGATCCGCCCGACCGTTCCGATCAACCGTTCGATGAGACACCCCCCAAGCGTCCCGATCAAAAAGGTATCGGCGCGAGCCTCACGCAAGCCAGCAATCTCTGCGGTTTTCCCGCCATCACGATTCCGTGCGGATTCGCAAACGGACTACCGGTCGGCCTGCAAATCGTCGGACCGGTTTTCGAAGAAAACCGAATTCTTGGACTCGCCCGCGAGTTCCAGAACCGCACGAATTTTCACAAACAGCATCCGCCTGATTTAATCCAAGCCGCGATACCCATCAATCCGAACGCGCCCAGGAATACCGGCGCCACACCCGCCTTTTTACGCTCCGGCACAACCGTGTGAAATCCCAGGAATAGAAAACTCCCTGCCACAACCGCCAGCACCACTGCCGTCCACCACGGGCCAAAAGCCGCCACGCCAGACCGGTCCGCCCGAGGCTCCACCCACGCACCCACCACGGTAAGCAACTCGACCGCCCCGCTCGCCAGAATTGCCCGTTGCGTGGAATCCATCGACTTTCGCGTGATCCAGCCAAGCGCCAAACCTTCGGGCACCTTGTGCAACGCTAACCCAATTGGAACGGCGACACTCGCCAGCGGTTGGACCGCCACCGCCCGCACGCTCCACCCGTCCAGAAAGCTGTGGAGCGCGGTCGCAATAAGTAAAGGACCCACTACGCCGTGCCGCGGGGATCGTCCGGTATGCATAAGATACCGGTCCAATCCTAGTAACACGACGCAAGAGGCCAGCGCCACTCCCACCACCAGCGCCCATCCCGACGTTTCCGCAATCTCCGGCATCAGCCAAAACAAGCAGATTCCGAACAACAATCCGCCGCCCGCCGCCGCCAGATGGGCCGACAACATCCTCGACTGCCCCAATACGGATCCGGCGATAATACCCATCAACGCCAGAACCGTGAGCAGCCACGCCGCCGCCATCTACTTTTCGATAACCTTCACGACAAAATACGTAAACGGCGTGCCTTTCTGAATGAGTACCTGATGAGGCGTGCCGGCGGGAATGTGAATCACCGCACCTTTTGCCAATTCGTGCCGCTCACCGCCCGCGACTGAAGTGCCGCGCAATTCGCCCGCCGCCTCCGTATGCGGATTTACCAGCTTCCCTCCCGTTAGAATCGCCGCCGAGCCGTCCACCACAAAGAAAAAGTCCGCCTCTTTCTCGTGTACTTCCGACGATCCAGTCTCTTCGCGGTACGCGATCATCGTGTGATCGCTTCCGTACTTCTTCAGCGACTCACTCGCAAATGGAGCTTTCTTGTTCGAAAGCGTCTGAACCATCTTCTGCAGGTCCTGCGGCGAATACAGGTCTATATTTGAACTCGCACCCATCGCCAAGGCAGCAGCTAACAATCCAAGTCCTAAAATCTTCACTCGTATCTCTCCTTATCGCTCTACAGTATTTCAGTCGAAACCTTTATACCTGTAAATATTCTCATTTCAGGGTACAAACGGAGGCTTGGCATCACCTTGAATCTGCGCTTGAATCTACAAGTGACCGGCGGTAGCAGCACTACTCGCGCTGTTCTCATAGGACTGGCTTTCATCTCCCCGGCTTTTTCGCAGATTCAGAATCAGCCCGACGATGGACAGTGGGTGATGGCGCCGAAGAACTACGCCAGCACACGATACAGTTCTCAAGATCAGATCAACACCGGGAACGTCAAGAACCTCAAGTTAGCCTGGACATTCTCAACCGGCGCCAGCCGGGGTCATGAAGCGGCGCCTCTTGTCGTGAACAACACGATGTATATCGTGACCCCCTTTCCGAATCTTCTCTACGCTCTGGATCTGACAAAGCCGGGCGCGCCCATGAAGTGGGTTTACCAGCCGCACCCTTCGCCCGCCTCCCAGGGGGTTGCATGCTGTGACGTGGTCAATCGCGGGGCTGCATACTTCGACGGCAAAATCATCTACAACACTCTCGATGTCCAGACCGTTGCCGTTGACGCAAACACCGGCAAGGAAGTATGGCGGACGAAACTCGGCGACATCAATCTCGGCGAGTCGATCACTATGGCCCCGATTGTCGCCAAAGGAACCGTTCTGGTCGGCAACAGCGGTGGAGAATTCGGAGTACGCGGTTGGCTTGCCGGTCTCGACGCCAACACTGGCAAAATAAAATGGCGCGCCTACGGAACTGGACCCGACAAAGACGTCCTTATTGGCCCGAACTTCAAACCTTTCTACCAGAAGGATCGCGGCGCCGATTTGGGTGTAAAGACATGGCCGCCAGATGCATGGAAAATCGGGGGCGCAGCCGCCTGGAGTTGGATCTCTTACGATCCCGATCTCGATCTCTTCTATTACGGCACGTCCAATCCGGGCCCATGGAATCCCGACCAGCGTCCCGGCGACAACAAATGGGGTTCAAGCATATTTGCTCGCCGCCCGGAAACTGGAGAGGCCGTCTGGGCTTACCAAATCAATCCCCATGACCTTCACGATTACGACGCCGTGAACGAAAATATTCTGCTCGATTTGAATATCAACGGTCAACTCCGTAAGGTTCTGGCACACCCCGACCGCAACGGCCGGATGTATCTGATAGATCGCACGAATGGCGAGGTTCTGTCGGCCGAAACCTTCGCTTATGTCAATACAACTGAAGGAGTGGATCTCAAAACTGGGGAACTAAAGCTGAATCCTACCAAGAAAACAGGATTCAATACCATACGCGATGCCTGTCCGGCTCCTCCCGGCGGAAAAGACTGGCAACCCTCTTCCTACTCGCCCAGGACCGGCCTGCTCTACATTCCTCATAACAACCTCTGTTACGAAATGCAAGGCGTCCAGGCCAACTACATCTCGGGAACTCCTTACGTCGGCATGACTGTCCGCATGTATGCGGGTCCCGGCGGAAATCGCGGCGTCTTTTCCGCCTGGGATCCGGTCAAGGCCAAGACTGTATGGAGTCTCAACGAAATGTTTCCGGTTTGGAGCGGCACGGTCGTTACCGCGGGCGACGTGGTCTTCTATGGCACGATGGATGGCTGGTTTAAGGCGATAGACGCTCGCAACGGAACGCCGTTATGGCAATTCAAAGCCGGTTCCGGAATCATCAGTCAGCCGATCACTTACAAAGGGCCGGACGGAAAACAGTACATTGCCTTCATGTGCGGCGTGGGCGGCTGGTCGGGCGCAGTGGTAGCGGGTGGACTGAACACAGTCGATGGAACAGCCGCGTTGGGCTTTGCCAATGCAATGACAGATCTCGGCAAGTACACGACGAAAGGCGGGATGCTTTATGCGTTTGCTCTCCCTTAGTCTTTTCCTGATACTGCTGCTTCCGTGCTTTGCATCGGACAATAGAATTCTTCGCGTGTGCTCCGACCCCAACAACATGCCGTTCTCAAATCAGCAAAGTCAGGGTTTTGAAAACAAGATCGCCGAACTCGTCGCGTCTAAACTGGGTGAGCAGCTTGAATACACCTGGTGGGCCGAGCGCAAATCCTTTGTCAAGAACTCCCTCGGCGAAGGTCTGTGCGATGTCGTAATCGGCATCCCGAGCGCGCTCGACTCAGCCGAAGTTACTAAGCCCTACTATCGTTCGAGCTACGTCTTTCTTACGCGCCGCGATCGCAATCTGCACGTCAGTTCGCTACTCGACCCGCGTCTCTCAAATTGGAAAATAGGCATGCAGATTGTTGGGGAGGATTACGCGCCGCCCGCCTTCCTCCTGGCGCAACGTGGCATAACGGGGAACATCGTGGGGTTCAGCCTGTTCGGTGAATACGGCGAACTCAATCCCGCGCATAAGATCGTCGATGCGGTGGACCAAGGTGAAATCGACGTCGCTATCGTGTGGGGTCCATTGGCGGGCTATTTCGCAAAGAGCGCGCGGAATCCCATGGACATTGTTCCGGTATCGCCCGCCGCGTTTCGCGGAGCGCCATTCACATACGGCATTGCCATGGGCGTGCGCAGAGGCGATGACGCGCTGAAGGGCCGGTTAAACCAAGTGATCGAGTCCGAATCCGCCGCCATTCAACAGATCCTCACGCAGTATGGCGTGCCTCAGGTGCAGTAGGAGGATGACTGTGCGACTCACCTTTGGGCTTTTCTGCTCGCTTCTACTTCTAGGTTCCTGTCAACGCCAAAAGCAGGACATCCGCCCATCGCCAACTCGGCTGGCAATTTACGGCGATGCTGCCAAGGAGAGTCCGCTCCGTCCCGGCGGGCCTATTGGACCAACTCCCGTCGTCAATAATCCCTATAATTCCAGTGCGTACGACATCTCTGAAGGTCAGCGGCTTTTCAAGTGGTACAACTGCTCCGGCTGTCACGCCAATGGTGGCGGAGGGATCGGTCCGCCCTTGATCAAAGCAGAGTGGATCTACGGCGGCGAACCGGCGAATATTTTCGACACCATCGTGAAGGGCAGACCAAACGGAATGCCCGCCTGGGGCGGACGCATCCCCGAATATCAGATCTGGCAGCTTGTTGCGTTTGTGCGATCCATGAACGGTCAACAGCCGACATCGGCTACCGCTTCTCGTCAGGACACCATAGAGACTAATCCCCAAAACATTCAGAATCGTGTCAACGGAGTCACGAAATGAGGTCGGCCCGAGTGCCGCTGACCGCAATTTGTTTAGCTGCACTCTCTTACGCGGGAGAACAACAATCTGTTCTCAATCCAGCAGGTCCGCAAGCCGGAAGAATCGCCGGACTTTGGTGGTTCTTCGTGGCCGTGACTGCCGCTGTTTTCGTCATCGTGATGGCCCTGACCCTTTGGACTCTCATGCGGCGTCATCGCGGTATAGAGCAGGAGCCGCTTGAAAGCAGGCATCTCCCCACCCAGCACACCGAAAACAAGTTAAGCCGCATCGTCACAGGCGCAACCATCGCGACCGTACTAATTCTGTTCGCCCTGCTTATCGCGAGTATCGGCACGGGCAAATCAATTTCAGAACTCGGAAACAAAAACAACGGCCTTACAGTCGAAGTGACCGGGAATCAATGGTGGTGGCAGATTCGCTATCTCAATAGCGATGCCAGCCAGATCGTCACGACGGCAAACGAGATTCACATTCCCGTAGGGCGTCCGGTTTTGATCCGGGGTCTCTCGAACGATGTCATTCACAGCTTCTGGATTCCCAGCCTGCACGGCAAGCGCGACCTGATCCCCTCACGCGTCACAACCGAGTGGATTCAGGCTGACCAGCCCGGCGCCTACCGCGGCCAATGCGCGGAATTCTGCGGCCTGCAGCACGCGCATATGATCATTTACGTTGTCGCCGAATCGCCGGACAAGTTTAAGGCCTGGTATCAGCAACAACTTCGGCCCGCCGTTGCCCCTACCGATCCCGTAAAAGCACGCGGCCAGCAGGTTTTTTTAAATTACGAGTGCGTCTTTTGCCACTCCATTCGAGGCACTACGGCTTCCGCCCAGAACGCTCCCGACCTGACACACTTCGGCAGCCGCCTTGGCATAGCCGCGAACACGCTTCCGAACACAATAGGTAATCTGGGCGGCTGGATCCTCGATCCCCAAGACGTCAAACCCGGCAACCACATGGCCACCATCGCCGTGAAATCCGATGATCTTCAGCCCCTTCTCCAATACCTGGAGAGCTTGAAATGACTCCGACCCAGGACATTCTCCCGAACACTGCCGATCAAGGGCACGCCATCGCGGAACTGCAAAACTCCTGGCGTCACGCTCGCGGCGTTTTCGGCTGGCTCTCGCGTACAACCCACCAGTCGATCGGCATGCGTTACATCGTGACGGCCTTCATCATGCTGCTGGTTGGCGGCATCGAAGCGCTGCTGATGCGCACTCAGTTGGCACGGCCAAACAACACGTTCCTCAGCCCGGAGCGTTACAACCAGATCTTCACCACGCACGGCACAACGATGATGTTTCTCTTTGCCGTACCCGTAATGGAGGGGATGGCGATTTATCTTGTGCCACTAATGTGTGGAACGCGCAACGTGGCCTTCCCGCGCCTCAACGCATTCGGATACTGGATGTATTTAGGGGGCGTGCTATTCCTGTACTGGGGCGTGTTCACAAATACCGCTCCCGACATGGGTTGGTTCGCCTATCCTCCCCTTTCAGGTCCGCAGTTCACGCCCGGCAAGAGCACCGATTTCTGGGCGCAAATGATCACCTTCACAGAGGTCTCCGCACTTTGTGTCGCGACGGAAATCATCGCCACCATCTTCAAAATGCGAGCCCCCAAGATGTCGCTGAATCGCATCCCTCTCTACTGCTGGTCCATGCTGATTCAGTCCTTCATGGTGCTGTTCGCCATGCCCGCCATCGTGATTGCCAGTTCATACCTGCTCTCCGACCGAACGGTCGCCACGCACTTCGTCAACCCTGCCGAAGGCGGAGACCCGCTGCTTTATCAACACGTCTTCTGGTTCTTTGGGCACCCGGAGGTCTACATCATTTTCATCCCCGCGCTGGGATTCGTGTCCGCTATCGTTAGCGCCCATTCGCGCCGCGAAGTCTTTGGATATCCGGCCATGGTGCTTTCGCAAATCGCCAACGGATTCGTCGCGTTCGGATTGTGGGTCCATCACATGTTCGCCACGGGGCTGCCGCAAATCGGCGAGGCGTATTTTACTGCTTCGAGCATGATGATTGCCGTCACCAGTGGCATCCAAATCTTCTGTTGGATCGCCACTCTCTGGACCGGACGCGTGCGTCTCACGACAGCTCTCCATTTCGTCTACGGCTTTATGGCAATATTCGTGCTCGGTGGCTTAACGGGCGTAATGCTCGCTTCGGTGCCTCTCAACCTCCAAGTGCACGACACCTTCTTCATCGTCGCCCACTTTCATTACGTCCTGATCGGCGGCGCTCTGTTTCCGCTATTCGGGGCTTTCTATCACTGGTTCCCAAAGATGAGCGGCCGTCTGATGAACGAGAAACTCGGCCGGCTGAATTTCTGGATTCTCTTCATCGGCTTCAATCTGACCTTCTTCCCAATGCACATTCTTGGGTTGCACGGCATGACACGGCGCATCTATACGTACCCGCCGGAAATGGGTTGGGGGCACATGAACATGCTCGCAACCGTTGGTGCCTGGGTCATCGCCCTGGGCGGAATCGTCTTCATCGCTAACTTGCTGTGGAGCCGTAAAAACGGAGCAGTAGCCGGCAACAATCCCTGGGATGCCGACAGTCTGGAATGGTCCGCGGCTTCCCCTCCGGCCAACTATAACTTCGAGTATCTGCCCGTCGTGACGAGCCGCGCTCCGCTCTGGGCGCCTCGTCCCGATCGCACGGTAGTTACCGGGTTGCGCAACGACCGCCGCGAGGTGCTGGTCACAACCCTGATGGACGCGGAACCGCATCACCGCTACGTATTGCCGGGTCCAAGCATCTGGCCCTTCATAGCAGCCATCGCAGTTAGCATCGGATTCGCTGGGTCGGTCTTCAACGCCTGGTACATCACCTATGGATCCATCCTCTCAGGGCTGGCTTTCATCGGCTGGTTCTGGCCGCGCCGTCCCTTGGAGTTGAAGCCATGACGGAGTTGAAGCCATGACGGAAACCAGAACGCTCGACGTCTCGCACCTTCCGCCTTACGACATCTCTAGCCAGGCGCCGCTGTGGTGGGGGCAATTCTTCATCACTGTCATCGAAGGAACGATGTTCTGCATCCTGATCGCAGCCTATTTCTACACCCGGCTGAGAATGGATGTCTGGCCGCCTCCCGGCGATCAGTTTCCCCACACCTTACTTCCGACGCTCGCGCTGATTCCTCTGGTTGCAAGCGCCGTGGGATCGTACTGGGCTAGCGAAGCAGCTAAGAAGAACAATCGAGCGGGAATGGTCGGAGGCCTGCTGTTGAATGTTGTGCTAGCGGGATTATCTCTGGTTATGCGTCTCGTCGAGTGGCACTCGCTTAATTTCAATTGGAAAACCGATGCGTTCGGCTCTTATCTCTGGGCCTTTCTCGGTCTGCACACTTTTGATTACATCGCGGACCTGGTAATTACGCTGGTGCTCCTGGTGATCATAGCCAGCGGACGCTACGGAGAAAAACAGCGTCTCGGAGTTCATGTAGACAGCGTTGTCTGGTACTTCATTGTGGGCATCTGGATTCCTATTTACGTCGTTGTCTACTGGAGTCCCTGGCTGGTGGGAACACAGCAATGATGCGCCTCAAGCGCGATCTCGCTCTCTGGATTGGCGTCCTTGCCGGACCCATCATTTGGCTCTGTAGTTTCGAGGCGAATTTTGCCCTTGCGCCGTGGGCGTGTACGTTTCAAGCGAAGCTTGCTTTGTACTGCGTGTCAATCGCCGGCCTGCTCCTCACCGCTGCTTCTTGCCTGCTCGCTTGGCATACGTGGAACGAGATTGGAAGAGAATGGGCCGGACCGGCCGCCGGATCTCTCCCCCGTAGCCGCATCATGGCGATTGGCGGTGTGTTCCTAAGCGCCGGATTCTTCGTAGTGATCCTGGCCCAAGCCATACCAGAACTAATTCTCGGAGCTTGCGAGTGAACCTCTGGTCCGCTTGGGAGTTCGACCCGGGCGTAGTCATTCCCCTAGTGACCTTTGGAGCGCTGTACGCCTTCGGTTCTCAAAAGCATTTCGGCCTCACCGCTCTTCAAAAGACCTGTTTCTGGACGGGCTGGGCAAGCCTCATTCTGGCGTTAGTTTCACCATTACATCCTCTGGGCGAAGAGCTCTTCTCGGCCCACATGACGCAACACGAAATCCTGATGCTGGTCTCCGCGCCTCTTTTGGTTCTTTCCCGCCCACTTGTTACATTTCTCTGGGCACTCCCCATGGACTGGCGCAAGAGCCTCGGACGGTGGTCGAAGACCGGCTGCGTCAGCAAGACCTGGCTTTTCTTAACGGGAGCCTTCACAGCGTGGTGGATACATGCCCTCGCAATCTGGACATGGCACGTCCCCTATTTGTTTGACCTCACGCTCAGAAGCGATCTCGCCCAC
>JALYVD010000426.1 GCA_030853405.1 Acidobacteriota bacterium | reverse complement strand
ATTATAAGCCGAAGTACGACGGCGATTTGAGGGCTCGCGATGCCGCCTACCATCAAGGCACAGTTTGGGCTTGGCTGATCGGGCCCTTTATCGATGCCTGGCTGAAGCTCTATCCGGACGATTTTCAGACCGCGCGCGGCTTTCTGAAGGGATTCGGGCCGCATCTTCGCGAGGCCTGTGTGGGCTCCATTAGCGAGATCTTCGACGCCGAGCCGCCCTTCACCCCGCGCGGCTGCTGCGCCCAAGCCTGGAGCGTCGCGGAAGTGCTTCGCTCATTTGTACAGACTAGCGGGGCTCTCGAGATCACCGACGAAAGCCCCGAATTAGCCACGGCATCCCTCACGTGAACCGATTGCAGAGTCTCTGGACGCATTGGGATCCCATCGGCGTCAGGACTCTCGGCGGCCCTCCAGACGAACACCGTAGTTATCTGCCCACGGCATTTCGCCTCGCGAACACGCATCTTCGTTGAAAATCGCAGAGTATCTAAACAAAGTCGCGAACGAAAGAATGAAACTGCCCTCGCGTGTAGACGATAATCTGCCCGTCGCCCAAAAGATTCGGGCACTCAAACTCTCTCTCATACCCGAGAACTCATGAACGACATCTTTTATCGTAGCTTCGGAATGGCATGACGTCGTCCTGCCGCAACGTAATCAGGTCCATGTGGCGCGGTTTAGCAGCGGCAGCAATCCTTGACTAGTTTTTTCTGCTGAAGATGCCGCAATCGACGGCCTGAAAGGAACCGGGAGCGGCGCCGTTGACAGCAGCGATTATCTTCGGGAGGTGATGCTTGAGAAGTCGCCATTCGATCAACGACAACGCGACAACAGCCAAGCGCCGCTCTGGTAGATTCTGCTCGTAAGAAAGGGTCTGGTCGCCGGTGACAAGCACCTCGAAACCATCGGCTTCAGGGGATATTCTTCGAAATTGGCCTAGCAATCTGACCTTTCGGGAAACATCCATCTTGCAAACAGCTTTCAATAGCTTGAATTTCCATAAAGAACTCGTATGGGCACCGGGGCCGCTGGTCAGAGCGGCCCTTCGTTCATTAGTGTGCGATGGGCTTAGTTCCCTCTTTTCCCGTCTCTGGATTCGCATTTCCTTGTGCCGACCAGTTGTCTCGCTGAGTGCCGTTAGGCGAGGTCCGGTGGTGTTGTTGCACGTATTCGCCGTTCTTTTTTGAATAGCTGTTTACGTGGACTGTAGATCCGCTACTGTGGTGTCCACCATGACCACCACCGCCTCCGTGCCCTGGTCCGGCGACCGCCGGGACAATGGATATGATCGCCGCGACTGCAAAAGCGGCTAGTAAGCTAATTCGGCTCGATTTCATAAGCGAATGCTCCTGGATTGTAGTCTGCGTTGTTAAGGGACAGAGCGTCGTCTAGCGCCAACCCTTTTGGAACCAAAGTTTAACGTTGTTTGTGCCCCTGCAGAGAGCGGCTACTCGAAAGCGATGTCTCGGAACAACGTGGTTAGCTCCAAAGAACAATCTCGGATGAATAGGTGCCGGGTTTATCCTTACCTCCGCGACTGCGGGCGGCGCCCCAGTGTTCCGAACTGTGAGTTCATGCGATCAGCGGTCAGGGGCATAATGCCCTTCATGTTGTACTAACGCCCGCGGCCGAAACCGGGGTCAGTTTTACGCCTTCCGCTTGAGCAGCCCTCGTGAGATTGGCGTCTTTCGTCGCCAGTGAAAGCCCTCGGCGTTTGGCGAGCTCGACATAGGCGACATCGTAAGCGGCCAAGTCGTGTTTACGAGCCAAGCTTTCGAGAGACAGAGTTTCCGTCCATGAACGTCGATCGACCCGAATCGGCAGCGACGTAATCAGGTCCATGTATCTCTTGACCTGATCTTCCCCGATCCGCTTGCGCCGGTTGAATGAAACGAAGATGCTGTTGGCAATCTCGAAAGGCCAGACCTCCGGGACCATGGCGTCAGCCACTTCCAGCAAATCGAGAATTGCGCCGCTATAAGGAGTGTTTTCCGTCGGGTCGTTCGGGAAGCACCACGAAATTGCTATGGAGGCATCCAGAACGAACGCATCCATTAATGGCGATGACCTTCGTGCAGGAATTCGCGTGTCACCGGTTCCCCGAGGCCCAGCCTATTTTCCTTGCTGAACTCCTTCATCCGTCTGACTGATTCACGCCGAACATCGCGATTGAAACGCGTATCGTCGGGGAGGTGGGAAAGTGCCGTCGTGAGCAATTCCTCAACATTGCCGAACTGACCGCTGCCAAG
>JALYVD010000412.1 GCA_030853405.1 Acidobacteriota bacterium | reverse complement strand
GGCTTAAATCGAAGGGCGAAGGACATCTGACCCGGATCAATCAGATTCTGCGGAATCAAATGACGGCGGATCTTAAATCCTGATCGCGGCGTCTCAAGGCTGTAGTGCTAGATACACTGGAGTAGTGCCTGCGACCCCTCGAACGATAGAACCATCCACCAGGCAAACGGCATCTCCTCGTCTGCGGATCGAGGCTCTCCCGATCCTCGACGTAGGCTGCGGAATCAACAAATATCCAGGCTCAATCGGACTCGACCGCAATCCAAACACTCGCGCCGACGTTGTAGCCGACCTCGACCATTTCCCTTTTCCCTTCGCCGACAGTTCGTTCCGCGAAATCAGGGCGACGCACGTCATCGAGCACGTCTCGGACGTCATCCGGACCATGGAGGAGTTCTACCGCCTGCTCGCTCCCGGTGGCCGCGCCGTGATTACAACCCCCCACTATACCGACTACAGCTCTTTTTGCGACCCCACACATCGCTGGCACCTGAATAGCTTCTCTCTTCGCTACTTCGGCGAAGACAACGGCGGCTACGGCTACTACTCGCGCGCAAGATTTTCCGAGATTTCCACTCACGTGAAGCTACTTGCACTGTGGAGATATACAGGCTTCGAGTTCCTCGTGAACGCCTCGCGGCGCTTCCGCCGGTTCTGGGAGTTTTATCTCTGCTATCTCGTTCGCGGCAAGGTAATCGAATGGCAAGTGGAAGCGGTCAAAGACTCCTCGGGTTCGTCCGTCCTAAGCAACTTCTCTGGAAGATGAGCGACGCCGCGCGGCAATACCGGCAGCAGCACACGCTATCTCCGGATGCAGCGCTTGGCAAGAAAGGCGAGGACCTCGCCCACCGCTACCTGCAAAGCGCTGGCTTTACCGTCCTCTCCAGGAATTATCGCCCGGGCGGAGGCGCGCCGGAAGTCGATATTGTCGCCAAAGATGGCCTTATCACGGTGTTCATCGAAGTCAAATCGCGTACTTCAGCAGACTTCGGCAGTCCCGACCGCGCCATCGGCGAAGATAAACAGAGCCGTATCGTCCGCGCCGCCCGCCGTTACGTAGCCCGGGCCGGAATTGATTGGAGCCAGATCCGGTTCGACACTATTTCGATTGTCTTCACTCAGCCCCCCAGCATCGTGCATCAGCAAGACGCATTTTTCGAGGGACGGGCGCACTGATTTCAGGCGATCAGCGCCGGAACTACTTTCCCGGCCACGTCGGTGAGCCGGAAATTGCGGCCCTGGAACTTGTAAGTCAATTTCGTGTGATCGAATCCTAACAGGCGGAGCAGCGTGGCATGAAGGTCGTGGACATGCACGCTGTCTTTGACCACGTTGAACCCGAGTTCGTCGGTTTCGCCGAGGCGCGCGCCAGCTTTAATGCCTCCGCCCGCCATCCACATCGTAAACGCGTTCGGATGGTGATCCCGTCCGTCGGAGCCGCCTTGCACCATGGGTGTCCGCCCAAATTCGCCGCCCCATACGACTATGGTGTCGTCTAAAAGCCCGCGTTGTTTCAGGTCGATGATCAAGGCCGCCGAAGCACGGTCGGTATCGCGGCAGTTCTCGGCAATATCGTGCGTAAGGTTTGAGTGCTGATCCCAAGCTTCGTGATAAAGCTGAACGAATCGCACGCCCTTTTCCACCAGTCTCCTTGCGAGCAAACAGTTGTTGGCAAAAGACGCTTTTCCGGGCTCGGCGCCATACATTTCTAACGTCTTGCGGGATTCCTTTGAAATGTCCATGAGTTCCGGTGCAACCGCTTGCATGCGGAAAGCCATTTCGAAGGAGTTGATACGGGTTGCAATCTCGGGATCGCCGGTCGTGTTCAGCCGCATCGTGTTCAGTTGCTTGATCGCGTCCAGGGAGTCGCGCTGAAGCTCGTTATCCACCCCGTCCGGATTCGATAGGTACAGGACTGGATCGCCTCCGCTGCGGAACTGAACGCCTTGATAAAACGAGGGCAGAAAGCCATTGCCCCAGCAACTATCGCCACCGCTCGGGCCCTTTTTTCCAGAACTGAATACAACGAAGCCGGGAAGATCGCGCGTTTCGGAGCCGAGTCCATAGAGTAGCCATGCACCCATGCTTGGACGGCCGAACTGCATGGTTCCCGTGTTCATTAGTAGTTGTCCAGGGGCATGATTGAACGCGTCGGTCACCATTGACTTCACGATTGCGACGTCATCCACAACGCTTCCGAGATGCGGCAGCAGTTCCGAAAGCTCAGTATTGCTTTTCCCGTAACGCTGGAATTTGAACTTGGGTCCGAGCAGCTTTGAGTTCGGATTGATGAACGCCGCCCGGTAGCCTTTCAGAAGTTCGGGCGGGGGTAACGTACCGTCGAACTTGGCAAGTTGGGGCTTGTTGTCGAACAGTTCCAGATGGCTGGGAGCCCCGGCCATGAACAGGAAGATGACGCGTTTAGCCTTCGCCTCGAGCGGCGGCTGCTTTGGGGCAAGAGGGTCCAACGGCGCATCGGCCGCATAGCCGGATTCCGCGAGTAAGTTGTGCAAGGCCGCGACGCCTAAGCCTACGCCGCACTTTTCGAAAAACCAGCGGCGGCTGACTTCCGTCGGGTGCATATTGCGGTAAAGATGATCCTGGCAGCTCATTCTGACTTACTCCTTAGTGACAGTCTCGTCCATGTTCAGAAGAACACGGGATACCGCGGTCCAGGCCGCCCAGTCGTTGGGGCTGAAGTTGCCGGGCAGCGGGTTTTGGGCGGTTACCACCAGTCCTGTAAGATCCCGTGCGCTTAACCACCCGGAGGAAAGCCGCTGTTCCTGCTTCTGGAGAAAGGCGAGCATAACGTCTCTTTCCCGCGAGGTTGGGGTACGCGCCACGCACAGGCGGAAGGCGTAGGCGAAACGGTCTGAATCCGTCTGACCGCCATCGCGTAAGGTTCGCAGGGCGAGGGCTCGCGCGGACTCAATGAAGACCGGCTCATTCAAAGTTGCCAATGCTTGCAAGGGTGTGTTGGAGCGGGCGCGGCGCACGCAGGATCCATCGCCGTTCGGTGCATCGAAAGCCTGCAGAATTGGATACGGAGTCGAGCGGAAACGGAAGGTGTAAAGAGCCCGCCGGTAACGATTTGGCCCGTGGTCCTCGACCCAGCTTTTAGTCGCGTAGCTTGCGGGAGGCAGAAAGAGAAACGCTGGCGCGGGCGGATGAACACTGGGTCCGCCGACCTCCGGATTTAGCAAACCGCTCGCCTCCAGCGCGATGTCCCGGACGAGTTCGGCGTCTACGCGAAAACGCGGACCGCGCGCGAGCAGCCGGTTGAATGGATCCTTCGCCAGCAACTCGGGTGTCACGTTTGACGATTGCCGGTAAGTCGCTGAAGTGACGATGGCGCGCTGGATCTTTTTGAGGCTCCAGCCATCATCCATAAATCGAACGGCCAGCCAGTCCAATAACTCCGGATGCGAAGGCGGGTCGCATTGAGTGCCGAGATTTTCGCTGGTGGCTACAATGCCCGTCCCGAAGTATGCCTGCCAAAGCCGGTTCACGATGGAGCGGGCGGTTGTGGGCGATTTACGGTCTACCAGCCAGTTGGCAAAAGAGAGGCGGGTCGGCGGAGCGCCGGGCGGGAGCGGCGGCAAGAACGCCGGAACACCGGGTTGCACGACGCGATCGGGAGTAAGGAAATTCCCGCGCTTCAGCAGGTGCGTTTCGCGGTGGTCAGTGCGCTCCGCGAGCACAAGCTGGCTGACGCCTTCGGGATGCCCGCGCCAAAGGGCGGCAATCTGATCGTTGGCAGAATGCCATTCGGGAACTTTTGTCCGCCAGTAGGAGAACACGGCACCGACCTGGGCGGGAGAGCGTTGCGCGGCAGGTATGGCGAGGATGTCGCGAACGTCTGTCGAAAGCGGATCGGCCACCGCATCGGGAGCGGTCGTAAAGGAAAGCCGCATTCGGCCAAGGCTGTTTTGCCCGTCATCGTCGTTGTCTTCGTTCCCGCCCGCCTGCTTCAGATAGATGTGAAGAATCGTGCCGCTTGGATATCCGATAGGCTGGTCGGCTACAAAGACCAATTTCCGCGACTGATTGCGAAGCCCCGGACCGGCATCGGTGGTCCAGCCAGTGTCGTCTTTTCCGTCGATGGCGAAATCGGCCGGGCCGCCTAGTTTGAGGACACCGCTCTTGCTCTGATAGCGAGAGGGAAGAGGTGCGGCCGGCGGGTTAAAGTCTGAGGTCGCTTTCACGAACTTGATTTTGGTGATCTTTGTGGGATCGTTTGCCGGCGCGGCTTCCGCTTCAAACTCCGTCAGGACGCCGGTTCCATCCACTGAACGGCCCGGTCCGCCGCAGGGCAGATTAGGATCTGAGAGAACTTCCAGGCGGAACGCCGTGATCTTGTTAACCTCTGTTTTCGCGGTAAACTTCACGCGGTGAGAAGAGGGCGCAAAACCCTGCGCGAGGAATGAGCCATCGGGCTGAGACAGGTAGCGCGAACCGCCCGTCGAGATGTCATCGACTTCGGGTCGCATCACGGTCCACTCTGGTTGGTTGTGGGTTACCTTTGTCTCCCACTGCGCCATTTGTTTCTGCCAATCGGGCCGGGTGTGGCGGAGTTGATCCTCGATCTCGCCGGTTCGGCGTAGAATCTCGGCGCGTTTCATAAGTTGACCGGGCGTGTAGACGACCGTGCTTCCCTCACTCGTATCGTTCAGGAACGCCATCATGCGGTAGTATTCTTCCTGTTTCAACGGGTCGAATTTATGGTTGTGACACTGCGCGCACTGAATGGTGATGCCGAGGACGCCCTTGCCGATCGCGTCCATGCGGTCGAACATGGCTTCCATGCGGAATTGCTCCGGATCGACGCCGCCTTCTTCGTTGAGCATTGAGTTGCGCAGGAAGCCGGTTGCTACCAGTTGATCCTGGGTCGGGTTGGGCAGGAGATCGCCTGCAATCTGGTCGATGATGAACTTGTTATAAGGAAGGTCCTGGTTAAGCGCCCGGATCACCCAATCGCGATAAAACCATACGCTTCGCGGAGCGTCTTTCTCATAGCCGTTCGAATCGGCGTAACGCGCGGCGTCCAACCACATCCGGGCCCAGCGTTCGCCATAGTGCGGCGATGCCAGCAGCCGGTCTACCTGCTTCTCGTACGCGTTCGGAGATTTATCGGACACAAACGCATTCACCTCTTCGATGGTTGGAGGCAGGCCAATCAGATCGAGGCTAAGGCGGCGCAAAAGCGTGGTCTTGTCCGCTTCGGGAGAGGGTTTCAAATTTTCGCGGTTCAACTTCGTCAAAACGAAGTTGTCGATGGGATTGCGAACCCAAGCGGAGTTGCCCGCATCGGGAACAGCGGGCCGAACCGGCGCGACAAATGCCCAATGTTGCTTCATCTCGCCGATCTGCGCTCCGGCGCTGTCCGGCCAATTCGCGCCCTGGTCGATCCAATCGCGAATCAGCGCGAGCTTATCGGGCGGAAGCGCCGTGCCGCCCATGGGCATACGCTCTTGTTTGCTGATTCCGGAGATGCGCTGATATAGGGGACTTGCAGCGGCGTTGCCCGGGACAATCACCTTGCCGGATTGTCCGCCCGCGAGAGCCGTTTGTTTGGCATCGAGGCGTAATCGTGCCATCTGCATGGCCGGTCCATGACACTTGTAGCAGTTGGCGGCGAAGACGGGTTGGATGTCTCGCACGAAATCCGGGCCTGGAGCCGGGTTCTTTTTATCTTGCCCAGCCGCAAGTGTGACCAGGAGAACGGCAATGCCCACTGGGGCAATGCCAGCTGAAATGAATAGGCGGCCCGACATCTTCATAAATCGCCCTTGCTATTTAGTTGCCAATGCCTACTGTATCCTAAAAACGCCGCTTTTCGTCATTGGGTGAGTCTCGCGTCGATCGGATCGTCGTTGTTGTCGTTTTCCTTAAATTTTTCAAACTGTTGCAAGGCACTGGCGGCCTCCCTTGTTTTACCTTCCAGACGGTAAACCGTTGCGAGCTGGTAGTGCGCGCGCGCCAGCCCGGGGCGGAGTTGAACGGCCGTTCGCAGTTCGCGCTCCGCTTCCGGGAGCTTGCCAATCTGGCGGTACAGGGTTCCGAGGTTAAAGTGCGTGAGCGGATTCGATTCGTCCAGTTCTTCGGCCTTCAACATCAGCTTCAAAGCCTTGTCCGTCTCGTTCAACTGTACGAGCAATACGCCATAGTGCAGCAGATAATGGGGATTGTCCGGCTGCAATGCCATCGCGCGTTGAAAGTGAGCTTGCGCCTCGGCATCGCCATTCCGCAGTACGTCCACGAGACCGAGCATGAACTCGGCGCGATCGTGTTGCGGGTCCAATTCCAAAACACGCTTGAAATGTATAATCGCCCGGTCAAATTCATGCAATAGGAAGAAGCTCATGCCGATCTCGTAGTAAACGGCGGGTGTACGCGGCTCGATCTGGGACGCTGACAGAAATGACCGGATGGCGGAGACCTGATCGCCCGATTTCTGATACACCCATCCCTGTTCCATAAGCAAGTCGAAGTCGCCGGGCTTCAGTTCGAGCGCTCGGTTGACCGCTTGGACGGCATCCTGACGCTTTCCGAGCAGCAGTTCGGCACGAGCCGCGGCGGCCCAATATTCAGGCGACTTTTCGTCGGAGGCCTGCGCAAGTAGAGCGCTGACGCATGCACGATCCCTCCGCGTCACACAGCGATCCAGCGCTTCAACACGTGTGTTGGCGCTCGACACGGCCAAGGCGAAAAGCAAGAGGAGCGGGGTCATTGCTTCACCGTGCTCTCTTCCTTTTTGCGCTTGATCGCCAGCAGCGCGCGCACACGCTCCGATGCTTTGTCCGCGTCGTCTTTTCGATCAAGCCTGGCAAACAAGCGCGCCAGTTGAGCCGGGAAAGCGGGATCGGTTGGAAAGCGCGCTTCGGCACGCAGCAGGACGTTTACTGCGTCGTGTGATTGCCCAGTCTCGATGAGAGCAGTGGCGAACGTTCCATAGGCTTGCGCGGAAGCCGGATCCAGCGCCAAGGCATTCTTCAGATACGGAATTGCTTCCCTGGTCCTCCCGAGCCGTTTGAGCGTTTCTCCCTCGAACAGCGCTGCGTCGGCATGTTCCGGGTCAACCGCGAGTTCGTTCAGGAAATAGCGGGAGGCGATCTCATCCTGACCGGCTTGATAGGCCAAGTATCCGAGCCGAAAATTGGCGTTAGGTAACTGTGTGTTCAGGGCCAGGGCGCGCTCGTACTCGGAGCGTGCCTGCTGATCCTTTTCGAGTGCAAAGGCGGCGTTTCCAAGCGCCATGTGTAGCCACGCGGAATCGGGATACTGCTGCAGCATGGTTTGAAAGTCGGCCAGACCGGCGGCCTTGTCTTGAGTGGCATGATCTTCTTCGATCAGCAGATAGAGGAGATGCGGATCGCGGTAACCTGACTCCCAAGCCCTCCGTAAAGATTTGCGTGCTTCGGCGTGTTCGGCCAATCGAATTTGATTCAGGCCTTGGTAGAAACTTACTTCAGCCGACGGCGGCAAATCGTTCAGGATTTCCAGTGATTCGCGGGCGCGCCGCAAAGAATAGAGCGCGATTGCTTTGTTTAACCTCAATTTGGAGTTGGCGGACGACCATTGAAGACCGCTTGAGGCGATTTTTAGCGCGCTCCCAAACTGACCTTGAGCTAGCAAAAAAGACGAGTAACCTGTATACAAGCCGACGTCACCGGGGCAGAGCCGGGAAGCGGTGGTGAAGGCCGCGTCACGTTCGGCGCTGGACAGTGTTCCATTTGTCGCCTTTACATAGAGCATTTCGAACGAAGGCTGCGCATGGCAATTCAGCCCAGGAGAGACAAACAAGAAAAGCGTAAGAGAAGCAACACCCATGCGGTTACAGTCTACACGGGGTTCCGGAGGGGTGTTGCCCCGAATCAGAAGTGATAACGCAGCGAAAATTCAATGATCCGCGGATCGAGTGCGGAAGTGACCTGCCCGAAATCTCCGCTGCCAACGCTGGTGCTGATTCCGCTGAAATTGGTGTGATTGAAGACGTTAAAGAATTCACTCCGGAACTGAATAACATTGCGTTCCCTGATGCGGAAATCTTTGTACAAGCCCATATCGAAGTTGATGAGTCCGGGTCCGCGGATAGTGCCCACACCCGCATTTCCGAAAAAGCCGTAAGGCGGCGCGCTGTAAATCGACGTGTCGAACCATTCGTTGACGGTCTTGGGGTAGGTCAGCTTCTTTCCGTTCACGTCGGGCCGTTGCGCCAGACCCGTATTGGCGGTGCTCAAGCCGGGCGTCTGAGGCAATCCGCTTTGTAAAGTTACAATTCCTACATACTTCCAGCCGCCGAAAGCGGATCCAACAAACCCTTTTCTGTTTTTCAGGAACGGAAGATCGTAGATATAGCTGAAGGCAAGAAGGTGCCGCACATCGACCGCCGAGTTTCCATAGCTGGACCGGACGTTGTAGGAGTCTTGCGTGCCGCTGGTGCCGAACATGGATTGACCGAAGACTTCCGATAACCCGTGGGACCAGGTATAGGAACCGGAAATAAACAGGCCATGACCTACGGAATGCCGAGCGGATACCAGCATGCCCGTCCAGTTCGCATTCGCGCCGGAAGTGCTGGTGCTAATACCGCCGTAGCCTTGATAAGGACCATAGAGATACTCGAAACTACCGGTGTTAATCGAAGGGTTGTAATTGTATCCGCCCGAAGGAAAAGGCTGATTCGAGTCCAGTCCAACCGCGAGGTGCCGCACTTGGTCGCCCGCGCCGCCCACCGACACAAGCCAGTTGCCGAATTGATGCTCGGCGGTAAGACTGAAGCTATAAACGCTGACCGCACGATTGTCGAAGTTCAGATTGGATAAAGCGGGCGCGGCAGGCGGCGACGCGGTTCCGGCCCCGACGGGATTTGGAAAATTCGTGTCGTTGAGAGTGATGTTTTGTTCGAACGGCGGATTGCTGATGCACCCATAAGTGCAATCGGCTCCGGTAAAGACACGCGCGTAGCTAACGCCGAATCCGCCCCGCAGAGACGTTTTACCATCGCCAAAGACATCCCAGGCGAAACCGGCATTTGGCGCAAAGTAGTAGTTGTGCTTGTCGGTGTAGTTTAGCGGCACTCCATTTAAGCCGTTGATGACAAGCCCGTTCAGTGGATTGTAGCCCGGGGTCGGCGTAATGGAGCCGTTTGCGTTCACAATAGGCGCATTAGCCGGATTAAACAGAGACGGAACAAACGCGCTGCCATATCCGATTTGATCGTGAGGCAGTGGCATGTGCATCAGGCGCAGTCCATAGTTGATGGTGACGCGCCGTGAGACTTTCCAGCTGTCGGTGATGTAGGGCGAGATGATCGTTCCGTGGATGTAGGGCCGGCGCTCGGTGTTGGCCTGAGTGAAGCTTGCCGCGTCGCCAAGGAGATAGTCGGCGATAGGGTCGCCGGTAAATTTCCCGCTGAACATGAATGTGCCATTGCTTTGGGAAAACGCGTTTTGACGTTTGGTACTAAAAACGACGTTCAGGCCCGCTTCGATGCTGTGCGCACCTTTAATCCAACTCCAATCGTCTGTCAGCGTGTCTTCCAAATCCGAGGCGTGGATGAGCGGCTGAGTTTGCGTGATGCCGATGCTCGAGTACCCTCCGGAGAAGTTGATATCTGGCAGCCGGTCGGAGAGGAATCCGTTATAGGGAAGATTTTCGCTGAAACTAGGAATCTGGTTGCGATAGACAAGCCCATTTACGCCTAAGTCGAAGACGGCGTTGTTCATACCCAGCGAGAACTGGTTTACCATGGTCGGCGATATGACCACCGTCGCTTGGGCTTCGGCCAGCTTGCTCCTGGTAGCGAATGTCTGACGGTTGGTGGTGAAAGGCGATCCCGCCCATTCTTCGGACGGAAGCGCGTCGGCCTGCCGTGTGTCGAAGTATTCACCCATCAAATGAATCTTGTCGTTCACGTTGTGGTCGCCCCTGATCTGAATGTCATTTTGGGTCACGACCTCCGGATTTGGGTTCAAAAAATTCAAGAATCCACCGCCTGGATTGTTGGGAAGTTGCGCCAGGGCGTTCAACAGAGTCAGCGAGTTCGGGTTGATGCGATTGCTCGGGATCACATACTGTCCCGCGGCGTTTTGCGGGAAGAGCGCGCCGGTCAATGGGTCGGTGATCGGATCCGTGAAGAGGCCGTTGCGCATATCCGCCGTGGGCGTCGCCCCGCGTTGCGTGCTGCCGATGTGACGGTCGGTGTATTGGTCGCTGAAGAAAAAGAACGTCTTGCTTTTGTCCCGGTGGTACAAACCCGGAATGAAAACCGGTCCGCCTAAAGTGCCGCCAAAAATGTTTTGCTTCAATGGCAACACGCTCGGGCTGAAGAAATTTCGCGCATCGAGCGCATCGTTGCGGAAATACTCCCACGCCGAACCGTGAAAATCGCGCTGACCACTGCGCGTCGCCACCAGCACAATCGACGAGCCTAGCAACGTATATTTCGCGCTGATGTTGCTCTGGAGCGTTCGAACTTCTTGAATCGAGTCCGGATTCGGCAGAATGGTGGTTTGCGTCATATTGCCGGTGTTCATGTTCCAGACTCCATCCAGTTCATACAGAGTGCCGCTTGTACCCATGCCGTTTATGGACATCGTGTTGCTTGTGTTAAATCCCCCTTGACCTCCGGCGCTACCGGCCCCGAGGTTAACCACGCCTGGCATTAGTGCCGACAGGCTCTGGTAATTGCGTCCGTTGAGCGGCAATTCCTCCACTTGTTGTTGGGCCACGAAGCTTGTGAATTGGCTGGTGGTGGTCTGCACCTGCGCGGCTGAGGCCTCTACCGTCACAGTGGTGGAGACCTGTCCCAACGAAAGCGTCGCATCCACTGAGCGAACAACCGCCGGCCCGACAAAAACATCCTTTTCGGCGAAACTTTGGAAACCGGATTTGACGACGGTCACTTCATAAGTTCCACTCGCCAGACCGGTCATCAGGAACCCCCCGTCGCTGCCGCTTTGGGCCTCAACTTTCAGGCCGGTCCCTTGATTGGTTATCGTAACTTGAGCTTGCGGAACTGCGGCGCCCGACGAATCATGCACCGTTCCGTTGATGGTCGAAGATGCGCTTTGGGCCAAAACGTTCATGGCCGCGAAGCACATTAACAGGCCGGTTGCTAATGTCAACCTGCCAAAGTTGATGGTACTCATAAACTGGTCCCCCTGTTGATACGACTTGCTGGACTCTATCACAGGGTTTGAGTGGCCGTTCGCGCAAAATAGACCCGGCGAAAGCGTTTCGCATTGTGAACTCTGGAGCATATGGCTAAATACAACAAACTAATGGCTTTCGATGACCCATGGGGTGAGATGAGGAAATGAGCACTAAACTAGACGTTTTGCAGTATGGAACCGGGTTCGTTATTGGCGAGGCTCGCGAACGTGCAAAATTCGGTCAACAGGAACATCACTTAGCTTTTGAACGATCCCGCTCGGCCACCGAATCTCAATGGAACTGACGCGTTTAACGCTGCCCAATCCGAAGTGGACCCGTTTATCGCTCGCCGACAGATAACTCCCGGCAGTGCTGACCATGGCGTATTGCTCCCGGCCGTTCTCGCTGACGAGATGCAATCGCGCGCCGATTCCGTCGCGATTACTGCGCACCCCTTCGGTATCGACCGTAAGCCAATGATTCGCATTTCCACGATTCCGGGCGATGATCGCCGGGCCATCGTCGCAGTTGATCGCCACATCGACCGACCCGTTGTTATAAAGATCGCCGAAGGCAACGCCGCGCGCCGCTATGCTCTCGTGGAAAACACTCCCGGCACTTGCGGAAATGTCCTGAAAGCGGCCTCCGGCGTTGCGCAACAAAAGCGGCGGCTCCAGATAATGTGTGTAAGGCTGAGTGAGTTCGATGTTATCCATTACATGACCCTGACCCACGAATAAATCTTTCCAGCCATCATTATCGAAATCGGCGAAGTGCGCACCCCAACCCGAGTGAGCTTGTGAGGCACTCCCCAAACCGCTCGGGCCGGAAATGTAAGAGAACATTCCTTTGATGTTGTGGAACAACGCGTAACGCTGATTGGCGAGCGCGTTAACGAAGATGTCGGGCCATCCATCATTGTCGTAATCGGCGAAATCGGTGCCCATTCCGGCGAATACGTGCCCATCTTCGTCGTACGCGACACCGGAGACCAGGGCTACTTCTTCAAACTTTCCGTTGTGCAGGTTGTGAAACAACTGTTGCGGCGCGGAATCGTTGGCGACAAAGATATCCGGCCAGCCGTCCCCATCGTAATCGTTCATTGCCACGCCAAGCCCTTTCCCCGGATGACCTGAGAAACCGCTTTCCCGGCTTACATCCTTAAATTTTCCGCCGCCTTCATTGTGATAGAGCAAGTGCGAAATTGGAGGGAACTGGTCGGGGTGGCAGTAGGCGCGGTACCCGGGCTTATTGTCGCCGCAGAAGATGTCTTTCGAGAAATCCCACGTCAGATAGCGCGAGACGGCCAGATCCAGTTTTCCATCGCGATCATAGTCTATGAACATCGCCCCGGTGGACCACCCTTCCCCGGCAACGCCGGCAGCGTCGGTCACATCCGAAAATGTGCCATCGCCATTATTGTGATAAAGGATATTGCGCCCATAATTTGTGACGTAGAGGTCGGGCCGGCCGTCATTGTCGTAATCCCCAACCGCGGCCCCCATTCCGTACCCAGCGCCCTGAACGCCAGCCTTCACGGTTACGTCGGTGAAAGTTCCGTCGCCGTTATTGCGATAGAGCCGGTTCCAATACTTCGGATCCGACTTGTCCGGCCGCCCCCCGGGCGGCATTGGGTCTTGTAATGCGGCGCCATTCACAAAGTAGAGATCCATCAACCCGTCGCCATCAAAATCGAGCATGGCCACTCCGCCCACCATTGCTTCCACCAGATACTTCCGCGATGTCCGGCTTGCCTGTGTCCGGAAGCGAATGCCAGACTGGCTGGTAACATCGTCAAGCGAAATCGGAGAAGATTCTTCCGGGCCGGCCGCGCTGTGTGCGGAGAGAGCGGCGAAAATGATTGCGCAGGCGGCGATCAGCCAAATGGAACGGGGCTTCAATCGATTAAGAATAGCTCTGAGCCATGGAACCAACATCCGTGGATTTTCAGTTATCCTTGTAAAGAATGGGTTACACAATGATCGAGCGTTTAAGCGGGCTTCTCGCCTTGAGTTGCGGCATCGTTCTCGCCCAGAGTTCTCCCGCGGCGGTCACATTCTCGCATGATGTAGCGCCTATTCTCTACGCGCACTGCGTTTCGTGCCATCATCCCGGCGACATCGCGCCGATGTCTCTCCTCACCTATCAGCAGGCGAGGCCCTGGGCCGCGGCTATGAAAGAAGCCGTTGTTACCAAAAAGATGCCCCCGTGGAAAGCCGATCCGCATTACGGCAAGTGGTCCAACGATCCGAGTCTTTCAGAAGCCGAAATTTCCACGATCCGCGCGTGGGTTGAAAATGGAACCCCCGAAGGCAATCCGAAGGAAATGCCTACGCCTCCGAGCTTCGCAAGCGGCTGGAAAATCGGCAAGCCAGATGTGGTCATCCCGATCCCGGAACACACCGTTGAAGCAACTGGACCGGACCAGTATGCGTACATCAATGTGCCCACTCATTTCACTGAGGACAGATGGATTGTCGCGGCTGAACTGCGTCCCGGAAACCGCAAAGTCGTTCACCACGCCCACGTTTTTGTCGTGGATCCGGAGGAGCGGAAGAGTTCTTCGGCAAAGGATGATCCCGTCACGGAATACGCGCATTGGCTGCGCATAAAAGAAGGTACCCTGGAGTGGGTCCGTCCTGAGGCGCCGGTCATCGACAATGGCTGCTCGGTAGATGACAACGGCCTATTCCCCGGCTCTAAGAGCAACGATCTCGGCAGTCTGATCAGTTCTTATCTCCCCGGAAGGGAAGCCGACGTGTATCCGGAGGGCACAGCGCGCAAAGTTCCGGCCGGTTCAAGCGTCAATTTTCAGATACACTATCATCCTGACGGGAAACTCGAAACCGACACGACGAGTGTAGGCCTCATCTTTGCGAAAGAACCGCCCCGGCAGATTTCCCGGCGCATCGACCTGTCCAACCAGATGTTTCTCATCCCCGCGGGAGATTCGGACCACGCGGTCAGCGAGTGCCACACGTTCAACAAAGGTGTTTTGATCACCAGTCTTACTCCGCACATGCATTTCCGGGGCAAGGCGATGCGCATTGTGGCGGACCTGCCGGACGGACAAAAGAAGACCCTGTTGAGGGTGCCTCATTACGACTTCAACTGGCAGTTCACCTATCGCGCCGAAGCCCCCATTTACCTTCCGAAAGGAACCCGCATTGAGATTCTCGCCGAGTTTGACAATTCG
The DNA here is from genome assembly GCA_030853405.1 of Acidobacteriota bacterium. Lineage (GTDB taxonomy): Bacteria > Acidobacteriota > Terriglobia > Bryobacterales > Bryobacteraceae > Bog-105. The sequence continues at coordinate 2,683 of JALYVD010000412.1, read as the reverse complement.
GCAAACAACCCCTTAAATCCGGACCCGAGCAAAACGGTGCGATGGGGGAGTGCCAGCGAGAACGAAATGATGGATGGCTGGATTGAATATCTGGACGCCCGCCCGGCGGCGCCATTGCAAACTTCCGCGCTCGTCAAGTAAATCGAGATGCCAGAAGCTGCCGACCACTTGCCCACGCGAGTGGTTCTGCAAAACACTCACCTGTTGGCCCCCACAAAACCGTGAGCGAGGCGTGTGTAGCACGTCCGCTTCAGCACGTTAGAGAACGGTCTAGTTCGCCGACGCCGACATAGGATTCGCCGCAACTTTCCACCCTAACTGCTGCCCTTCATTCTGCGTCTTCAGCCAGTCAAGCAGCGGCTGAAAGTAATCGACAATAGCCGACGCGTCCGCTTTATCCTCTCCCGTCAGAACCTTCATCGCCTCGGGCCATGGCTTCGATTGCCCCATTTCGAGCATCTTATTCAACCGCGCTCCCGCCTCTTTCGACCCATAAACGGAACACCGGTTCAGCGGCCCGCTATATCCCGCCGCCTGGCACATCCCCCGATAAAACTGGAATTGGTAAATGCGCGCCAGGAAATACCGCGCATAGGGCGTATTGTCCGGAATGTGATACTTCGCGCCCGGGTCGAAATCCGCCTCCGACCGGTCTTCCGGTGGAGCGATCCCCTGATATTCTTCCCGCAACTTCCACCACGCCTTGTTGTAATCGGCCGGCTTAACCCGACCCGAAAATACTTCCCATCGCCACTTATCGATCAGCAACCCAAACGGCAAAAACGCGATCTTATCGAGCGCCGTCCGTAGCAGCAACGGAACGTCCGCCGACGCTGGCGGCACATCCTGAATCAATCCAATTTCTTTTAAATAAGCCGGCGTTATGGAAAGAGCGATGGAATCCCCGATCGCCTCATGAAGTCCGTCGTTCGCCCCATCCCGGAAAATCGGCGGCTGATGCCGGTACGCCAGCTGATAAAAGTTATGACCCAGCTCATGATGAACCGTTGTAAAGTCGTCTGCGTCGATATGGATGCACAACTTCAACCGGACATCCTTGTCGCTATCGATGTCCCAGGCGCTCGCATGACAGACCACATCCCGATCGCGCGGCTTGGTTAGCATCGAGCGTTTCCAGAACGTCTCCGGCAACGCTTCAAAACCGAGCGACTTGAAAAAACCTTCCCCATACCGGACCATCTGCTTCGCGTCCGTACCGCGCGCCTGCAAAGCCTTCGCCAGATCGTAGGTCGGAGGAGCCGAGGCTGGCGCGACAACGTCGTAAATATTCCCCCATTCCTGCGCCCACATATTGCCCAGCAGATCCGCCGGGATCATTCCATCCGGCCGGTCCGCCGCCGCGCCGTACTTCTCGATCAACCGCCGCCGCACGTAGGCGTGTAACTGCAGGTATAAAGGTTTCACCTGCTGCCACAGGCGCTCCAGGTCGGCTGAAAACTGCTCCGGAGTCATGTCGTACTTCGCGCGCCACATCGCCCCCGTGTCCTTAAACCCGAGCTCTCTCGCGCCCTGGTTCGATAGCTCGACAAACCGCGCATACCGGTCGCGCATCGGCGCACCCACCGCGTGCCAGCCGGCCCAAATCGCCTCCAGTTCTTTCGGATCGCGGCTCTGGGCCATCTGCACCCCAAGTTCGTCCACGCCCAGGCACTTCGACTGGTCGCCGCCCGCGCAGTATTTCCCGCTCCCATAGCTGCCTTCGAGCGAACTGGCAATGTCCGTCAATTCGCCGCGAAGTTTCGCGTCGCTGGGCGCGGGCATGGTCAAGCTGAGCTTCAGCAAGTCGAATTTCCGCTTCAAATCGGCTGGCATCGCCAGCCCATCGAATCGTTTGGACTCATTCACCAGTTCAGTGGTCCGCGCAATCGCGCGCTCATCCGCCCTGGCCGCGAGATTTTCGGTATCCGTGGTGATGAACGTCTCCTCCACCCACCTCGTACGCCCATCCACGGTGTTGAGATTCAGTAACTCCGTTTGTGCCTTGTCCATAAACGCTTCAGCTTCGGCCACGGTAGGTTTCTGCCCCGCCCAGGCCGGCGGAATCATCAAGGCGAGTGCGAGCACCGAATAAAAGCTTCTTTTCACGCGTTCGAGTGTAGCGTACTCTTGATGAATGTAATGACTCATTCCGAGGTTGTCGCCTTCATAGCCGGACACAAACTCGGCGTCCTCGGCTCTATCTCGCCTCTCGGCACGCCGCAGTCGGCGCTAGTCGGCATCGCCGTAACACCGGAACTTGAAATCATCTTCGATACCGTCAACACGTCACGCAAATATCGGAACCTGACCACGAATCCGGCGGCCTCTTTCGTGATCGGATGGGAGGGCGAAATCACCTTGCAGTACGAAGGAGAAGCCCGCGAGCCGAGAGGACCCGAACTCGGACACCATAAGGAAATCTATTTCGCGGCCTGGCCCGAGTGTCTGGCACACGAGAACTGGCCCGGCATCGCGTACTTCGTCGTCCGCCCGAAGTGGATACGCTACAGCGACTATAACCAAACGCCGCCGTTGATTGAAGAATTCTTGTTCTGCTAGAGACAATTGGACGGGAAGTCGCCCTCAGGCTTGCCGTCAGACTGTAGCCCTTGCCGGCCTCGCGTGGAATAGATCAAGACCGGCGTGAAAAGAACTGTCGCTCTGGGGAATGATGCGCACCGTT